>NZ_JBEAHX010000005.1:0-266925 GCF_040062145.1 Klebsiella sp. JN_Kp121
GCTCGGCATCGGTCTGCAGCGGATCCTCGCCCATAATGTACGCCGCGCGGACTTCGCCGTGTTCGGCGCGGTGCGGCAGCTCGCTGATGCGATAACCGGTATGCTCCGGCAGGCTGTCGACGCCCCAGGCTCTGGCAAACTTCTCGCGGTTTTCCGGGAACTTAACGTACTGGTAGCCCGGATAGGTATCCGGCAGCGCGCCCATATCGCAGGCGCCCTGGACGTTGTTCTGCCCGCGTACCGGATTGACGCCGACGCTCGGCTTGCCGAGGTTGCCGGTGAGGATCGCGAGGCTGGTCAGCGACCGCACGGTCTCCACGCCCTGGTAGAACTGGGTGACGCCCATGCCCCACAGGATGGCGGCGGATTTGGCGCTGGCGTACATCCGGGCGCAGGCGCGGATCTCCTGAGCGCTGACGCCGGTTATCTCTTCCACCGACTCCGGCGTGTAGCCTTCGACGATTTTGCGATACTCCTCGAAGCCTTCGGAACGGCTGGCGACGAAGGATTTATCGTACAGATCCTCTTCAATAATGACGTGGCCAATGGCGTTGAGCAGCGCGATATTCGAGCCGTTCTTCAGCGCGATGTGCATGTCGGCGATGCGCGCGGTTTCAATCTTGCGCGGGTCGCAGACGATGATTTTCGCCCCGTTGCGTTTGGCGTTAATGACGTGATTCGCCACGATAGGGTGGGAATCCGCCGGGTTGTAACCGAAGATAAACACCAGGTCGGTGTTATCAATCTCCGTGATGGCATTACTCATGGCGCCATTACCGACCGACTGGTGCAGACCTGCAACCGAAGGGCCGTGTCAGACGCGAGCGCAGCAGTCGACGTTATTGGTGCCAATAACGGCGCGCGCGAATTTTTGCATCACGTAGTTGGTTTCATTACCGGTCCCGCGGGAGGAGCCGGTGGTCTGGATCGCGTCCGGGCCATATTTTTCTTTAATGGCGCCAAGGCGGGTGGCGACGTAATCGAGCGCCTCATCCCAGGAGACGGCTTCCAGTTTGCCGCCACGCTTACGACGGAGCATGGGGGTTTTGAGACGCGGGGTCAGGATCTGGGTATCGTTAATGAAATCCCAGCCATAATAGCCTTTCAGACACAGGGTTCCCTGATTGTTTTTCCCCATGGCCGCTTCGGCGCCGACGACCATGCCGTCGTCCACCACCAGCCGCAGCTTACAGCCAGCGGCGCAGTAGGGACAGACGGTGGTGACTTTTTCCATCGTGTGACTCCTTAAAAATAGTACGGCAACAGATAGATAAAACGGCTGTTAATTCCGAGGGTAATGGCGTCCTGGATGGCGGGAACCGCCATCAGGGCCATCATCAACAGTGCAAAAAGCAGACGTTGCGACATAGACATGAATCACTCCTGGCCGTCAGCGGCGGTTTGACCTTTCTGTACTTTGCGCAGCAGCAGCCACATGCGTACCGTACGCACGGCCATGTTGCGGGCAGCCGCGCTCGGCGGCGCCGGGTCCGGTTCCGGGACATCGTGGGAAATTCGGAACGGCACGCTGCCGTTCAGCGTCAGGTTGGCGACAATCGCTGTCAGGGTGCCGATAGTGATGCCGCTGTGCAGAAACAGCTGCATCATTGGCGGGAACTGGGTAAACAGATTCGGCACCAGCACCGGCATCATGCCGAGACCAAGGGTGAGTGCGACCACCATCCCGTTGTTATTGTTGCGATAGTTGACCTGACCGAGAGTACGAATACCGGAAACAGCAACCATGCCGAACATAACGATACCGGCGCCGCCGAGGATCGGTTTCGGAATCAGTACCACCAGCGCCGCCATTTTGGCGAAAATGCCCATCAGCATCAGAATGACGCCCGAGACCGACACCACGAAGCGGCTGCGTACGCCGGTCAGGCCAATCAGGCCGACGTTTTGCGCAAAGGCCGCGTAGGGAAACAGGTTAAAGAAGCCACAGATCGTCGTCGCCAGTCCGCAGGTATTCAGGCCGTTACGCAGCATGCTGGCCGTGACCTGTTTACCGACGATATCGCCGGTCGCCATGATGGACGACATGGTTTCGACCATCACCACCACCATGACCATCGACAGCAGGGCGACGGGCACGATATGAAACTCAGGCCGGGCGAACTGCATCACCTGTGGCAGATGCAACCAAGGCGTAGCGTTGACGAGGTTAAAATCCAGCGGCTTGAAGAAGCTCCATAAAATAGTGCCGATCACCAGCCCGATCAGCACCGAGGTGTTTTTGACCACGCCGGTTGCGAAGGTATACAGGTTAAGAATAATGACCAGCGTGATGGCCGCCATCAGCAGCGAGAAGAGATCGCCGAAACCGGCCATCTCGCTGCTGCCGCCGCCAATCCATCCTCCCGCGACCGGCATAATAGAGAGGCCGATCAGCGTTACAATGCCGCCCATCACCACCTTTGGAAAGAAGCGAATCAGGCGGCTAATCCACGGCGCGCAGCAGAGGATAAAAATGCCGGAGACGATAACCGAGCCGGAGATCGCCCCGATACCGTACTCTTTACCAATAAGCACCATCGGGATCAGCGCGGCGAAAGTACAGCCCTGGATCAGCGGTAGGCGGCAGCCCAACCACTGCTTGATGCCCATCGATTGCACGATGGTCGCGGCGCCGCAAATAAACAAATCGGCGCTGATTAATAAAATAATATGCTCCGCAGGCAAACCGACCGCGTTGCCCACCACCAGCGGTACCGCCACCGCCCCGGCGTACATCACCAGCACGTGCTGCAATCCATAGAGAATCATTTGCGTAATTGGCAGGACCTCATCGACCGGCGCGACAGTCGCCGTATTGCGTGAGGCCGGAATGGCAAAATCTTTCATGAAGTAGTTGTCTCCTTTACGACTTCCGCCCGTGCCGAACTGAAAGGGCAGAAGTTACGATTCGAAGGCCATTGCCTCCCTCTGCTGATGATGTTCACCAGCGTATAACGCGCACGGAGTTGCTTATGCGTTAGGAGGGTTATGCGTAAGCTGTGCCAAAAATGAGCGATGCGGCAGTGGAGTAATATATTTGTGAAATCAATCACGGGTTGGCTTGTCTATTTCTTGCTGGCCTGTTTAACGTTGCGAGCGGGCATCAGAAATAAAAATGGCGAATATCAGTTTGAGATATATATCGTCTCATTTTGGTAGGCGAAATAAGCGCTAAGAAGATAAAAATGATAAAAAGTCAGGGCGGAATTGAGATGCCATCCCGGTGATTTGATGAGGTTTTATTTATTCGAGAGCCACAGGAGAGTAATAATTTGAGCTGACTCGCAAAAATGAATGGCTACATAAGTTGAGCGCCAAATATCGCCCGAATATTGCAATCCATCCCTAAGACTATTCCAGAAGAATAAAAGGGAAGCAAATGAATCGATTTATTGTGGCCGATGTTGCGAACTGTATTGGATGTCATGCCTGCGAAGTGGCCTGCGTCACGGCGCATCATCAGGATGCCTGGCCGGCACAGCGCAGCGCGTTTGTTCCGCGCATCCATGTTGTCTTCCACCGGAATACCAGTACTGCGACCACTTGCCACCATTGCAACGACGCGCCTTGCGTCACCTCCTGCCCGACCCAGGCGCTGTATGTCGCCAACGACAGCATCCAGTTTACCCAGTCCGAGTGTATCGGTTGCAAAAACTGCGTCGTCGCTTGCCCATTTGGCGCAATCGAGATGGTCGCCAGCGGGGAAGATGGCCCGCAGCTGGCGCAAAAATGCGATCTTTGTCGCGATCGCCCCTCAGCAGAGCAGGCCTGCGTGGCCAGTTGCCCGACTCAGGCGCTGCGCGTAATGGACGAGAGCGCCCTGAAGCGGTTGCAGCGGGAAAGACAAATCCGTTCTGCCCAGGGGCAGCCGCTAGCCGAGCGTCGTGGCGCAAGGCGCGAAGCGATCCTGGATAAAGCGCCGCGGGTGGGGGCGAAGAAGCTTGCCGCGGAAGAGCGAAAAGCGCATTTTGCCGAGATCTACCAGCGCCTTAGCGAATGTGATGCCGAATATGAAAGCGAGCGTTGCCTGTACTGTGCGCAAAAAGCCTGGTGCAACTGGACCTGCCCGTTACACAACCATATTCCTGATTTCATCCGACTGGTGCGTGAGGGCAAGATTATTGAGGCCGCAGAACTCTGTCATCAAAGTAGTTCGCTGCCGGAAATCTGCGGCCGGGTCTGCCCACAGGACAGGCTATGCGAGGGTGCCTGTACGCTGAAAAACGAAGGCGGCGCGGTGGCGGTTGGCAATCTGGAACGCTATATCACCGATACCGCGCTGGCGATGGGCTGGCGGCCAACCACAGGCGAGGTTGCCCCGCGTCAGGAACGCGTGGCTATTATCGGCGCCGGCCCGGCGGGACTGGGCTGCGCGGATATTCTCGCGCGCGCCGGGGTACAGGTTGATGTTTTTGATAAACATCCTGAAATTGGCGGGCTGCTGACTTTCGGCATTCCGTCTTTCAAGCTGGAAAAAACGGTAATGGCGCTGCGGCGCGAGATCTTCAGCGATATGGGGATTCGTTTCCATCTCAATCAGGAAGTGGGGCGCGACGTGGACTTTAGCGAACTGCTGGCTAACTACGATGCGGTCTTTTTAGGCGTCGGCACCTATGGGCTGATGGGCGCGGGTCTTGATGGCGAAGACGCGCCGGGTGTTATTCAGGCGCTGCCGTTCCTGATTGCCAATACCCGTGAGGTGATGGGTATTGAAGAGAGCGCCGAATATCCGTTAACCGACATTAAGGGTAAGCGGGTGGTGGTGCTGGGCGGCGGCGATACGGCGATGGACTGTTTGCGCACCGCGGTGCGTCGCGGAGCCGAGAGCGTAACCTGCGCCTATCGTCGCGATGAGTTAAGCATGCCAGGATCGAAAAAAGAGGTGGTGAACGCGCGGGAGGAGGGCGTGGCGTTTCAGTTTAACGTTCAGCCGCAATATATCCTGCGTAACCGTAAAGGCCAGGTCAGCGCCGTCGGGATGATCCGTACCGAAATGGGTGAACCAGGGCCGGATGGCCGCCGGCGCCCGCGGCCAATTGCCGGTTCAGAATTCGAACTCCCGGCCGATGTGCTGGTGCTGGCGTTTGGTTTCCAGGCTCACGACATGCCGTGGCTGCGGGGGCATGGCATCAAACTTGACCGCTGGGGGCAGATTGTAACGGGCGGCAAAGGTCGCGGCACCACACAGACCAGCCATGACAAAATCTATGCCGGCGGCGATGCGGTACATGGCGCCGATCTGGTGGTGACGGCTATGGTTGCCGGGCGCCAGGCCGCAAGCGAAATGCTGGCGCGATTTGACCATAAGGAACGGTGATGACCCATTTTATTCTTGCCAGTTCACAGGCCTGTATCGGCTGTCGTACCTGCGAAGTCGCCTGCGCACTGGAGCATGTGGCGGAAGGGGCGGAATTTCATCCGCGATTGAAGGTGATGCGACTCGACACGTTGAGCGTGCCGGTGATGTGCCATCAGTGTGAAAACGCGCCATGCGTTGGGGTCTGTCCGACCGGCGCATTGGCGATGGGCGCCGAGCGGGTCGAGGCCGATGCCGGGCGCTGCATTGGCTGCCAGAGCTGCGTCGTCGCCTGCCCATTTGGCGCGATTACTATCGAAACATCGGCGGCGCATCCGCCGGTTATTGTGAAGTGCGATCTCTGCGAGCAGCGAGATGGTGGCCCGGCCTGCGTATCGGTGTGCCCAACGGCGGCAATATCGCTGATGACCGGTGAGGCCCTGGCGGCGCTGCAGAAACAGAGAACGATCGCCAGCGCCAGTTTGTTGAGCTTGTAGGAGAGTCCCGGATGGCGACGCACTGCGTCTTATCCGGGCTACCCGATCGATGTTTCTGTGCTATTTATAGCCCCGGTAGAAGCCAAAAAATAAACCCGGTACAGCGACCGGGTTTTGTTTTGCCGTGATGGGTTTACGGCAACGCATCCATCCGCTGCCACATCTTCTTCGCCACCTTCCGCGCTTCGGCGAAAATCGTATCGCAATCAATAGCGAACTGCCGATCCTCATAGACCATGACGCCATTTACCATCACGCTATGAACGTGGCTGGCCCCCAGACCGAAGGCGATATGCCCGGCGAGATTCGCCGCCAGCAGCGGCGTCGGCGGAATATAATCGCTGATGGTTAAATCCGCCTTATAGCCTGCCTCAATACGGCCGAAACGGTCGTTAAAGTTGCGGCTAAGCAGCGTGTTACCGTTGCTTAATGCCCGCGCAAAGCTATCCGGCCACAGTGGCCCGCCGGCATCGCGGTGTTTAAAGAAAGCGAACTTGAGTTCTTCAAACATATCGGAGCCGATGCCGTCGGTACCCAGCGCCAGGTTGCGAAACGCCGTCAACTGCTGGTTATAACCAACGTGGTTGTTCATGTTAGAGCGGGCGTTATGGACAAGGAAACCATCGTGCTCGTTCAGCAGTTCAATATCAGCTTCCGACAGATACAGCCCGTGCGCTACCAGCGTTTTACTATCGATGAGATCGAACTCCGCCAGGCGTACCAGCAGATCTTTACCGTAGTGATGGTGGCTGTGAGAAACGTCGTAACGGTCTTCCGCCATATGAATATGCAGGCCGCGCCCGGTTGTTTTTAATGCTTCGCGAAGCATTAATAGCCCCTCATCAGGAACCGTAAACGGCGCATGAGCCCCTATATGCGCTTCTACCAGATACGGTTCGTCGCCGCTTTCCCGCGCCCGATCGATTTCGCGGGCAAAGCGGATATTTTCCTCGACGCTTGCCTGAAGTTCCTGCAACCCGCCGTTACGGTCGGTGGTTTCAAAGCAGGTCATGCCACGCAGGCCGACCTTGATGAAAGCGTTACGTAACTGATTTAATGATCCAGCGATATAGTTCGGCGACGCGCTGTGGTCAATGACGGCTGTGCAGCCGCTGCGAATGGCCTCCAGCGAACAGATAAGCCCGCTGTAGTATAAGGACTCCTCATCCAGAGCGCGGTCCAGGCGCCACCACAGGTTTTTCAGCGTGGAGATAAAATCGGGACTCGGCGCGATATTGGCCTGAATTCCGCGCGACAGTCCGGAATAAAAATGGTTATGCGAGCAGACCATTCCCGGCATCACCAGTCGGCCGTGCATTTCCTTAATACGCGCCTGCGGGTAACGCGGGCTAAGGTTAGCGCCTGTTTCGAGAATCCTGTCATTTTCAATGACGATATCGACACCTTCTTCCACTTTTGCCGGGTGAAGCTGGGCAAGGGTGGCATTTTTAAGCATTAAGATACTCATACTTCGACGGCTCCCAGCAAATAGTGATGATGTTGATGAATGTGGCTGATGATGCGGCACATGGCATCCAGCTGCGGCGGTACTTCAGCGAACTGACCTCGCTGGTCGATATCCAGCAGCCAGGTCATGCCATCCTGACGCACGTGGACGCGCTGTTGCTCCACGAGAAAACCCGGATTACTGCTGTTGTTGAAATCCTGTTCGAGGCTAAAAACGGTGACCTTGTCCTTATAGGGTTTTCCCTGCCATGGGCAGAACTGCGCGCAGTTGCCGCATTCGTTGCAGTACGCGTCGAGGTGCAGCGTCTGAAAGCGGTTGTCGAACCCCGGTACCGCAATGGAGACGTTGGCGCGGTTCGGGCAGACATCAACGCATTTGCTGCAGACGTAATTACATTCGAGGCAGCGCTCCGCCTCCTGCGCGACAAAGGCATCGCGGTCGTCTTTATCAACCTGAGCGATAGCAATGGTCCCTTTGCGGCGGTAGATGTCCGCGGGATCGACGTTATTCCACTGTTTATCGCCGAAGTGGCTGCGGATATTCTCGCGTTTGAGGATTGCATCGCTGGCGCGACGGGCGTTGCCTATCGCCGAGACGATAGAAGAAGGGCCACGCTGTACGTCGCCAATCAGGAATACATTAGCCAGCCGGCTTTCGCCATCAGCGTTGACTTCAGGCCAGCCGCGATCGTTGAGCGGGATCCCCATCGCCGCCAGCGCTTCGCCATCCTGCTGTTCGCCGATAGCGGTAATCAGCGTATCGACCTGCAGCGTCCAGGTTTCATCGGTGGGCATTGGGCGACGCCGACCCTGTTCATCAGGCTCGCCGAGGGCCATGGTGCGGACGGTTAGCGTGCCGTCAGCGGCGAAGTGTTCCGGGTTGCTGAGAAAACGGAACGTAACGCCATCCTGGAGGGCTTCTTCGTACTCCTCGCGCCATGCCGGCATCTCCTGCTGCGAGCGGCGATAAATCACCGTCGCTTTCTCAACGCCGGGGATGCGCAGCGCCGCGCGGGCGCAGTCCATTGCGGTGTTACCCGCGCCGACAATGGCCACATGTTTACCCACGTTCAGGCGATCGCCGCGGTTGAACGCGCGCAGGAAGTTGAGCGACTTATGAATATTCGGGTTATCGCCGCCAAGCTTCACGCCGCTGTTTTTGTCAGTGCCGGTTCCGACCAGTACATAGCGATAACCCTCCTGACGGAGTTTTTCGACGGTGAGATGCGGGTTGCAGCCGTAGACAATGTTGACGCCGTGATTAACAACGAACTCAATATCCTGCTGGATAAGTTCAGCGGGAATGCGGAAATGCGGAATGATATTTTTTACCACTCCGCCTGCGTTGGTTTCGCGCTCAAAGAGCGTGACCGGATGGCCGGCGCGGGCGAGGAAGTAGCCCGCCGCCAGCCCCGCCGGGCCTGCGCCAATCACCGCCACCGGGTTTCGGCTGCCGGAACCCGCCGGTTTATGCCAGCGGCGTTGGTATTCCGGCCAGCCTTTCTCAAGGGCGATTTTTTTCAGCTCGCGGATATTTAACGCACTGTCATAGTCAAGACGCGTACAGTTGTACTGGCACTGGTGATCGCAGATGTGACCGGTAATCGCCGGCAGCGCGTTACGTTGATAGATAAGCTCCAGCGCATCGGCATAGCGCTGCTCGCCCATCAGGCGAATGTATTCCGGAATATCCTGTTTGATGGCGCAGGCGCTGACGCAAGGGGCGACGTAGCAGTCGGTTAACGGCAGCGGCTCGCCAACGTCGATGCGATCGTCAGGCTTCCAGTGTTTTTGCGTGTACTCCATGCTGACCGCTTTTTCCGCCAGCGCGTTCAGGCGCTTGACGTCGACCTGATTCATCTCCCAGCCATCGGCCTGCTCCAGCTCGCGCATGCACTGGCTAAGACGCAGATAACCACCGGGTTTTAGCAGATCGGTCGCCATGGTAATGGGGCGGATCCCGGTTTCAAAGATATCGCGAATATTGAGTTGGCTGGCGCCGCCGGAGTAGGAGATCGGGAGTTTGCCGTCGAATTCACGCGAGAGCAGCGCCGCAACGTTGATGGAGAGCGGGAACAGCGCGCGGCCGGACATATACATCTCATCGCCGGGCAGCGCGCCTTTATTGTTGACCGTGCCGAGGGTGTTGGTCAGCTTCACGCCGAAGCCAAGTTGTTTACTTTTCGCCAACGCCATCAGGCGCGTCAACATTTCCAGCGCCTGGCCGATTTTAAGATCGTGTTCAAAAGATTCTTCATTCAGACCGATATAGTCAAAGCCGCAGGTGTCGAGAATTTCGCGTACGCGCGGGTAGCCCAACAGCGTCGGATTGAGCTTCACGAAGGTGTTGAGCTGTTTCTCTTCCAGCATATAGCGGCAGATGGCTTCGATTTCATCTGGCGGGCAACCATGCATGGTTGAGAGGGTAACCCCTTGTACCAGTTTTGCAGGAATGCGTTCCGCGAGCGTCGCCAGCCGTGGGCGAATATCATCCAGAGACAAGCGGGTGAGGAAGGCGTCATCATGCAGCCAGCGGTTCAGCGTGTCGCGGTACTGGGTAAATTTTGGCTGCCCGGCGGCGTTCATCATATTATCGATAAACTGCTGCATCGGCGGTTGCTTGATCCCTTCCAGGTTATAACCGACGCTCATATTGAAAATAAAGGACTTACCGTTCTTCGCCGGCGTGAATGGGAAAATCTCTTCCAACAGATGCAGAATAAACCATGCTTTAAGATACTCATCCCACGCTTTTTGCAGCGTAAATTCCGTAGACCATTCGGTGTTAAAGCATTCGTCTTCGGCATCGATGCAGGGTTTTTCCAGCTCAAGCCGGTCGAGAATCTGTACGGTTTTCAACTCGATAAACCGCCCACCGGTGAGCCAGGCGGTGATGATATTCTGCGCCAGTTGGGTATGTGGCCCGGCGGCGGGGCCGATTGGGGTGGCGCAGCTTTCGCCGAAGACGCTTACCCGGCGTTGGTTGGCAGGCGAATAGAACTGCTGCTCAGGAATACCAAAAATGGAATGGTGTTGTTGATACTCATCGAAAATGCGCGTCAATAATTCCTCAAACGGGACGGGACGCATGATATCCCCCATAACCCTCTCCTTTATTTGTGCAATCAAATTTGCCGGTTAGTGGTACTTATTCCGACGGATAGTTAAGGAGGAGCAACAATCGAACCAGTTATTAAAGACAGGAGGGAGAAATAATTAAAAATGTGAGAGAGGTCTAAAGAACGCCGGGCTATGTGAATGGGCTCACGCTATGGTAATGAGAATTAAAATCACTCTATGTTTTTATCCGTCGGGATTTCTCAAAATAAACGGCGAAATATCACAATGATAATTTCCCGACAAAGACATGATTAATACTGGTTTTGCAGGCGAATAAAATCAGCAGGGGTATCGATATCCCAGACCATTTGCGGAAAATCTAACTCCAGGCAGCGATGGCGGCTCTGTAATAACCGTTTGCGCATTGAGTCAGGTCCATCGTAAGTGATAAGTTGGCGCAACTGTGTGCCGGTAATAAGGATGGGATGACCCGGTACGCCTTGATATTGCGGAAGAAGGGCGCTGTCGCCGCGTTGTTGCCAAAGCCGCTGGAAAAGCGCTGGCGGCAGGCAGGGTAAATCGCCGAGGGTGATAAAACAGAAGTTGTTTCGCACCTGGCTCGCGCCAGCGCAAACAGAAGTAAACAGACCCTGTTGATAGTTGGGATTATAAACCAGGGTTATTTGCGGATGCGCCGAATAGCGTTGATGTAGCTCCTCTGCGCGAAAACCGCTCACCAAAATAATACGCGAGCAGAATTGCAGGGCGTTTTTTATACTTGCATCAAGTATTGTCGTTTCGCGCCAGGGTAACATCATTTTCCACTGTCCCATCCGGGAGGACAATCCGGCGGCGGTAATAATACAATCAACCTGTTTCATACTCCTCCCTGAATAATGGAATCCTGGCCAGCGCATGGAAAATATACCGCATCTGCAATCGCTGTTTTGTGATTTAGGCGTAAATGATGGTCCGCTGCTCATTTCCGCCGTCGGCGCGGGAGGCAAAACCAGTACCTTAATGTGGCTGGCGCAGCGCTTTCTGGAGGCTGGCCGGCGAGTTCTGATCACCACGACCACCCATATGTATCTCCCGGCATCACTACCTGTGGTGATTTGCCGCGAACCGCTGGCGCTGCCTGTCGAAGTTTGGCGGCGGCCGCTGCAGGCCTGCTACGCCTCGTGGCTCGCCCCTGCGGGTAAGGTTCGTGGGTTTAGCCCGCAACAGCTTGATGCGCTGGTTGCCGCGGGGCGCGTGGATGTGGTGCTGGTAGAAGCTGACGGGGCTCACGGTTTCGCCTTAAAAGCGCCAGCTGAGCACGAACCTTGCATACCTCAATCCTGTTGCTGCGTTATTGCCGTCATGGGGGCCTGGAGGCTCGGGCAAAACGTTGGGCCAGCGACCGTTCATCGCTGGCCCCTTTTTTCCCGGATCACCGGCGCGGCGCCGGATACGGCGCTGAGTTGGCCCATGCTGCATCGCTTAATTACGCATCCGCAGGGAGCGTTTAAAGGCGTTCCGCCCGCCAGTCGCCGGATCCTGCTGCTGAATCAGCTTTCTCAAAATGAGAATTTACCGGAGCAGGCGCTGTTGCAGCAGTGGAGGATTAACGCCCTGTGGGCGGGAGCGGTACAAGAGCAGCCCGCGATAACGCGACGACGAACAACAGAGTGACGCCCCGGCTTGGGCGCATAGCGGATATCCATTGAGGTTGTTATGAATATTTTCTCTGAAGCGGCAAAACTCGAAGCACAGAATCGCCCGTTTGCGCTGGCGCAGATTGTCGATAGCCGCGGCTCAACGCCGCGCCATTCGGCGCAGATGTTAATTCGTGAAGATGGTTCGATAGTCGGCACCATCGGCGGCGGCATGGTTGAGCGCAAAGTGATTGAACAGGCGCTGGAAGCGCTCAGCGAAAAGGCGTCGCGCATGTTTCATGGGCGGATGGCGCGTAGCGGCAGCGATGCGGTCGGCTCCGATTGCGGCGGGGCAATGTCGGTCTATATTAGCGTACATGGCCTGCGCCCGCGTCTGGTGCTGATCGGCGCCGGGCACGTGAACCGCGCGGTGGCGCAAAGCGCGGCGCTGCTGGGTTTTGAGGTGGCGGTGGCCGATATCTATCCAGAGAGCCTGAACCCCGACTATTTTCCGCCGACAACGCAGTTGCTGCATGCTGAAACCTTCAGCGAGGCGGTGGAGAATCTGGCGATCCGCGGCGATGACTTTGTGTTAATCGCCACCAATAACCAGGATCGTGAAGCTCTGGATAAACTGATTGAACGGCCGGTCGCCTGGCTTGGGCTGCTGGCCAGCCGCCGTAAAGTCCAGGTGTTTTTACGCCAGATGCGGGAAAACGGCATTGCCGCAGAACATATTGCCCGCCTGCATGCGCCGGTTGGCTATAACATTGGCGCCGAAACGCCGCATGAGATAGCGATTAGCATTCTGGCGGAAATCCTGCAGGTAAAAAATCGCGCGCCAGGCGGCTTGCTGATGGCGGCAGCCACGCCTGCGCAGCAGCAGTTGGTCGCTATTCGCGGCGCCGGCGATATTGCCAGCGGCGTGGCTCTGCGTCTGTGGCATGCGGGGTTCAAAGTGGTGATGCTGGAAGTCGCGAAACCGACGGTTATCCGCCGCAGCGTCGCTTTTGCCCAGGCAGTCTTCGACGGTGAAATGACGGTAGAAGGGGTGATGGCGAAGCGGGTGTCATCCGCTCAGGAGGCCATCCGGGTAATTGAAAATGGCGTGATTCCGGTATTGGTGGATCCGCTGTGCGAATCGCTGAATGAACTGCGCCCTGTCTGCGTCGTGGATGCAATACTGGCGAAAGAGAATTTTGGTACGCAGCGAGAGATGGCGCCAGCGGTAATTGCGCTAGGCCCTGGTTTTTGCGCCGGTGTGGATTGCCATGCGGTGATTGAAACCAATCGCGGCCATTGGCTGGGGCAGGTGATTTACGATGGCAAAGCGCAGGAGAACACCGGGGTTCCTGGTAATATTCTTGGCCATACTTCACGACGGGTGATCCGGGCGCCGGGAGCCGGGGTGATGCGCGCGAAAGTGGCGCTGGGTGAGATTGTTAATGAAGGCGATATCATTGCCACCGTCGGCGAGGCCGAGATTATTGCGCCCTTAAGCGGTATGGTGCGCGGTTTGCTCAGCGATGGGTTAGTGGTCGAGAGCGGCTTTAAAATTGGCGATATCGACCCGCGCGGCGCCAGCGCCGATTTTACCAGCGTCTCCGATAAGGCGCGCGCCATTGGCGGTGGGGTGCTTGAGGCGCTGATGACGCTGATGAATAAAAGAATAAAAGAGAAGAGTGAGTTATTGTCGGTGGCGTAGATAGCAGCACGAAGCCGGTGTTGATGGCCTCAAAATCCCCGGTGGCGCTACCGCTTACCGGGGCTACATTCGGTGCCTTTTTACCCTTCAATGACCGTACCGGTTTTTCCTTCAATCCCTTCTTTGGCTTTATTTAATACGGTGATCAGCGCTTTGCGCCCCGGACGTGAACGGGCGAATGAGGCGGCGGCCTCAACTTTCGGTAGCATTGACCCCTTAGCGAAGTGACCTTCACGAATGAACTGTTCGGCATCGCTGAGCGACAGCTTATCCAGCCACTGCTCGTTGGGTTTGCCAAAGTTGATTGCCACTTTCTCGACCGCGGTCAGGATGATCAGCATGTCGGCGTCGATCATCGCCGCCAGTTTAGCGCTGGCCCAGTCTTTATCAATTACCGCGCTGGCGCCGCGCAGATGATTGCCTTCGCGGATTACCGGGATCCCGCCGCCGCCCGCGGTGATCACTACGTGGCAGGCGTCCATGAGTGCTTTGACCGTCTCTTTCTCAATAATATCGACCGGCTGCGGCGAGGCGACAACCCGGCGATAGCCGCGTCCGGCATCTTCTTTCATAGCGTACCCCTGACGCGTCAGCTGTTCTGCTTCCTGCTCAGTGAAAAAAGAGCCGATAGGTTTGGTCGGATTTTTGAACGCCGGGTCGTTGGCGTCGACTTCCACCTGGGTGATGATTGTTGCCACCGGGATATGCATCGATCGCGACAGCAACTCCTCGCGCAGGGCGTTTTGCAGGTCATAGCCGATATAACCCTGGCTTAGCGCCACACAGACCGACATGGGCAGCATCGGGGTATGGGCCTCGGTTTTGGCTGCGGCTTCGAAGGCCAGATTAATCATCCCAACCTGCGGGCCGTTGCCGTGGGTCACGACTACCTGGTGGCCCTGGGCTATCAGGTCGACGATGGCCTGCGCGGTTTGTTTGACGGCCTGCATTTGTCCGGCCAGATCCTCGCCGAGCGCGTTACCGCCGAGGGCGAGTACAATTTTCTTACTCATGAATACCTCACTTAAGATGTGATTCCGCTGACCGGAAGGTGAGCGGTAGAAAAGGGATCGCGGCGTAAAAAACGTCCCTGACCAGCGCTGCCGGTGAAGGTGCCGTTATCAAAAATGACCCGGCCATGCGATAAGGTCTGGCGAATCGCGCCCTGGCAAATAAAGCCCTCCCAGGGTGAATAGTCGGCGTTGTCATGCAACATCTCATGGCGGATCGTGGTGGTGCGCTGCGGATCGATAATGACGACATCGCCGTCTGCGCCGGGCGCCAATCGTCCTTTTTTCGGCCACAGGCCAAATAGCTTCGCGGGAGTGGCGCTGGTGAGCGCGACGAAACGCTGCGCTGAAATCCGCCCGGTCATGACGCCGTGGGAAAACATGAGCAACAGGCGGTTTTCCACCCCCGGTAGGCCGTTCGGACAGCGGCTGAAATCGTCGCCGGAGAGCTGCTGGCGTTGGGCCATCGAGAAAGCGCAATGATCGGTCGCCACCACGTCGATCGCACCATCGGCGATACCGCACCACAGCGCATCATTGTTGCTGGCGTTGCGCAGCGGTGGGCTTAACAAATAACCCAGCGCGTCTTCGCGTTCATAGCAGCGGTCGTCAAGCAGCAGATATTGCGGACAGGTTTCAATCCACACCGGCTGGTGCCGCCGCTGGGCGAGACGCAGATAATCCAGCCCCAGGCCGTTGGAGAGATGAACGATATACAGCGGCGCGTTGTCGGCGAGCTGGGCGAGATTGATCATTCGCGCGATAGCCTCCGCTTCACACTCCAGCGGGCGACTAAGGGCGTGGTAGCGCGGCGCGGTTTTGCCGGCCGCCAGAAATTCGGCCCGTTTACGGGCGATAGCGGCGTCGTTTTCCGGATGAACGGTGGTTAGCGCGCCAGCGCGATGGAGATGGCGCATCGCCTGAAGCACTTCATCATCGTTCAACTTATATTGGTAGGTCAGGTAGAGCTTGAAGCTGCTAATCCCGGCTTCAACCATCATCGGGATTTCATCGAGGATGGCATGGTTGATATGCTGGATAACGCCGTGAAAACTGTAGTCGATCACCGCTTTGTAGGCGGCATAGCCGTGATAGGCCTCTAGCTGGTGACGAAGGCGGCAGCCGGCGGGGCCGAAGCCCATATGGTCGACGATAGTGGTGGTACCGCCGCAGGCGGCGGCGCGGGTGCCGGTGAAGAAATCATCGCAGCTGCGGGCGTGCCCGGTATCGATATTAAAATGAGTATGAACGTCGATGCCGCCGGGCATGACATAGCAACCTGCGGCATCGATAGTCTGGCAAGGTTCGGTCGGGGTTATCCGTTCGGCGAGCTGGCTGACCAGGCCGTTTTCAATCAGCAGATCCTGTTTTGCCTGGCCGTCGGCGTTGACCACGATGCCGTTTTTAATCAGTACGCGCATAAAAACTCCAGACTCCCGCCGACGCGCGGCGGGAGGAATAACCGTACAAACTTACTCTGTGGCCAGCCAGCTCAGCGGGATTGCGGCGTACATTGCGGCACAGGTCACCAGATGCTGTTTCCAGGTTTTTTCATTTGGCGCATGGGCTTCCGGCTCTTTACCTGGCCCGAAACCGATAACCGGGATGCCGTGGCGGCCCATAATGGAAACGCCGTTGGTGGAGAAGGTCCATTTATCGACCACCGGCGCTTTACCGAACAGTCCTTCATAAGCGTTGCTGAGCGCGCGTACGGTGAAATGATCCTCTTCAACTTTCCAGGTCGGGAAGTAGCATTCCGTTGGATAAACCAGCCCGGTCCATGACGGGCGTTCATAGTTGTACATTGAGACCACGGCGCCGGCCTTCTGTACGGCAGGCAGGGCGCGGATCTCATCCAGCGCGCCTTCCCAGGTTTCACCCCAGGTCAGACGGCGGTCGATAGAGACCGCGCAGCTGTCGGCAACCGCGCAGCGGCTTGGCGAGGTGAAGAAAATTTCTGAAACGGTGAGGGTGCCTTTACCCAGGAACTCATCATTGCCCAGGTTATGGGACAGCTCCTGCAGTTCGTTAAGAATCGGCCCCATTTTGAAGATGGCATTATCGCCGCGCTCCGGCGCCGAGCCGTGGCAGCTTACCCCCTGAACATCGACGCGAATCTCCATACGCCCGCGCTGGCCGCGATAGATTTGGCAATCCGTCGGCTCGGTACTGACCACGAATTCCGGGCGAATGCCGGACTGTTCGATGATGTACTGCCAGCACAGACCGTCACAATCTTCTTCCTGAACGGTACCGGTCACCAGCAGGGTATATTCATCTTCCAGACCGAGGTCCTTGATGATTTTTCCAGCGTAGACCATCGACGCCATCCCGCCTTCCTGGTCGGACGCGCCGCGCCCGCCGATCAGCTCATCGGTTTCCATCCCCTGATAGGGGTCGAAAGTCCAGTTCTTGATGTTACCGATGCCAACGGTATCGATATGCGCGTCCATGGCGACCAGTCGCGGGCCGTGGCCGATATAGCCCAGCACGTTGCCCATCGGGTCAATCTCGACTTTATCGAAGCCGACTTTTTCCATCTCTTCTTTAATACGATGCACGACGCGTTTTTCGTCACAGCTTTCGCTGGGGATAGCGATCATATCGCGCAGGAAGCGGGTCATATCCTGCTGGTAGTGGTTTGCTTTTTCGACAATCAGTTTGAAAGGAATGTGCTTAGCCATGAATTAACTCTCCGGTCCTGGTTTCCCGCTTCGCGGGATGAATATGTTGAATAAGTTGAACGTTTATCGTGCTGCCGGCAGCTTGCCTTCCCAGACGACCTCGCGGTAATGCTGCACGTCGGTGTCGCCTTCGGTGCTGATGACCAGCACCACGGAGTGGCTATCGAGCCCCAGTTTGTTCATCAGCGCCTGGCGCTGCGGATGGAAGTGGACGGCGGCCAGCGTCCCGAGCCCGACGGCGCCGGATTCACCGGAGATAACCCGGTGGTCATTGCCGACAGGATTACCGAGTACGCGCATACCGAGGGCGGCAACGGCATCCTGGCAGGAGATAAATTGGGTGGCGCAGTTGCGCAGGATTTCCCAGCCCAGTGGGTTAGGTTCGCCGCAGGCCAGTCCTGCCATGATGGTGGCCATGTCGCCGCCGACGTTGACGATGTCGCCTTTTAACCCGGAGCGATAGATGCAGTCCGCCAGTTCAGGCTCCACGATCACCGAGTGCAAATCGCGGGCGCCGAAAACGTCGACCAGATAACCGAGCACGCCGCCTGCCATCGCGCCGACACCGGCCTGCAGGAAGACGTGGGTAGGGCGAGCAATGCCCATCGCCGCCATTTGTTCTACCGCTTCATCGGCGAGGGTGGCGTAACCTTGCATAATCCAGGTTGGAATTTTGGTGTAGCCTTCCCATGCGGTGTCCTGTACCACTTCCCAGCCGTTTTTCTGTGCGGTTTGCATGGTAAAGCGCACGGTATCGTCGTAGTTCATATCGGTAACGATACATTCCGCGCCGAGGCGTAAAATGGCGTCCACGCGTTCCTGCGCTGAACCTTTCGGCATGTACACCACCGCGTTTTGCCCAAGCTGCTGGGCGGCCCAGGCGACGCCGCGCCCGTGGTTGCCGTCGGTGGTAGTGGCGAAAGTCATCTTCTCTTTGATGGTGGATTTCAGGGTCTCAAACGAGAAGGCGTTAATATCGAGATGGTATTTTTCACACAACAGTTGGGCGATGGCGTAGGCGCCGCCGAGCATTTTGAAGGCGTTGAGGCCAAAGCGCTGGGATTCATCTTTTACCAGGATGTTCTTTACGCCGAACAGCGTCGCCAGTTCCTTCAGGGCATACAGCGGCGTCGGTTGGTAACCGGCGATTTTTTGATGAAAATGGCGCGCCTGTTGTGCCTGCTGACGAGAGAACAGCGGCGAGGTTTCACCGGTAAAGAAACGGTTGTCGGCAATATCCATTTTCAGCGAAAAAGCAGACATATTCTGTCCTTATCCTTCTTTGGAGTCGGGGAAGCCGGCCCGCAGACCGGCTCGCGAAGTTATTTGATGCGTTTTTGCGCGTCCTGCAGCAGTTGCTCCAGCAACTGACCGGGTTTGGCATATTTGCGACAGAGGATCATGGCGGCGATGATGTACGGCTTCCAGCTGGCCTCTTTATAGGTGGCGATACGATATTTCTCGAACACCGCTTCGGTGACTTCGCCTTCCTCGCAGGAGACGCCGGTAATATCCGCCGGCAGGCAGTGCATATACAGCGCGTCACCATCTTTGGTGTGCTTCATCATCTCTTCGGTACAGTGCCAGTCTTTGTGATTGGCGTTCTGGGCGAGACAGGCTTTTTCCAGCGCTTTCAGCCCGTCATGGTCGTTAGCGCGCAGTAGCTCGGTGCGTTGTTCCATCACTTTGTATGGCGCCCAGGATTTCGGGTAGACAATATCGGCGTCTTTAAAGGCTTCCGCCATATCGGTGACCTGACGGAAGCTGCCGCCGGAAGCCGCGGCGTTTTTCTTCGCCACTTCGATAACGTCCGGGATCAGATCGTAGCCCTCTGGATGGGCGAGGGTGACATCCATACCGAAGCGGGTCATCAGGCCGATGATTCCCTGCGGGACGGAAAGCGGTTTGCCGTAACTTGGCGAGTAGGCCCAGGTCATGGCAATTTTTTTACCTTTCAGATTTTCCAGCGAGCCGAAGTGCTCACGCAGCCAGGCCAGATCGGCCATCGCCTGCGTCGGATGGTCAATGTCGCACTGCAGGTTAATTAATGCCGGGCGCTGCGGCAGTACGCCCTGTTTGTGGCCGTCATCCAGCGCTTCGCCGACTTCACGCATATAGGCGTTGCCGGCGCCGAGATACATATCGTCGCGAATACCGATAGCGTCTGCGCAGAAGGAGATCATATTGGCGGTTTCGCGCACCGTTTCACCGTGGGCTATCTGCGACTTGCCTTCGTCGAGGTCCTGCTGCGCCAGGCCGAGCAGGTTTAACGCCGAGGCATAAGAGAAGCGGGTGCGGGTGGAGTTATCGCGAAAGACCGAAATACCCAGTCCGCTGTTAAAAACTTTTGTCGCGATGTTTTCCGCCCGTAACGTTTTCAGCGCTGCGGCGACATCCAGCACCTGCTTCAGCTCGTCCGGCGATTGCTCCCACGTCAGCAGGAAATCTTTTTCATGCAGGTTAGAGTTGAGCTTATTGATATCCTTGATCAGTTCGTTAACAGTTTTCATATTTCGATCCTGGTAGTGAATGACGGCTTATTGATTGCTGTGCAGTCGAAATGACATTGATGTAAGTGGCGACGGCCAGCGCTGTATTACCACTAACAATAAGCGTGCCAGTTATAATTCAGTCGCGGTGGACGAGTGGAAAAGTAGGGAATTATGCGAGGCGGGTCACGAAAAATGGCTTGTAACGCTCAACTGATGGAAATGAAATTCATTTGCCAGTTGTCACGGTAAATTTATTTTGAGCCGTCAGACATGCGTGGATATCGTTCTGCGACGGTGATTTCAACACCAAAATGATAATTTTGCCCTGCGGATTATCATATTGAGAGGAAAATGTGATACCTCTTCCATATTTTCTTTAAGCTGTAAAAAAGCGCAGGGTTGGCACCTTTTTTCAGCCTGGGCGGCGGTAGTATGATAAACGCAGAATAAAAAGAGTCGATCTTCAGCATTTTCTTTCGGCTACTGATATTAAAAGGTCAATTATGATTCCCTCCAATTCGCTATCCGTTTTAATGCAGATTCAGCCAACGATTCAACGTTTTGCCCGCATGCTCTCCAGCGTGTTACAACTCGAGGTCGAGATTGTCGACAATACGCTGTGCCGGGTCGCCGGTACCGGCGCCTACGGTAAATTTCTGGGGCGAAAATTAAATACAGATTCGCGACTTTTACGTTACATAATAGAAACAAAAAAAGAAAAGGTCGTGACTCATTCGCGTTTTGATCCCTTGTGTAAAGACTGTACCAATAAAGAGAACTGTAAAGAGAAGGCATTTCTGGGTACCCCGGTGATTTATCAGGAACAGTGTGTCGGGGTTATTAGCCTGGTCGCCTTAACTCGCGAGCAGCAGGAGCGCATTAATGACAACCTCCACGAGTTTTCAGATTATGTACGCCACGTTTCTTCAATATTTGTCTCCCGCCTGTTAGAGGACCAGGGCGGGGGAGATAATATGCTTAAAATGTTTTCCACCATGATTGAAAACATGGATCAGGGTGTGCTGGTGGTTAGCCAGGATCAAAAAGTGAAATTTGCCAATCAGGCGGCGATGAAAATCCTTGGCGCGAATCATGGCAGTATGATTGGCAAAACTATTCATTTTCGTCCGCTGACTTTTGCGCAAAACTTTATTCGCGGTCACGTACAGCACGTCATTTCTTTTGATGATAAGAAAGAGCTTATTATCGGTCAGCTGCACGCTATTCAGGATCAATGGCTGTTCTTAATGGCCTTCCATCAGTCGCATTCGTCGGCCGATCTGGCGCCGCCGCAGGATGGCCCGCAGATTGAACAGATGGTTGGCGAATGTCGGCCAATGCGTCAGCTGAAAAAACTGATTACCCGCGTGGCGCCAAGCCCGTCGAGCGTGATGATCGTCGGCGAAAGTGGAACCGGCAAAGAGGTGGTCGCTCGCGCGGTGCATAAGCTTAGCGACCGTCAGGCGAAGCCTTTCATCGCGATCAACTGCGCGGCCATTCCCGAACAGCTACTGGAGAGCGAACTCTTTGGTTACGTCAAAGGCGCATTTACCGGGGCCTCGGCCAACGGCAAGACCGGTCTGATTCAGGCGGCTAATCACGGCACGCTGTTTCTTGATGAAATCGGCGATATGCCATTAACCCTACAGGCCAAGCTGCTGCGGGCGATTGAATCGCGCGAAATTCAGCCGGTGGGCGCCAGCCATCCGGTGCCGGTCGATATCCGCATCATTTCGGCCACTAACCAGAACCTTGAGCAGTTCATTGCCGAAGGGAAATTCCGCGAAGATCTGTTCTATCGGCTTAATGTCATCCCACTGCGCCTGCCGCCTTTGCGCGAGCGTCAGGATGATATCGAACTGCTGATTCACTATTTCCTGCATCTGCACACCCGTCGGCTGGAGCTGGTCTATCCCGGCGTGTCCCCGGAAGTCATCGCCTTACTGAAGAACTACCGCTGGCCGGGCAATATTCGCGAGCTGAGTAACTTGATGGAGTATCTGGTTAACGTGGTTCCCTCCGGCGAGGTGATTGATCTGTCGCTGCTGCCGCCAAATCTTATCAGCAGCGGCAAAGTCAACGAGCGCGAAAGCAGCCGGGCGGCGCCAGCCAGCGTTGCGAAAGAAGAAGAGGGGGGTACGGCGCTGGAGGAGATGGAAAAACAGATGATCCGCGATGCGCTGACGCGCTATAGCAATAAAAAGCAGGCCGCCGATGAGCTCGGGATCGGCATTGCGACGCTATATCGCAAAATTAAAAAGTATGAACTGGTCGGGGTCTGATAAGCCGTATCACTCTGAGAGCAACGTTTATCAAAATCGCCGATCGTTATTGATCTGGCAACGAAAATACCCCGATGTCCGGAAAAGAGAAAATCACTACCGATGATTTTCTCTTTTTTTACAGCTTTCAACTCCCTCTCCTCATGGCTTATGGGTTGTGCTTGCTCGCTTCAGTCGCCATTTTCTGTTCGTTTTTTCAGCAGATGGCATTGTTCTTGCCTTTACCGTTTGCCGTCGGCTACTGCGATAGTCGGCAAACAAACATGTTAAGGACAGGAATATGGTGCAGATAAATGAGAATCTCGCGACTCCGCCCGTTTCATCGTTGAGTCGTTTTTTTGCTAAGCCCCGCATTATTGCTAAACCTGGATTTAACCGCTGGTTGGTCCCTCCCGCGGCGCTGGCGGTGCATTTGTGCATTGGCATGGCCTACGGCTTTTCCGTCTACTGGCTGCCAATGTCGCAGCTTATCGGCGGCAGCGCGCCGCTGCAGTGTCCGGTCGATATGTCATTCTGGCAGCAACTGGTGACCCGCCAGTGCGACTGGAAAATTTCCCTGCTCGGCTGGACCTATACGCTGTTCTTCGTTTTTCTCGGCTGCTCCGCGGCGCTTTGGGGAAGCTGGCTGGAGAAGGTTGGCCCGCGTCTGGTGAGTTTTGTCGCCACCCTCTGCTGGTGTGGCGGCCTGGTGCTGGCGAGCGCGGCAATCTATTTTCATCAGCTGTGGCTACTGTGGTTGGGCGCCGGTGTGATTGGCGGCATTGGCCTGGGGCTTGGCTATATCTCGCCGGTCTCAACGCTGTTGCGCTGGTTCCCCGATAAGCGAGGGATGGCCGCGGGAATGGCGATCATGGGCTTCGGCGGCGGGGCGCTGGTGGGAGCGCCGCTGGCTAATTGGCTGATTAATTTTTTCGCCGATGGTCAGGGAAGTGGGGTATGGCAGAGCATTCTGGCGCTGGCGGTTATATATGCGCTGTTTATGCTCTGCGGTACTTTTGGTTACCGTCTGCCGCCTATGGGCTGGCATCCGGTCGGCGCGAAGGCGCAGCAAGCCATCAGCAAACAGCCAACCGTTCAGGTTCACGTCAGCGTCGCGTGGCGCACGCCGCAATTCTGGCTGCTGTGGCTGGTGCTGTGGCTCAACGTTACCGCCGGGATTGGCATTCTCGGCATGGCCTCGCCGATGCTGCAGGAGATTTTTGCCGGTAAGCTACTATCCCTGGATCTGGGCTGGCAGGAACTTAATACAGAACAGCTGAAGCGCATCGCGACGATGGCGGCGGGATTTACCGGGCTGCTCAGCCTGTTTAATATTCTGGGGCGCTTTTTCTGGGCTTCTGTTTCCGATATGTGCGGCAGGAAAGCCACCTTCGCGCTGATCTTCTTTCTGGGAACCCTACTTTACGGCACGTTGCCGTTGATTAACCACGGCGGCTACGTGGCGTTTTTTGTTTGTGCGCTCTGTGTGATTATTTCTATGTACGGCGGCGGTTTCGCGACCATCCCGGCGTATCTTGCCGACGTATTTGGCTCACAAATGGTTGGCGCGATTCATGGCCGTCTGCTGACTGCCTGGTCGGCGGCCGGGATCAGCGGCCCGGTGCTGGTCAACTATTTGCGCGAGTACCAGCTGGCGCAGGGGGTGGAACCCGCGAGAATTTATGACATCACACTGCTGGCGTTGACCGGGTTGCTTATCATCGGCTTTATTTGTAATCAGCTGGTTCGGCCGATTCCGCAGAAATATGCCATGACCGCGGAGCAACAGCAGCAGGCGAGGGGTCTGTATACTATCAATAAAGACGCGCAGCTGAGCTGGGAACCGACGCCCGCGCCGCTGCTGCTGACGCTAAGCTGGCTGGCCGTCGGTATACCCTTGCTGTGGGGAATGGGCACCACCTTGCAACAAGCGGTGAAGTTCTTTATGTAGACCCACAGAGGCAAGCACCCAAAGGACAGGTTGGGTGCTTATTGCACAGCTATTTTCAATAACGATTCC
The DNA here is from genome assembly GCF_040062145.1 of Klebsiella sp. JN_Kp121. Taxonomy (NCBI): domain Bacteria; kingdom Pseudomonadati; phylum Pseudomonadota; class Gammaproteobacteria; order Enterobacterales; family Enterobacteriaceae; genus Klebsiella; species Klebsiella sp. JN_Kp121. Next base: position 24,130 of record NZ_JBEAHX010000005.1, read on the forward strand.
CATTCTGCGCTTCGGTGATACACTAGCTAAATGTGATCTTTGTCATATCGTAATTACTACAGAGAAAAGAGACACTGCTATGCAACATATCATTGAGGGCTTCCTCAACTTCCAGAAAGAGATTTTCCCGCAACGCAAAGAGCTCTTCCGCAGCCTGGCGTCGAGCCAGAATCCAAAAGCGTTGTTCATCTCTTGTTCTGATAGCCGCCTGGTCCCGGAGCTGGTTACCCAGCAGGAGCCAGGGCAGCTGTTCGTTATTCGTAATGCCGGTAATATTGTGCCCTCTTTCGGGCCGGAGCCGGGCGGCGTGTCAGCCACCATTGAATATGCGGTTGTCGCCCTCGGTGTGACGGATATTGTCATCTGCGGCCACTCCAACTGCGGCGCGATGAAAGCCATCGCCACCTGCCAGTGTCTGGAACCAATGCCTGCCGTTTCCCACTGGTTGCGTTATTCGGACGCGGCGAAAGCGGTGGTTGAGAAGAAAACCTGGGCCAGCGAGACCGATAAAGTGAACGGTATGGTGCAGGAAAACGTTATTGCCCAGTTGAACAACATTAAAACGCATCCGTCGGTTGCGGTTGGCCTGCGCGACAAAACCCTGCGTCTGCACGGCTGGTTCTATGATATTGAAAGCGGCGATATTCGCGCGCTGGATAAAGACACCAAAACCTTCGTTTCACTGTCGGAAAACCCGGAAGTCTACTTCGAATAATATCCCCCAGGGCAAGGAAGCCCTGTGCATCGTAATAGATAATTCATGAGCCCATCTCATAGGTCTGTTCGTTTTTGCCTGGCTAATCAACCCCCTGCCAAGTTTCTATAATCTTTTTCTCCTGTCGATATTTTCCGTTTGGAGAACAAACGATGCAAAACCCATTGAACGCGCGCCAACAGGCGCTGATCCCGGTTGCCGCCCTGGCCGCCGAAGGCAATATCGCGGCGCTGGCCCATGCGCTGGATACCGCGCTGGACACCGGCCTGACGATAAATGAGTTAAAAGAGACGCTGGTGCAGCTGTATGCCTACTGCGGCTTTCCGCGTAGCCTGAATGCGCTCTCCTGCCTGATGAAGGTGATAACCGAGCGTCAGGCGCGAGGCGTTATTGATAACGAGGGGGCGACAGCGACCCCGTTACCGGAGAATTGGGATAGCCTGCAGGCCGGTAGCCGTAATCAGACACAACTGGTCGGGCAAACGGTCAGCGGACCGCTATTTGAATTTGCGCCAGCTATCGACTGCTATCTGAAGGCGCATCTGTTTGGCGATATTTTCCAGCGTGACGTCCTGGATTGGCCGACGCGCGAGCTGGCGACGATCTCAATGCTGGCCGCACTATCGGGCGTGGAAAGCCAGCTGAAGAGCCATTACGCGATTAGCCTGCACAACGGCCTGATGGCGCAGCAGCTGCGTGGATTTATTGACGTGCTGGCGACAAAAGTCAGCGCCGAAATAGCGGCAAAGGCCTCGGCGGTGCTGGAGCAAGTGGCAGGTAGTTGAAGCATCGGTGGAGAGGACAACGACATTGTCTTCGCTGAAAAGCAGCACGGCGCGCCAGAGATAAAGCCTGGCGCGTCACACTCGCACTATTATTTGCTCAGTTCGGCAGTCATATAGACGCGGTTATTGAACTGGGCGCTGGTAATTTTATAAGACGCGCCTTGCTCCGCAGCCTGGGCGGCAATTTTGGCTTCCGCACGGTCTAGGGTTGAAGCGGTTGCCGTCACGCTCTGGGCAAAAGCACCGAATGACATCAGGGACAGCACGGTAACTGCAGCAAAAGTTTTGATGGATTTCATGGTCATATTCCTTAAATGTTTTGTTTGGTGAGGAGCGCTGTTGCTCCGATGTGATAAGAATAGAACCAATGATAATTGTTTAAAATCGAAACAATTTGCCTATCTTGTTCAAAATCACTGATGTTGTGTGTGATAGCGTAGTGGATACTCTGCAAGTGGATGGGGCAGGTTCATATTATGGCTTCCCTCAATCTCGGCAACGATGGTTTGATAACCGGCGATCCAGCGTTGCCCCTGAGCTTTGGCCTGCTGGTGTTGCAGATGGTTCATCATCATTTCCATAGACTGTCGGTCGCGCCAGTAGTAGTTGTTGATGATTCGGCCGCTGGCGGCATCATGATAGCTCTCCATACCGATAATTCCCTCCAGTGACTGGGTATAGCGCTCGATCTCGCCGTCCAGTTGATAAAAGTCATCGTCGTACTCTTTCTTCTCAAAGATAAAACTGGTTAAAAATAGTGACATTACCTGCTCCTGTGTCTGACTTTATAGGCTGATTAGCGTGGACTGGTGGCTCAAGCCGGGCATCATCTGCTCCAGCCCCCCGGTAAGCATGCGGCCGGCCTCATGCAGCGCTTCGAGCGGCATCTCTGGCAGGCTTTCCAGAATAAACCACATCTGTCGATCGCGAGCGCTCAGGCGGGTACGAACTCCCTGTCGCCAGTTCCAGCGGCGGCAGGTCACACCGCGATCGTCACGCCAAATGACTTCTCCTGGTTCCGGTGATTCTACGGCGGCTAAGCCTTCCTTCATCGTATCAAAGGGCTCAGAGCCGTCGGCGATGACCAGACGCGGCGCGCCGCAATAGGCGGCGATGTTCTCGCCGCCGACGGGAATGGCATACCGCAGACTGACGGCATTGTAGAGGTCAACGACCGGGTCAATTGCCGGCATGGCGCCATCGCGAAGTACGCGTTTACGCAACGCTTCTGCGGAACAGGGCGTACGTTTCGGTTTAGCGCCAAACGCTTTGAATACCGTAGACCATGCCGCGAGATGGTCCTCCGCCCATGCGGGCTCTCCGGCTAATACTGCCTGACAGGCTGACGCCAGCGCGGCTTCACCGATAGAAGCATCACCTAGCGGCGCAGCGTTGACGGTAATACTCAGTGCCCGAAACCCAGGAGCGATCCCGGCTAACTGTGGGCTAATTGACGGTAATGGGTGAGACATTGCATAATCCTGTAATGACTGATTTAGAGCATAATATCGACCGATGAATGATAAAGTCAATATAACGACCGATAACGGTAACGATCTAAGCCGCATTAATGAGGCGGTATCGCGGCGTATTAAGCAGTTTCGACGCGAAAAGAAGATCTCTCTCGACGAGCTTTCCCGTCGCGCCGGCGTCAGTAAAGGGATGTTGGTGGATATCGAAGGGTGTCGCGCGAATCCCAGTATCGCGCTGTTGTGCAAAATCGCTGCGGCGATGGGGGTGTCGGTGGCGGAGTTTGTCAACGTTGCCAGTGAGCCGATGGTTCATCTTATCGACCGTGATGCGATTCCGGTATTATGGCGCGGCGAGCAGGGCGGCAGTGCCAGGCTGCTGGCCGGCACCAGCGGACCGGATATGCTTGAACTCTGGCAGTGGCGGATGTTGCCTGGCGAATCGTTCCGTTCGCCGGGGCATCCGGCCGACACCTGGGAACTGCTATACGTGACCGAGGGAGAACTCACCCTGACGGTGAATAATGACCCATATCAGGTGGCTGAAGGGTGTTCTGCGGTAGCACGTACCGATGTGCCACATGAATATTGTAATTTCAGTCAGTTGCCCGTCGTCTTTACCATGACCGTGTATGAGAAAGGGCGCTGACGCGGACTCTGGCGTAATTCTGGCTTCACCACTACGCTGAATAATTCACGCCCTGGATAGATATAGCCTCCAGGGGAATACGGTGAGCCAGAGGAAACCTTATGAGTGAAGTCAAAATTGTTGCCACGCTGACCCCCCATCCTGAATATATCGATACCATCAGAGAGGCGGCATTAGCCATGGTGCCGCCGACGCACAGAGAAGCAGGGTGCCTGCAATATGACCTGCACGAAAGCCGGGAGATCCCTGATGTCAGGCAGCTTTCCCGGCAAGGAAAGATCTCATTTGTGTTTATTGAGCGTTGGCGCTCGGAAGACGATCTAAAACAGCACGTTGCGATGCCGTATCATGACGATTTTCTGGCGATTCTGGAGGGGAAACTGGAGAGTATTCAGGTACAGCGACTGATGTCGTTATAGATAAAAGCAAGAGGAAAGAAGAGAAGTGCGCACCAAATCAATAATGATTGAAATGGTGCGTCCGAGTGGACTCGAACCACCGACCCCCACCATGTCAAGGTGGTGCTCTAACCAACTGAGCTACGGACGCATATGGTGCGTTTAATTGGACTCGAACCAACGACCCCCACCATGTCAAGGTGGTGCTCTAACCAACTGAGCTATAAACGCGAATGGTGCGTTCAATTGGACTCGAACCAACGACCCCCACCATGTCAAGGTGGTGCTCTAACCAACTGAGCTATGAACGCAATGTTGTGGTGACAACGGGGACGCATATTAACGGCAGGGAGGCCGTGTGGCAAGAGGCAAACGTCACTTTTCTTGCAGAATAGACGCGTTTGCAGAACTTTTATCCATATCGCCCATATTTTACTGATGATAAAGGATATTTCTTCAACAATGTCCTGCTCCGTTGCGTTTTTCTGCCCGGATTGGCAGGGGAGACGCTCACCGACTTTATGCTAGAGTGTGCGGCAAATAAACGACGGAGCGCAGTAATGAAAGCAATTGGCATTTTTTGTGGTTCTTCTACCGGGGAAAACCCGATTTATCAGGTTTACGCGCAACAGGTTGGCAAGGCGCTGGCGCAAGCCGGGGTGGAGCTTGTGTATGGCGGCGGTAAAGTAGGACTCATGGGCGCCGTGGCAGATGCTGCAATAAAACACGGCGGGCGGGTCATTGGCGTGATGCCGCGCGGGCTGGTGGAGCGTGAGATTGCGCATAGCGGATTAAGCGAGCTGCATGTCGTTGAGAATATGCATGAGCGCAAAAACAAGATGTCGCTGCTGGCGGACGGCTTCATTGCCATGCCGGGTGGAGCCGGAACGCTGGAGGAGATTTTTGAACAGTGGACCTGGGCGCAGCTCGGTATTCATGAAAAGCCCTGTGCTTTCCTGAACGTGAACGGCTATTACAACCCGCTGCAGGCGATGGCGGAAAAAATGGCCGCCGAAGGGTTTATGCATCGCCGCTATGCTGAGATGCTGACTTTTAGCGATGATATACAGGAGATTTTAACCGCATTCCATCGCTATACGCCACCGCAGCGCAAATGGCTTGCGAAGTAGCGCTATTAAAGGGCAAACCGTTTTATCGGCTTGCCCTTTTCTTTAGCGTTTCTGGTTAGCGCGCGGCGCGCTGCAGGATCACGCTTGACGGCTGACGTTGCAGGAAGCGCATGCGCAGCATCATCATGATGGCAGCGGAGGTCAGGCCGATGATAAAGCCGCACCAGAAACCCGCAGGTCCCATCCGCGGCACCACAATATCCGTCAGCGCCAGCAGATAACCGCTTGGCAGGCCAAGTACCCAGTAAGCGGTGAAGGTAATAAAGAAGATCGACCGCGTATCTTTATAACCGCGCAGAATACCGCTGCCGATCACCTGAATGGAGTCGGAAATCTGATAAATCGCCGCCAGCAGCATCAGCTGTGAGGCCAGTAGCACCACCTCAGGGTTATCGTTGTACAGCAGGGCAATCTGCTTACGCATCAGGATCGTGAAAATCGCGGTGATCATTGCCATGCAGACGCCCACGCCGACCCCGGTACGCGCGGAGGTCTGTGCATCCAGCGTCGAGCCCTGGCCGAGACGAAAACCAACGCGTATTGTTACCGCCGCCGCCAGCGAGAGCGGAAGAACGAACATCAGCGAACTGAAGTTAAGGGCGATTTGATGCCCTGCGACATCGATAATCCCCAATGGCGAAACCAGCAGCGCCACAACCGCGAACAGCGTGACTTCAAAAAACAGCGCCAGCGCGATTGGCAACCCCAGCTGTACCAGCCGTTTTAATACCGAAAAATCAGGTTTACTGAAACGCTCAGCGCAGCGGATATCGCGCATTGAGCGCGCGCGGCGCACCCAGGTCAGCATGCTGGCAAACATGACCCAGTAGACCGAGGCGGTCGCGACCCCGCAGCCGATGCCGCCAAGTTCCGGCATACCGAAATGACCATAGATAAAAATGTAGTTCACTGGAATGTTGACCAGCAGGCCGATAAAACCCATCACCATACCGGGCTTAGTTTTTGCCAGCCCTTCGCACTGGTTACGCGCGACCTGGAAGAACAGATAGCCTGGCGCGCCCCATAGCAGCGCACGCAGATACCCCACCGCTTTGTCGGCAAGCTGTGGGTCGATGTTGTGCATCGAGCTGATGATATAGCCTGCGTTCCACAGCACCACCATCACCAGTACGGAGACAAAGCCCGCCAGCCAAAAGCCCTGGCGTACCTGCTGGGCGATACGATCGCGGCGACCGGAGCCATTAAGTTGGGCGATAACCGGCGTTAGCGCCAGCAGCAGACCGTGGCCAAACAGGATGGCAGGTAGCCAGATCGAGGTGCCGATAGCCACGGCGGCCATATCGGTTGCGCTGTAGCCGCCGGCCATCACCGTATCGACAAAGCCCATCGCCGTCTGGGCGACCTGCGCCAGAATGACCGGGATAGCCAATGCTAATAACTGACGCGCTTCTATAAAGTACTTCTGCACGTGAACACCTTTATATTGTTGTTATTTTGAGACTAAAAAAGCCGCCTTAAATGGCAGCAAGAAGAAAAAACAGGAGGAATTTCCAGTCTATTGTAGCGAGGATTAGCCATTAAGCCAGTGAAAAAATGGTGGGGGCACGATGCGCGCTGGCAACCTGTTTGGCCAACTGTTATTGTTCCGCGTATATATAACGGTAATGATACCGTCACGATTCTCAACAGGAGCAAAGTATGTTTACTGGTATTGTACAGGGGACTGCGAAAGTGGTGTCCATCGATGAGAAACCGAATTTCCGCACCCACGTGGTGGAGCTGCCGGCGCATATGCTCGATGGCCTGGAGACCGGTGCTTCGGTGGCGCACAATGGCTGTTGCCTGACCGTTACCGAAATTGACGGCCCGCGAATCAGCTTTGACTTGATGAAAGAGACGCTGCGTATCACTAATCTTGGCGCTATCCATGAAGGCGATATGGTCAACGTCGAGCGAGCAGCGAAATTCAGTGATGAAATCGGCGGCCATTTGATGTCCGGCCATATTATGACCACCGCCGAAGTCGTTAAAATCCTCACCTCGGAAAACAATCGCCAGATTTGGTTTAAGGTACAGGACCCGGCGCTGATGAAATATATCCTGTATAAAGGGTTCATTGGCGTGGACGGTATTAGCCTGACGGTTGGTGAAGTGACCCCGACTCGTTTCTGCGTGCATCTTATTCCGGAAACGCTGCAGCGCACCACGCTTGGGGTGAAAAAACTCGGCGATAAAGTAAATATCGAAATCGATCCGCAAACTCAGGCGGTGGTGGATACCGTGGAACGCGTGCTGGCGGCAAAAGAAGCGGCGCAAAAAAGCGCGGAAGAATAATAAAAAAGCCCCCGCAGAAATACATTTCTACGGGGGCTTTTTTTAGCGAGTCTAGCGGGCTACGCGCAGGCCATGTTCAACACCGCGCGAGAAGACGACTTGCCAGAGCTGAATGTCGCGGGCGCGGAAAGCACCCGCGCAGGCATTCAGATAATAGGTAAACATGCGTTTGAAACGGTCTGAATAGTTATCGGCAATATCCGGCCAACTGGCAAGAAAACGCTCGTACCAGGCCATCAAGGTGGTGTCATAATCGGCACCAAAGTTATGCCAATCTTCCATCACAAAATGCTTCTCGCTGGCATCGGCGATATGGCGTACCGACGGCAGGCAACCGTTAGGGAATATATATTTATTAATCCACGGGTCGACGTTGTGATCGGTAATCTTTGAACCAATGGTGTGTAGCAGAAAACGACCGTTTGGTTTTAAATTACGATCGACAACTTCAAAATAAGTAGCGTAATTTTTAGGCCCAACGTGCTCGAACATCCCGACGGAGACGATACGGTCAAAACTTTCGTGAAGATCGCGATAGTCCTGCAGCAGAATATTGACATCTAATCCTGCACAGCGCTCCTGTGCCATTTTTTGTTGTTCGGCCGAAATGGTCACGCCCGTCACACTGACGTTATAGTTTTTGGCCATGTAATAGGCCAGTCCGCCCCAACCGCAACCGATATCCAGCACTTTCATTCCCGGCTCAAGCTGCAGTTTGCGACAGATAAGATCTAATTTATCCTGCTGCGCCTGTTCCAGATTTTCGGCCTCTTTCCAGTATCCGCAGGAATATTGCATATAGGGATCGAGCATGCGGTGGAAAAGGTCGTTGCCTAAATCGTAGTGTTCTTTACCAACAATCCAGGCGCGTTTTTTGCTTTGCAGATTAAACAGGCGAGCGCCAGCAATACGTAGCGTATCTTTGAAGTGGTGGGGGAGTTGCTTATCCAGCCCGGCGCGCAATACCTTGTGAAAGAATATATCCAGGCGTTCGCATTCCCACCAGCCGTCCATATAGCTTTCGCCTAATCCGAGAGACCCTTCCTGTAACACGCGTTTAAAAAAGAGCGGGTTTTTTACCCGGATATCGGAGGGTGCGGAACCATTGATCTCAATTCCGGCACGGCCCAATAATTCAGCTGCAATCCGGTACCAATCATCGTTTGGTACACTTACTTCTTCTATACACGATGAACTCATAGCTTCTCCATCACGCCCAAGTGATCAGAACCTTAAAACAGCGTAGACGCTTTTTTGGCTTTGTGAGAAATCTCACGAAAAAATCGTGAGGGTGCTATCCGACGTAGAACAGAGGAAGGGAGATAACCCTTGCCGAAAGGCCTTCCATGGTGAAACGGGCTGCTTCCTGCCCCCGTTAATATCTAAAAAACTTTCTATTTATGTGATGCCGGATCCAGTATAGGCCGCTAAAAACCGCCTTTCAATAAAAATATATTAGCAGGCTAATTACTGGTCCGGGAGATCCTTTAAAAAATCATCAAGCGTGAGACGATTCGTTCACTAACTGCACGCGTCGTTGCTGCATCCAGAAACCGATGCCTGCCAGAACGATGGAAATCAGCATCACGCTGGTGGTGGTCAGAAGCGGAGTGGCGATAAGGCTTGAGACCAGCAGGCTTGCCAGGAAACAGAGGCCAAGCTGCAGCGTATTCTGCAGGGCGGCGGCGCGCCCGGTTGCCTGTGGAAAAGGTTTCAGCGCCTGGGCGACGACGATAGGGTAAATCCCGCCATTCACAATCGCCATGATGCAAAACGGAACCATTAGCGCAACCAGTGACGGATGATCCTGTATCCCGGCAAGCCAGGTCGCCGCCACGCTCAGCGCAAAAACAACCAGCAGCCAGGGCAGCATCTGATGACCCTGCCATTTTTGCAGCGCCGCGCGGCAGCCGTAACCACCGATCAGGAAGGCGATAGTTTGCGGCACGTAGCTAAGACCAATCACCGTCGGGCCATAGCCCATTTCATGGAGGATAAACGGCGAACCGGTGAGCCAGGCGAAGAAGCTGGCGGAACACGCCGCATAAATGAGTACGTTACCGCTATATTCACGTGAACGCAGCAGGGCCATAAAGGTAAGTTTCTGCTGGGTTTCGCCAGCAGGTTTGACGACCGCCTTCAGACGAAAAGCCGGCAGCATCAACAGTAAGGTGATAGCGAACAGGGTGGCGAAGATAGCCTGCCATTCCAGATGAACTAACAGCCAGCTGCCGAGTAACGGCGCCAGCGCCGGAGAGAGCCCGACCAGCGGCATGATCGTTGCGAAAATGCGGTTGGTGCGCTGGGCCGGATAGTAGTCGGTCACCATCGCCTGCCAGGTCACCGCGGCGGCGCATACGCCGATCGCCTGGACAAAACGCAGTACCAGCATCAGCGTCGCGTCGCGTACCCACAGCATCCCAAGGCAGCCAAGAGCGAAGATAGCCAGCCCGGCGAGCAGAATCGGTTTCCGGCCATAGCGGTCCGACAGCGGTCCCCAGAACAACTGGCCGAGCGCGAAGCCCGCGAGGAATAAGCTCAGGCTGGCGCTAACCGATGCGGCAGAGGTGTTGAGGTCTTGCTGAATGGCGGCAAAGGCCGGTAGATACATGTCGGTGGCCAGAAAGCCAAGCACGCTCAGGCCGCCCAGCCACACTAAAAATCCTTTCCCAGGTTGTTGCATAACGTTCTCTTTCTACTGATGCAGGTACGATGCCGCAGAGTGTAGGGAGTGTAATCCGCCTTGTGAAACGCTATTATTTGTCACATGCATTCAAAAATTTTGCAGGCAGAATATGTGGTCTGAATATTCCTTAGAAGTGGTTGATGCTGTAGCACGTAACGGGAGTTTCAGCGCCGCGGCGCAGGAGCTACACCGCGTACCTTCGGCGGTGAGCTATACGGTGCGACAGCTGGAGGAGTGGCTGGCGGTTCCGCTTTTTGAACGTCGCCATCGTGATGTTGAATTGACCCCCGCCGGGCACTGGTTTTTGCAGGAAGGGCGTTCTGTTATCAAAAAAATGCAGATCACCCGCCAGCAGTGCCAGCAAATTGCTAACGGCTGGCGCGGCCAGCTGTCCATTGCGGTGGACGATATCGTTAAACCGGCGCGGATGCGCCAGATGATCGTTGATTTTTATCGCCATTTTAGCGATGTCGAACTGATCGTTTTTCAGGAAGTTTTCAACGGCGTCTGGGATGCGTTAGCCGATGGGCGGGTAGAACTCGCTATCGGCGCGACGCGTTCGATACCGGTGGGAGGGCGTTACGCTTTTCGCGATATGGGGATGCTGAACTGGCACTGTGTCGTCGCCAGCAGTCATCCGCTGGCACAGATGGAAGGGCCGCTCAGTGATGACGTGTTGCGCAACTGGCCGTCCCTGGTGCGCGAAGATACCTCACGCTCGCTGCCGAAGCGCACAACCTGGCTGCTGGATAACCAGAAGCGGGTGGTGGTGCCGGATTGGGAATCTTCAGCCACCTGTCTTTCGGCAGGATTGTGCGTCGGGATGGTGCCAGGCCATTTCGCCCGCCCGCATATCGATAGCGGGGAGTGGACGGCCTTGACGCTGGAAAACCCATTCCCGGATGCCGCCTGCTGCTTGACCTGGCAACAAAGCGATGCTTCACCCGCTTTAAGCTGGCTGCTTGACTATCTTGGCGACAGCGAAACGTTGAATCGGGAGTGGTTGCGGGCGCCGGAATAACCGGCGCCGGAGGAAGGTGTTAGCGGCGATAATCGACGAACGGGCCGTCGGCTACCGAGCGGCGCTCGATAAGACGTGGATGCACCTCGATGGACTGCGACTCTTCACGTTTATTAACGATACGATCGAGCAGCATATTGAATGCCGCTTCTCCGAGTGAGTCCTTGGGTTGATGTATCGTGGTCAGCGCCGGGCTGAAGTAGCGGGCGTTGCGCACATTATCATACCCGATCAGCGAAATGTCCTGCGGCACGCGCAGGCCCATTTCGTCGGCGGCGCAGATAGCGCCCATCGCCATGATGTCGCCGCCGCAGAACACGGCGGTTGGGCGATGCTGCTGATTAAGGATCTGCTGCATGGCGCGGTAGCCGGATTCCGGTTCAAAGTCGCCCTGAACAATCCAGTTTTCCGGCACATTGATATGCGCTTCTTTCATCGCCTGCATGAAGCCAGCAAGGCGCCCGGCGCCGGTGTTGCGCTCAAGCGGGCCCGGAATAACGCCAATTTCACGATGGCCGCGTTCAATCAGGTAACGGCCGGCGATATAGCCGCCTTCAAAGGCATTATCAATAACCGAGTCGGTAAAGTCCGCTTTGGCTTCGCCCCAGTCCATCACCACCATCGGAATATGACGATACTCTTCGAGCATACTGAGCACCGACTCCGGGTACTCGGAACACATCACCAGCAGGCCGTCAACGCGCTTTTGCGCCATCATCGACAAGTAGGCGCGCTGTTTTTCCGGATCGTTCCAGGCGTTGCCAAGAATCAGGGTATAGCCTTTCTGGAAGCAGCTCTTTTCTACGGATTCGATAATTTCAGCGAAATAGGCCGCTTCGCTGCTGGTGGCCAGCAGACCGATCGATTTAGTGTGATTGACTTTCAGGCTGCGAGCCACGGCGCTTGGCGAATAGTGGAGTTCTTTAATTGCCGCCCACACCGCATTGCGCGTCTCTTCCGCCACGAAACGGGTTTTGTTAATCACATGTGATACAGTTGTAGTGGAAACGTTTGCGCGTTTCGCTACATCTTTAATAGTTGCCATTACTTCTCACTCCAGACCTTGACCTGATCGTCTGATTATCGATACGTAAACGTTTGCCTATACACACCCTGTATACAATGCTCAACATTGCAACACCTGGGAAAACGACACAGAACGACAGGAAGGGGTCAATGGCCGATACGCTTTCAAATTAGCGTGGGATTTTGTCCTATCTCGCGGCAAAGGGGAAGAGCAAAAATGTGCATCACTCTAAATCCGGGAAGATTTTTGCATATTTTTGTGCAAAAATGAGCAAGCTCACTTTCTATGTGGGGATAATCAGGGGAGAAAATTGATGGACACAAATTTAAAGTTTTCGCTGACAACGACGGTTATTGTTTTGGGTCTGATCGTCGCCGCCGCGTTGACCGCGGTACTGCACTGATTCCAGCAGGGAGGGGGCTTCCCCTCCCATCCCGCCATTATTAGCAAATCTGCAAAAATCTTTTGTCATTTTGTTTACTTCTGTTTTTCTGTGATTGATGTCATGCTTTTGGCTTCTGATGTAATGCCGTGTCCTGAATCGGCCTGATGGAGTCTCTGAATGAAAATCAACTTTCCCTTACTCGCGTTGGCGATCGGTGCCTTTGGTATCGGTACCACCGAGTTTTCCCCGATGGGATTACTGCCGGTTATCGCCAAAGGCGTCGATGTTTCTATTCCGGTCGCGGGGATGCTGATTAGCGCCTATGCCATTGGCGTGATGGTCGGCGCGCCGTTAATGACGTTGCTGCTATCGCATCGCGCTCGCCGCAATGCATTGATCTTCCTGATGGGGATCTTCACCCTCGGCAATGTGGTCTCTTCTATTGCGCCGGATTACACGACGCTACTGCTGTCGCGTATTATCACCAGCCTCAATCATGGCGCGTTCTTCGGCCTCGGCTCAGTCGTTGCCGCAAGCGTGGTGCCAAAACACAAACAGGCCAGTGCGGTCGCGACCATGTTTATGGGGCTGACCATTGCCAATATCGGCGGCGTACCGGCTGCCACCTGGCTTGGTGAAACCATCGGTTGGCGAATGTCGTTCCTCGCCACGGCGGGTCTGGGGTTAATTGCGATGGTCAGTCTGTGGTTCTCCCTGCCGAAGGGTAGCGCCGGCGAACGTCCGAACGTGAAGCGCGAGCTTTCGGTGTTGATGCGTCCTCAGGTACTCTCTGCGCTGTTGACTACCGTGCTGGGCGCCGGGGCGATGTTCACGCTGTATACCTACATTTCTCCGGTACTGCATACCATCACCCACGCTTCACCGCTGTTTGTTACCGCCATGCTGGTGTTGATCGGCGTCGGTTTCTCGCTTGGCAACTATCTGGGGGGTAAATTTGCCGACCGTTCAGTCTCCGGAACGCTGAAAGGGTTCCTGTTGTTACTGATTGCCATCATGTTGGCCATTCCGTTACTGGCGCAATCGCAACTGGGTGCTGCCGTCAGCATGGTCGTGTGGGGCGCGGCAACCTTCGCGGTGGTTCCACCGTTGCAGATGCGGGTAATGCGCGTGGCGCACGAAGCGCCGGGCCTGTCATCGTCGGTTAACATTGGCGCTTTCAATCTCGGTAATGCGTTGGGCGCGGCGGCGGGCGGCGCGGTGATATCCGGCGGTCTCGGTTATGCTTTTGTGCCGGTGATGGGGGCGATTATTGCCGGGCTGGCGTTGGCGGTGGTGCTGTTTGGCGGGCGTTCACAAACAGAAGAAGCGTTAGCGAATAACTAAGTCGCACTAAGAAAAAACCGCAGCGGGGTAACCCTGCTGCGGTTTTATTTTTATGCTGCCAGGTTGGCGGCAACAAATTTCCAGTTTACCAGCGCCCAGAAGTGTTCCAGATAATTAGGACGGGCATTGCGGTAGTCGATGTAGTAGGCGTGTTCCCAGACATCAACGGTCAACAGCGGGGTCGCATCGGTAGTCAGCGGGGTGCCGGCGTTGCTGGTGGAGACGATAGCCAGGCTGCCGTCAGCGTTTTTAACAAGCCAGGTCCAGCCTGCGCCGAAGTTTTTCGCCGCGGCATCGGTGAATTTCGCTTTAAAATCAGCGAAGCTACCGAAAGATTTGTTAATCGCTACGGCCAGTTCGCCTTCCGGCTCACCGCCGGCATTCGGCGCCAGGCAGTTCCAGTAGAAAGTGTGGTTCCAGACCTGCGCTGCGTTATTGAAAACGCCGCCTTCAGAAGAGCGAACGATCTCTTCCAGAGATTTGCCTTCAAAAGCGGTGCCTTTGATCAGGTTGTTGAGGTTGGTCACGTAGGCCTGGTGATGTTTACCGTAATGGTATTCCAGGGTTTCTGCGGAAATGTGCGGCGCTAGGGCGTCTTTTGCATATGGTAATGCAGGTAATTCGAACGACATTGCTACTCTCCTTATAACTTTTTGTTTTTTCTCACATTAATTAGGTGAATGTTCACCTGAATATCGTATTTACTGTGTAACGCTGTCGCGAGTGTTACATGTTATTGTGTTGAGAATGTTAACATTTGCTGAAGTCAGTTAAAAGACTTACAACAACAAAGGTTATTCATTGCTAATGCGACTGATTAAGCCTTCGCCAGTCTGGCGCATGGTGAGCGATATGATTCGCAAAGTCCCCATCGATGCCCCTGCCTACGACTAAAACGCTGCGTATCCTCACCCCTTGTTATCTTTTTAAAATGGTATAAATCATTAGCTTGTGAGCATTATGCGCAATGGGAATGACTTTCATGCCCAATAATCATTGGGATTAATTTTAATTGTATGACAAATATAATTGTCTCTGTAGGCAACGAACCTCGGAGTAAGAAATCGTTATTGAACAAGCATAAAGCTCATAATTGATGGATGAGAAGAGATGGCGCATAAACATGAAATGGTCAGCGGACATATTATTCCGATCGTCATAGATATCATCGAGTGGATCGAAGACAACATCTTTACCGCGCTACCCGTCACCGCAATCTCAAGGAAATCGGGTTATTCGCACTGGTACTTTCAGCGCCAGTTCGCGCTGATTACCGGTTATACGCTGGGAACATATGTTAGCCGACGCAAAATGACCATTGCCGCCGGTATTCTCAAACAGACGCAGGATTCGGCGTTGAGTATCTCATTGCTGCTCGGGTTTGAAGGCCAGGCGACATTTTGCCGTACTTTCCGTCGTCATTTTGGTATGTCGCCGACCAGCTACCGCCGTCACCCCGCGCAACTGGAGGAGCGAATGCAGTATCCGCTGAATCTGGAAGAGGAGGGGAATGTACAGAAGAGCGGTTTGCCGGCGCAGCGGCAAACCGGGGTCTGTGCCTCTTAACGAATGGTTTTTGGCGTCATTACGCGGCGCGCGCCGACGTAGTGGCGAACCCAATAATCTTCGCTCAGGGAGGTTATCTGAATATCACGGCCGGTACGCGGCGACTGGATAAACTTACCGTTTCCAACGTAAACGCCTACGTGGTCGGCGGTGCCGCGTCCGCGGGTGCGGAAGAAGACCAGATCGCCGCTTTGCAGTTCATCGCGGTCAACCGGGCGGGCATCGCGCAGGTGGTACATTTCGTTAGCGGTGCGCGGAATATGAATTTTTACCAGATCTTTATAGGCGTAATAAACCAGCCCGCTGCAGTCGAAACCGGTACGCGGTGAGGAGCCTCCCCAGCGATAAGGTTTGCCTAGCTGATCCATGAGTTTATTCATGGCAGTGCTTTGCGCTTTTTGCACTCGGGCTTTGTGCGCATCGGCAATCGTCAGATTCGGTTCATCAGCGACAGGTTTACAACGTTTTTTGTAGCCTTTACGCACCACGCATTTGCTTTTCACGCTGTTCAACGCCAGCGTCGATGCTTCGCTGGATTTTACCGTTTTCGCACACTGCTTTTTATAGCCTTTACGCAACACGCATTTTTTAGTGGCGCCGGCGACTTGACGATTAAGCGCGGTTTGGCTTGCTGCGGTAGTACGAGTAGGGGACTTCGCGCTTGAGGTTTTTTTACGGGTAGTTTTAGTGGTGGATTTGGATTTATTTTGCGTTGCTTTCTTCTTACGCTCGGCGGTGGAGCCTTTCGCCGGGTGCGCCTTCGGCGTAGCCGAAGCGTGCGTATGCCCTGAAGCATGCGCCAATGGCGTAAGCGAGATAGATGTAAACAGTAATGCACAGAGCGATATCGCGATTTTATTGAGCCGCGCCACTGAGCAATCCCCTGATTAAATTACAGACATATACTAATGCCTGACGGTGAATGACAAACCGGAATGATTCTAAAGCATAAAAAGCCAGAAAGTTAATACTCTTTTGTATCTAAAATGTCGTTTGGTTAACGATTGCAAAAAAATGAGTCAGACAATCGCCGCCTCGTACAGAAAGTGCGCAACTCGCCCCGCGGTGACGTCACAAAGTGATATTTTTAAGGCAACTTCAGACGACAGAAGATAAAATGTGGCGAGTGAAAAAAATGTTATTATCGGTCCTGCGTCCAGGACGCTACAATGACAAATTACTGCCGTAAAGATGTTTAAGGAAGCACGACAATGAGCACCACTCTAGAAACGATCCAACGTCAAATCGCTGAAAACCCGATCCTGCTGTACATGAAAGGCTCTCCGAAGCTGCCGAGCTGCGGTTTCTCCGCTCAGGCAGTGCAGGCGCTTTCCGCTTGCGGCGAACGTTTTGCCTACGTTGATATCCTGCAGAACCCGGATATCCGCGCTGAACTGCCGAAATACGCTAACTGGCCGACCTTCCCGCAGCTGTGGGTTGACGGTGAACTGGTTGGCGGTTGCGACATCATCATCGAAATGTATCAGCGCGGCGAACTGCAGCAGCTGATCAAAGAAACGGCTGCAAAGCACAACGCTGACGAGCCGAAAGCAGAGTAATTCTTTGCTGCAAAAGAAAAAGCGACTTCTCTGGAAGTCGCTTTTTTATCGCTTACGCTTCAGGTACAGGTAACGGCCAGCCGCCAAGGCGCTTCCAGCGGTTGACGATTTCGCAGAATAGCTGGGCGGTTTGCTCGGTATCGTACAACGCAGAATGGGCCTTGCTGCCATCAAACTCCATGCCGGCGGCGATGCAGGCTTTAGACAATACCGTTTGCCCTAAGGCCAACCCGCTCAACGCGGCGGTATCGAAGGTCACGAAAGGATGGAACGGGTTGCGTTTCAACCCGGCGCGCTCGGCGGCGGCCATCGTAAAGCTGTGATCGAAAGTCGCGTTATGCGCCACCATAATCGCGCGGCTACAATCGCTCTCTTTCATTCCTTTGCGAACCATTTTAAAAATGGCGTGCAGCGCATCGTATTCACTTATCGCGCCGCGCTCCGGATCGTTTGGGTTAATTCCATTGAAAGCCAGCGCTTCCGGCTGCAGATTGGCCCCTTCGAAGGGAGCCACGTGAAAATGCAGCGTTTCGTCCGGCATCAGCCAGCCCTGCTCATCCATCTTCAACGTAATAGCGGCGATCTCCAGCAGGGCGTCGGTTTTGGCATTAAACCCGGCGGTTTCAACATCAATTACCACAGGATAAAAACCGCGAAAACGGCCGCACAGACCATTAAGTTGAGCGTTCTCGGACATCAGATTCTCTTAGCTGGAAAAAAGTAGCGCGCATTATGGCAAATTTTGCCGCGGCTTGCAGCAGGAAGGGAGAAAACATCGGGTGCGAACGCGCCCGATGAGATTGATGATAAACGTCATGCAATCAGTAGGATTTCAGATTGCATTAGACAAATAACAAGGAAAATCAATTTATTGATTTTCGGCTGATAACTACAAAGAAGGAAAAACCACGCTTTTTCCTTCTTTGTCAGCAGCCTGACGGGCGCGAACGCGCCCGAATTAACTTAGTTGCCGAGACCTTTTCCGGCATCTTTCTCTTCGATCAGCTCAATTTTGTAGCCGTCCGGATCTTCAACAAAGGCGATAACCGTGCTGCCGCCTTTAACCGGGCCAGCTTCGCGAGTGACATTGCCGCCATTCTGGCGAATACGCTCGCACGCTTGCGCCGCGTTGTCGACGCTCAGCGCAATATGGCCATAGGCGGTACCGAGTTCGTAGCTATCCACGCCCCAGTTATAGGTCAGTTCGATAACCGCGGTATCGCTCTCTTCGCCGTAGCCGACGAAAGCCAGCGAGTATTTATATTCAGGGTTTTCGCTGGTACGCAGCAGCTTCATGCCCAGCACGTTGGTGTAAAACTCAATAGAACGTTGCAGGTCGCCAACGCGCAGCATGGTGTGAAGTAAGCGCATAATTTCCCCTATGCAGTTTGTTTTGATACATCAGAGTCTTGAGTATAGCGGCGTTGGTACGCCGCTATCAATGGAGGGATTACAGGGTTGGATAATCGGTATAACCTTCCGCGCCGCCGCCGTAGAAGCTTTCCGGGCGCTGCGGGTTAAGCGCAGCTTTCTTCTGCAGACGCGCCACCAGATCCGGGTTGGCGATGTAATCGCGGCCAAAGGCCACGGCATCGATCAGTCCTTTATTGATAAGGTCGTTGGCTTTCTCCACCGTATAGGCGCCAGCGCCGATAATCGCGCCCGGGAAGCGATCGCGAACTTTCTGGCGGAATTCGTCGCTGTACGGCTGGCCGCCGGCCCAGTCTGGTTCGGACATGTGCAGATAAGCGATACCGCGTTTTGCCAGCTGCTCAATAAGATAGAGCGCATCGGCTTCTTCGTTCGGGCCGTTATCGACGTTCTGGAAACTACCGATTGGCGACACGCGAATGCCGATACGATCGGCGCTCCACTCTTTGCTGACGGCATCGACCACTTCGAGCACCAGGCGAGCGCGATTCTCAACGCTGCCGCCGTACTGGTCGGTACGCTGGTTAGAAGAAGGCGACAGGAATTGGTGCAGCAGATAACCATGCGCGGAGTGCAGCTCTACCAGGTCGAAGCCGACATCGCGGGCATTGCCTACCGCCTGGCGGAAGTCATCCACGATCCCTGGGATTTCGTCCGTTTCCAGCGCGCGCGGCATCGACGTATCGACGCGAATGGCATGACCGTTTTCATCACGCAGCGAAGTACGCGTGCCTGCGCTCAGCGCCGATGGCGCAACCGGCGCCGCGCCTCCCGGCTGCAGGCTGTTATGGGAGATACGCCCGGTGTGCCACAGTTGCACGGCGATATGACCGTTTTCAGCATGAACGCCAGCGGTGATTTTTTGCCATGCGGCCATTTGCTCTGCGCTATGCAGGCCCGGCGCGCCGGCATAGCCTTTCGCCTGGGCGGAAATTTGCGTCGCTTCGGTGATAATCAGGCCGGAGCTGGCGCGCTGACGATAGTACTCAGCCATCAGCGGAGTAGGGATGTCGCCTGGTTCGATGCTGCGCAGACGGGTCAGCGGAGCCATAAATACGCGGTTAGGTACGGTCACCGCACCGACTTTTAACGGGCTGAACAATTTAGATTCTGACATAATGACTCCTGAGTAGACCGGTCGTCTTGTAACTGGTTAAATAAAACGCCTGTTAAACCGCAGGCGCTGCAATGATTTGTTTGGCGTGAGCAAGGGCGCTTTCCAGCGGCGTTGCGCTACGCGTAATTTTGGCCTGTAAATTGGCTCCCAACCACAACGAGTACAGCACCTGTGAAAGGGTGATAGCTTCCCCCTCAAACAACAGGCTACCCTCCAGACGGCCCTTTTCCAGCGCTTCGCCCAATAGGGCGATAATCTGGCTGGCGCCTTTATCCATGGCTGTACGCATATCTTCCGACAGGTCGCACACCTCCGCCGACAGCTTCACGGTTAAGCAACCGCTGATAATGCCCTGTTGGCAAAACTGATTCAGCGTGTGCTGATAGTAGGCCAGCAGTCGGTCGCGGTAGTTGCCTTCGCCATGGTCAAAGTGATCAACCAGGCGCTGCAGATAGCCGGTGTAGTGATGTTCAAGCAGCGCGACGCCGAAGGCTTCTTTTGAGCGAAAGTAGTGATAGAAAGAGCCTTTCGGCACTTCCGCCGTTTTCAGAAGTTCACTTAAGCCCATGCCGGTAAAACCACGATGCATGCATAGTTGCTCGCCGGTGATGAGGATGTGTTCTCGGGTATCGCATTCGCTGTGTCTGTTCATGGAGCACACTGTAGTAGACCGATTGGTCTAATGCAAGCAAAATGATCGTTAGCGCGAATACGAAGACAACAAAAGTTGCGCACTGGCGGTGGAACGTCTTCAATGAGAGACAGAGAGAAAATACAGGAGAGCGGTGGTGGCAGAGCAGCTGGAGTTTTTCCCGGTACAAAGTCCGTGCCGGGGAATATGTCAGTCCGATGAACGCGGGTATTGCCGCGGCTGTTTTCGTAGCCGGGATGAGCGCTTTAACTGGCAAAAGCTGAGCGACGCGCAAAAACAGGAGGTTCTGCGTCTGTGCCGCCAGCGTTTACTGCGTAAAATTCGCGCGACTAAGCAGGAGCCGGCGGAAGAACCGCAGCAACCCTCACTGTTTTGACGACAAATATGCGTATACTCAGAACACTTTTTTGTCGAGGAAGCGTTTATGGTTCAGCGTATTGCTATGGCTCCGCAGGGGCCGGAATTTTCACGTTTTGTAATGGGCTACTGGCGTCTCATGGACTGGAAGATGTCCACCGACGCTTTGGTTGGCTTTATTGAGCAGCACCTGGATCTGGGGGTTACGACCGTCGACCACGCCGATATCTACGGCGATTATCAGTGTGAAGCCGCGTTTGGCGAAGCGCTTAAACGCGCCCCGCACCTGCGTAACCGTATGGAAATCGTCAGCAAATGCGGTATTGCGACCAAGGCGCGCGCGGAAAATACTATTGGCCACTATATTACTGACCGCGACCATATCATTCTCAGCGCCGAGCAATCCCTGCGTAATCTGGCGACCGATCATCTCGATTTACTGCTGATTCACCGCCCGGATCCGCTGATGGATGCCGATGAGGTCGCTGAGGCTTTCCTCGCGTTACATCATAGTGGGAAAGTGCGCCACTTTGGGGTATCTAACTTTACGCCGGCGCAGTTTACGCTTTTACAATCGCGCCTGCCTTTTACCCTGGCCACTAACCAGGTCGAGCTCTCGCCGGTACATCAGCCACTGCTGCTTGACGGCACCCTCGATCAACTCCAGCAGTTGCGCATTCGCCCGATGGCCTGGTCCTGCCTCGGCGGCGGACGCCTGTTCAACGACGAAAGCTTCCAGCCGCTGCGCGACGAGCTGGCGCAAATTGCCCAGGAGCTCAACGCAGAAAGCATTGAGCAGGTGGTTTACGCCTGGGTATTGCGCCTGCCGTCGAAACCGCTGCCGATTATTGGCTCGGGGAAAATCGAGCGCGTGCGCTCAGCTATTGTGGCGGAAAAACTGCATATGACGCGCCAGCAGTGGTTCCGCATTCGTAAAGCGGCGCTGGGTTACGACGTCCCGTAAGCCAGATTACGCCTCCGGATGCCGCTACCTGGTTTACACTTATCAGGGATACGGCTAATCCGGAGGTGTTATGCAACGATGTTTACTCGCTATTTTCACTCTCGCATTTTGCGCTGGCGCTCAGGCCGCCAGTGAAGATGTCTCCCTCAATCTTGTCACCAGCCAGAGCGTTGGCCAGGCCGTCGGCAGCGTTAAAATCACTGAAACCGACAGAGGCCTTGAGTTTACGCCTGATTTACGCGCGCTTCCGCCGGGCAAACACGGCTTTCATATCCACGCAGAAGGGAGTTGCCAACCGGCGATAAAAGACGGTAAGGCGGTCGCCGCTGGCGCGGCGGGCGGTCATTTCGACCCACAACATACCGGCAAACATGAAGGGCCATTAGGGGCAGGGCATCTTGGCGATCTTCCTTTGCTGGTGGTGAACGACGATGGCGTGGCTAACCAACCGGTTATTGCCCCGCGCCTGAAAACGCTCGCGGAAGTGAAGGGCAAAGCGCTGATGGTGCATGTCGGCGGCGATAATATGGCCGATAGTCCGCAGCCGCTGGGCGGCGGCGGCGAGCGTTTTGCCTGCGGGGTGATTAAGTAGTCCGTTCGGTAATGGTGCCGGCAATCGGCGCCTGTTCTAACTGCGATAGCGAGCAGTATAACCGCCAGATAATCGCCGCCAGCTCTTTAGCCGCCGGCTGATGATGGTGGTTAAGGGTATCGCATATCCGCTGCAGCTCCAGCAACGTCGAGGCAAGTGGGCGTTGCTGGACGCCGCGTTCACTCATGACGTCGCGTAGCAGGCTAATACACAAGTCGCGCACTTGTGAAAGCGGATCGGAGCGTGTCTCCCAATCACGTAGTTGCCACACGACATGCGAGCAGTTGAGCAGCACCACGCCCCAGCGCAGCAGCCAACGTCGCGCCAGTGCGTCCTGGCTGCTGCTTAACTGGCTAATGTGGTGGTACACCAGTGACTCAAATTCATGCTCGCTGTGCTGCGGGCGTCGGCTCAACTGATCGACAAAGTGACGCCGTAACGCACGAATATGGCGGCGGCTTTTCCGCGCATCCGAGCCGGGGCTGATAATCGCAAAGGCAAGCCACGCAAGACCGACACCAATGATTTTGCCGAGGTTATCATTAAGGAACGAGGCAAAATCGTAAACCGGAGGGTTGGTGACCGAAATAAACGATCCCATAAAGACGATTAACTGCCCCCACAGCCCTGCGAACTTCGGCATCTGGAGTTTCAATAACTGCATGGTGGTGAGCAGCGGGAAGAGAAACAGTAAAAACTGCCACAGGTCGGTTATCTGCACCATTAGGCCAAACTTCACCACAAAGCTGAACAGCGACAACAGCACCAGCGTACGCATCAATAAGGTGAGCGATTTAAAGGGCGAAGGCGATATCGAGTAGAGTACGCAGCTAATGGCGGCGAGGGTGAGCGCGGCGGCGCAGGCCTGCCATTGGGTGCTGATACCCCAGGCGCCCACGGCCACCAGCGCGCAGAAGGTCCGTAAGCCGTTCCATAACGCTTCCGCCTGATCGGTATGGCGCGACAGCGCGGGCGCCGAAGGGACATTGAACACCGTGATAGCGCTGGCGTTCTCGATGCGGCGGATCCAGCGGCTGCTTTCGAGATAGATACGACAGAAATAACGCAGCCGTTTCCAGAACGCCAGATGGCGATAGTCGGCGTTAGGGCCGGGGGCTAGCGGCACCAGAATTCGCGCCACGCTATAAACATTTGCGTGCGGATTGGCGAGCTCGCTAAGTAACGTTTCCAGCACCGCCCGCGTATTACCAGGCGCATCCGGCCAGTTCAATAACATTCGCCGTAGGCTGGAGATGACGCTGGTCATTCGCAACTGCTGATGCAGCAGATAATTCAGCAAGGGGTTCTGCCGTCTGAAACGATAATGGCTCCAGAAGGCCTGGATACGCAGTAGATTCATAGTCAGGATCTGACCGATGACGCTTTCATGAGCGCTACGAATCGCATCGGTGGTTTCCGGCACCCACAGCAGGCTGGCATGCTCTAATAACCGTGAGTGCATATTCTTCAACGCCGTCAGCAGCGTGACGCCATCTGAGGTACTGGGCAGGATCATCATCATGAATCCGCCGGACAATATCCCCACAATCACTTCACAGACCCGCGACTGAGCGATAGTCCACAGTTCATTCGCGTCGGTAACATTTATAACCGGGAAGGCGATGATTGCGCAGGTATAGCCCGCCAGTTGAAAAGCGTAGGCGACGTTATTGGTAAACATCGCGCAGGCCCAGGTACAGAGCGCAATCCAGGCTGAGATACTGAATAAGAATAGCCACGGGTCGTTAAGGGTGTGGCCCGCAAGTAGCAGGGCGGCGCAGGCGCCGAGCAGGCTGCCGGCGATACGGCCAAAACTCTTACTGATAACGCCGCCGACGGTCGGGAAGCTCACGACTGCGGCTGAGGTCATTGCCCAGTAGGGTTCATCAAGATCCAGCGCATAGGCGATGCTAAGCGCCAGACACATGGCTATCCCATTGCGCAATGCGTAGCGCCATTGCGGGCGGCTGGCTTTAAACCACGGCAGTGATTGCCAGCGCAGAGCCTGCAGCTTCATTATTGTCCGCCAATTGACACGGTACAGGTGGTACCTGAAACCAATGTGACATCCACAGGGAGTTTATCGAACTCGATACGTACCGGTACGCGTTGCGCGAGGCGCACCCACGGAATATTGGGTTTAATATTAGCGACCAACGCCGAACCGCCTTCGACGCTCTGGTCGACGATAGCGCGGCCAATGCTGGAAACGTGACCCTGTAACGTTTGTTTGCTGCTGTAAAGAACGACCTGGGCGCTATCACCTTCGCGGATGTGACGTAGTTTGGTCTCTTCAAAATAACCCAGCACATAGAAAGAGTGGCTGTCGACAAGGGCAAATACGGGATGGCCGACGGAGGCATAGTCCCCGACCCGCGTTGACAAATTAGTTATCCAGCCATCAACCGGGGCTTTAACCACGGTTTGCGTCAGCTGCCACTGCGCATGCTCCAGCGCGGCTTGCGCCACGCCAACGACCGCTTTAGCCGCCTCATAGGTCGTATTGGCGGTATTCAGGGCGGTATTGACGGTTTCCATATCTTCAGCGGAGATGAAGTTTTGCGACAGACTGCGGCGGCGAGTAACGTCGCTGGCGGCCTTGGTTTGCTCGGCTTTGGCTTTTGCCAGTTCCGCTTTGGCTTTTGCCAACTGAGCCTGAGCGTTTAATACCGCAATGCGATAAGGCGTATCGTCAATACGGAACAGCACGTCGCCGGCGTTGACCAATTGGTTATCTTTAACATTCAACTGCAAAATACTGCCGGAGACCTGCGGGGTGATGCCGACCTGTTCGGCGCGGATTTTACCGTCGCGGGTCCATGGCGACTGAGTGTAGTAGTTCCAGACCAGCCAGGCGGCGATGATTGCGCAGGCGGCGATAATTAAGGTTGAGAGATATTTTAGTTTCTTCATGAAATGAGCATCACAAGAGAGTCAGGAGAACCAGCGCCAGGCAAACGGCCAGCGCAAACAGGGAAAGGTCCATCAGCAGGGGATGCCAGATTTCGCCGGCGTACATCCAGTCGCGCAACTGACGATGAACTATTAGCCAAATAAAGAAACCAAGCACGACGGCTTTAAATAACGGGGGAAAATAGATAGAAGCGCCGAACACCAGGTCCTGTAGCGACAATCCGGGAGTGTTAAGACTCAGTTTCACAAGCAAAAATCCTTTGCCGTTGCAGGGATAATGTTCTTGGTGATGAATTAGTTCACATTGTAAATCATTGTTTTGAATTTAGTGAATCAAGTAATTCATTTGTTTTGGTAATTTAAATGCTGCACACTATTCTAAAAGCAGTATAATAACTTAGCAAGCTAATTATAAGGAGATGAAATTGGAATCGCCACTTGGTTCTGATCTGGCACGTTTGGTACGCGTTTGGCGCGCGCTGATCGACCATCGCCTGAAACCTCTGGAGTTAACGCAGACGCACTGGGTCACGCTGCATAACATTCATCAGCTACCTCCTGAGCAGTCGCAAATCCAGTTGGCCAAGGCAATTGGTATTGAACAGCCCTCTTTGGTGCGCACGCTGGATCAACTGGAGGAGAAAGGGCTTATTTCTCGCCAGACTTGTGCAAACGATCGCCGGGCGAAACGTATCAAGCTAACGGAAAAGGCTGAACCGCTGATCAACCAAATGGAAGACGTGATCGGCAAAACGCGTGATGAAATCCTTGCAGGTGTATCAAAGCAGGAAGTCGAAACGCTGCTCAACTTAATCCGTAAACTTGAAAACAATATCCTCGATCTTCAGGCTAAAGACTAGCCAGGAACAGGGCTCTGCGCTTGCAGAGCCCTTTCAATTATTTATTCTGCCAGACCACCACGCGATTGCGGCCACCGTTTTTCGCCGCGTACATAGCCGTATCCGCGCGCTTAACGCACTCTTCAGCCTCAATGAGCGAGCTTGTCGCCGTGTAGACACCCATACTAATGGTCATTTGTTCCGGCAGTGAATCCTGCCCGGCGCTGACCATCTGGCGAATTCGCTCGGCTATCGCCAGCGCATCATCAGCATCAGTATTTACCAACAACAGGGCAAACTCTTCGCCGCCGATGCGCGCGGCAATATCCTCACGACGGACATAGGTTTGTAATACGCTGGCGGCAAACTGAATCACCTTGTCACCCTGGACATGACCGTAGTTGTCGTTGATACGCTTAAAGTGATCGAGATCGCTGACGATGACGGAAAGCGGTTGTGCTGCTGAAGTATGCGGCAATAGTCCATTCAGCGTGTCGTAAAAGTAGCTGCGGTTGTACAGCCCGGTTAACGGGTCACGGATAGAGTTCTGATATGAATTGATGTATTTGTTGTTAGAGTCGCGATAGAGAAGAAAAACGTCGCTTAACAGGACGAACAGCATAAATAAGGTACTTAAGGTTTCGAACAGGCGCGCCTGATTCCAGGCGATAATATGCTGACTACCTGTCGCTGTGAGTAATACGTTTAGCGTAAATATATAGGCGGCACAGAAAAATGCGCCGCTGTACCAGAAGATATTACGTAGCCGGGTTAGCATAATCAATAATATCAACGTACATACCCAGGCTAAAAATAGCAGCCAGCCCATCCAGTTATGCCATAACGGAGTAAAAGTGCTGGTGATATCGTCGATAAAATCGATGCTTAATAACGGACTATTACTGGAGTGTAGCCAGGATAAAATAAGAATGGCGGCACTGAATAGAAAGCATACCGTCAGTATTATAGCATGTGCGCCAGCAGCCTGGTTAAGATGTTGGCGAAAACGATATATTATAATGGCAGTGATAAATAACACGGCCATCAGAATATTGCGGAACGAATAAAAGATCAGCGCGTCATTTTGTTTAACAATATATTCGCTGTTGCACAGTAGCCAGCCGGGATAGCTGCTCAGAGTGCCTAGCATCAACAGGGCAGAGCTGGCAAAAGCGAAGGCGATGGGCATCAGATACAGCCGGTTTTTATCACACCAATACTTCATGCTCATAAAACAGGAAATAGTAATGTGAAAAATCATTAATATTATTGTCAGTAAAGGGAAAAGTGGTGAAGAAGTCGTAGGGATACGATTAACAACTGAATTAGATAATAAATCGATCGTAATAATTGCCAGGCTGCAGGCAATAATATAAGCAAATAAGCGGTGTGATAACCGGTTTAGTTTCAGAGGCACAGGCAAACTCCCGCGATAAAAGGGCGGATAAAAACGACGTGCAGGTCGCTAAATGAGAAAGACCACTTCAGGCTAACGAATTAATCAACGGAAAATATTGCGCAAACGCAAGTTGTCGCGGAGAAATATCAATAAAATTGATATATGTATGATGAATTATTTGGAGCTAAATAATAATTATGAGGGATTAATGCGGCCAATAAAGGCCGCATTAGAGAGGCTTAACGCGGGGAAACCGTCACTTGACTGCCGCTACCGGCAATGGCTACGCGCTGGCCGACGGAGAATGGGGTGTTACCCTGTTTCTGAACCACCATGATGGTGTTACCGTCATCTTTACGGATTTCCAGCTCAACGCCCTGCGTTTTGTTCATCGCGCCCTGTACGCCCTGACCGGCTACGCCACCGGCAACCGCGCCTGCAGCGGTTGCAAGAGAACGACCAGTACCGCCGCCGATGGTATTACCAAGGAAGCCACCGAGTACCGCGCCGCCAATCGCGCCGATGGCATTGCTGTCATCGCCGCTTTGGATCTGGACCGCACGGGTATGTACGATGGTACCGTAGGTCACGCTTTGCACCTGCTTGGCTTCTGAGGCTGTGTAAACATCGCCGGATAGGCCACTGCTGCTGACGCAACCCGCCAGGGTTAAGCCAATCATCGAGACAGCCAAAACACGTAAAATCATCTATGAATCTCCTGTGTACCAAAATGTTCCAGTGAACTTCCATGTGGTCAATTATATGGCATTTAAGCGTTCGCTGGCATAGCTTCCTTATGGACCGTTTAAAAATAATAAGGTTCGCTTTAACGACGGATAAACGTAAGTACTTTACCTAACAAATTCTTGCGGCAGAACTATTGTTAAAAAGTATTAGTGCGCCATAGCATTGAACGCTGCTTTATGATGCACTGATGATACTGCAAAAGTCATGGAATGAGGGTAGGCGTATGAAATCAGGTCGTTTTATTGGCGTAATGTCTGGCACCAGCCTTGATGGCGTTGATGTTGTTCTGGCGGCAATAAATGAAAACATAGTGGCGCAGCAGGCGAGCCTCTCGTACCCCATCCCGGTCAATCTGAAAGAAGATATTTTAGCGATTTGCCAGGGGCAGCAGCTGACCTTGTCGCAACTGGGGCGACTCGATACCCGTTTGGGCCGGCTATTTTCTGACGCAGTATTAGCGCTGATGCGCCAGCAGAACCTTCAACCTGAGGATATCGTCGCTATCGGTTGCCATGGCCAGACGGTGTGGCATGAGCCGACCGGCGATGCGCCGCACACGATGCAAATAGGCGATAACAATCAGATCGCAGCGCATACCGGCGTGACTGTGGTGGGGGATTTCCGCCGTCGCGATATGGCGCTTGGCGGCCAGGGCGCGCCGCTAGTCCCTGCCTTCCATCAGGCTCTGTTAGCGCACCCGGTTGAAAGGCGCATGGTGCTTAACATCGGCGGCATAGCCAACCTTTCCTTGCTGGTTCCGGGGCAGCCGGTACGCGGTTACGACACCGGGCCGGGAAATATGCTGATGGACGCCTGGATCTGGCGCCAGTGTGGTAAACCCTACGATAAAGACGCGCAATGGGCCAGTGAAGGCAAAGTCTTGCTACCGCTGCTGCAGGATATGCTTAGCGACCCGTGGTTCGCGTTACCCGCGCCGAAGAGCACCGGTCGCGAGTATTTCAATTATGGTTGGCTGGAAAAACATCTGGCGCGCTACGCCAATCTGCGAGGGCAGGATGTTCAGGCTACGCTGACAGAACTGACCGCAGTGACTATCAGTGAGCAGGTTTTGTTAAGCGGCGGCTGCGAGCGTTTGTTAGTTTGCGGCGGCGGGGCGCGAAATCCGCTGTTGATGGCGCGTCTGGCGGCGCTGCTGCCAGGTACTGAAGTCACGACCACCGATGACGCCGGCATCAGCGGCGACGATATGGAAGCGTTGGCCTTTGCGTGGCTGGCATGGCGTACGCTTGCTGGCCTGCCGGGTAATCTTCCTTCCGTTACCGGCGCCAGCGAAGCGACCATTCTTGGCGCCATCTATCCCGCGAATCGAGCGCAGAATCAGAGTTAACTGAAGTCGCTATTTTTTATTTACCGGTAAACTGGACGAAATTCCGGGAGGGCGGTTTGCTCTCCTGACCGGGAAAGTCGAAGGCATACTCATGAAAAAAATTCTTATTGCGGTAGTCCCTTTCATGCTGGCAGGGTGTAGCTATTACAACCAATTCGTTGAACGGATGCAGACCGACACCCTTGAATATCAGTGCGATCAAAAACCGTTGACTGTCCATCTGAACAACGCGCGTCAGCAGGTAAGCTTTATCTATGATAATCAGCAATTAAACCTGACCCAGGGGCTGTCGGCTTCCGGGGCTCGTTATACTGATGGCGTTTATGTCTTCTGGTCGAAGGGCGACAGCGCCACCGTTTATAAGCGCGACCGCGTCGTACTGGACAACTGCCAGTTGCAGACCGCGAAACGTTGAGATTTCCGTAGCGGGGGCGCACAATAACGCCACCCTATGACAACGATCTCAATGGTTATGTCTGATAACGACGAATTGCAGCAAATCGCGCATCTGCGCCGTGAATACACCCGTGGCGGCCTTCGTCGCCACGATCTTCCCGCTGAACCCCTGACGTTATTTGAACGTTGGTTGCGTCAGGCCTGCGACGCTAAGCTTGCCGACCCGACGGCAATGGTGGTCGCGACCGTTGATGAAAACGGCCAGCCCTATCAACGCATCGTATTGTTAAAGCACTATGACGAAAAAGGGTTGGTGTTTTATACCAACCTGGGTAGTCGCAAAGCACATCAAATCGAAAAAAATCCCCATATCAGCCTGCTGTTTCCCTGGCATATGCTGGAGCGGCAGGTGATGGTAATAGGTCAGGCAGAGCGTCTGTCGACGCTGGAAGTGGTTAAGTATTTCCACAGCCGGCCGCGCGATAGCCAGATCGGCGCCTGGGTCTCCCAACAGTCCAGCCGTATCTCCGCGCGTGGGATCCTGGAAAGTAAATTCCTCGAGCTGAAACAGAAATTCCAGCAAGGCGAAGTGCCGTTGCCGAGTTTCTGGGGCGGCTTCCGCGTCAGCATCGAACAAATGGAGTTCTGGCAGGGCGGCGAACATCGTCTACACGACCGCTTTTTATACCAGCGGCAAAATGATGGCTGGCAAATCGACCGTCTGGCGCCATAAAGGACGCAAAATGTTGTTTTAAGCGCTGGTGCTACGTGCTCCGGCGCTTTATTCTATGTACCTTTCGCGTCTGGCGAAAAGTCGTGTACCGGCAAAGGTGCAGTCGTTTATACATGGAGAATTTGATGGCAAGCAGTAACTTGATTAAACAATTGCAAGAGCGGGGGCTGGTAGCCCAGGTGACGGACGAAGAAGCGTTAGCAGAGCGACTGGCGCAAGGCCCGATCGCGCTCTATTGCGGCTTCGATCCTACCGCTGACAGCTTGCACTTGGGGCATCTTGTTCCATTGTTATGCCTGAAACGCTTCCAGCAGGCAGGCCACAAGCCTGTGGCGCTGGTGGGCGGCGCGACCGGTCTGATTGGCGACCCGAGCTTCAAAGCCGCTGAACGTAAACTCAATACCGAAGATACCGTGCAGCAGTGGGTGGACAAAATCCGTAAACAGGTTGCGCCATTCCTCGATTTCAACTGCGGCGACAACTCGGCGATTGCCGCGAATAACTACGACTGGTTCGGCGGCATGAACGTGCTGACCTTCCTGCGTGACATCGGTAAGCACTTCTCTGTGAACCAGATGATCAACAAAGAAGCGGTGAAGCAGCGTCTGAACCGTGACGATCAGGGTATCTCTTTCACCGAGTTTTCCTATAACCTGCTGCAGGGTTATGACTTTGCCTGCCTGAATAAACTGCACGGCGTGGCGCTACAAATCGGCGGCTCCGACCAGTGGGGCAACATCACATCTGGCATCGACCTGACTCGTCGTTTGCACCAGAATCAGGTCTTCGGTTTGACCGTTCCGCTGATCACCAAGGCCGATGGCACCAAGTTCGGTAAAACCGAAGGCGGCGCGGTATGGCTGGATCCGAAGAAAACCAGCCCGTACAAATTCTACCAGTTCTGGATCAACACCGCGGATGCGGACGTTTATCGCTTCCTGAAGTTCTTCACCTTCATGGACATTGCAGAGATCAATGCGCTGGAAGAAGAAGATAAGAACAGCGGTAAGGCGCCACGCGCGCAGTACGTGCTGGCAGAGCTGGTGACGCGTCTGGTCCACGGCGAAGAAGGCCTGGAAGCGGCGAAGCGCATTACCGAAAGCCTGTTCAACGGCAATCTGAGCGACCTGAGCGAAGCGGATTTTGAACAGCTGGCGCAAGATGGCGTGCCGATGATCGAAATGGAAAAGGGCGCCGATCTTCTGCAAGCGCTGGTAGATTCCGAGCTGCAGCCGTCCCGCGGCCAGGCGCGTAAAACCGTAGCCTCCAACGCGGTGACCATTAACGGTGAAAAACAGTCCGATCCGGAATATGTATTCAGCGATAGCGACCGCCTGTTCGGCCGCTATACCTTACTGCGTCGCGGTAAGAAGAATTACTGCCTGATCTGCTGGAAATAAAAAATAAAACCAGGGCGTGGGAAACCACGCCCTTTTTCTTTTTAGGGTTGTGGTAAGAAAATGAAGAACATCCTCGCCATTCAGTCTCACGTTGTGTTTGGCCATGCGGGCAACAGCGCCGCTGAATTTCCGATGCGCCGTCTCGGCGCCAACGTCTGGCCCCTCAATACCGTTCAGTTCTCCAACCATACGCAGTACGGCAAATGGACCGGCTGCGTCATGCCGCCTTCGCATTTGACCGAAATCGTGCAGGGGATTGCCGACATCGATAAGCTGCAGAGCTGTGATGCGGTACTGAGCGGTTACCTTGGCTCCGCCGAGCAGGGTGAACATATTCTCGGCATCGTGCGTCAGGTTAAAGCGGCGAATCCGGCAGCGAAATATTTTTGCGATCCGGTGATGGGCCACCCGGAAAAAGGCTGCATCGTCGCCCCTGGGGTGGCTGAATTCCACGTACGCTATGCGCTGCCGGCCAGCGATATCATCGCGCCGAATCTTGTCGAGCTGGAGATCCTGTGCGGCCATCCGGTTGCTAACGTTGACGAAGCCGTTAGCGCGGCGCGTGAGCTGATAGCGCAAGGGCCGCAGGTCGTGCTGGTGAAGCATCTGGCGCGGGCGGGGATGAGTATGGATCGCTTTGAGATGTTGCTGGTGACAGCGGATGAAGCCTGGCATATCAGTCGCCCGCTGGTCGATTTTGGCAGCCGTCAGCCGGTCGGCGTGGGCGATGTGACCAGCGGCCTGCTGCTGGTTAAGTTACTGCAGGGCGCCAGCCTGCGCGATGCCCTTGAACACGTTACTGCCGCAGTGTATGAAATCATGCTGGCAACCAAAAATATGCAGGAGTATGAACTGCAGGTGGTGGCGGCACAGGACCGCATCGCCAAACCGGAGCATTATTTCAGCGCTACGCAACTGTAAGCGCGATGGCATGCCCGCTTGCGGGCATGCCAATGGTTTACTTCAGACCTTCCGCCGACAGCGCCGCCGCAACGGACGGACGCGCCGCGACATGCGCCATCCAGGCGCCAATATTTGCGTAGGCTTCCATATTCAGTTTCACCGCATAGCCCCAGCGCAGTACCGTGAACAGATAGCCATCAGCTATGGTAAAGCGATGCCCATTCAGCCACTGTTTATCTTTCAGCGCCTCATCGACATACTGCAGCTTTTTCTCCAGCAGGGCACGCACCGTTGGCTTGTAGTCATCCGGCGTATCCGGGCGGAACAGCGGGGTGAAGCCTTTATGTAATTCGGTGGCGACGTAATTCAGCCATTCCAGCGTCTGGTAGCGGGCAATGGTACCCACTGGCGCCAGCAGCTGACGGTCGGGTACACGATCGGCAATGTACTGCATGATGGCCACGCCCTCGGTCAGCAGCACTTCGTCGTCAAGCAGCAGCGCGGGAACCTGACCCTTAGGGTTAATCAGCAGGTAGTCATCGCCATTTTCGAGGCGTTTCTTCGCCAGGTCGACGCTATCGATGGTAAAGTCGAGGCCGCTTTCGCGCAGGGCGATATGAGAGGCAAGGGAACAGGCGCCGGGCTTGTAGAACAGTTTCATCAGTAACTCCTCGTGGCTGCAGTTTTCTGTATGTTAGTCCGCCCAGGGACAAAAAAAAAGCCGCTAACAAACGTTAGCGGCCTAAATTTATTGGTTTTCCCGGAGCATTTAAGCGGTTGCGGTTTCGCGCGCTTTGGCGACAGCGTCGTCGTCCAGCGTCATGCGATTCAGCTTCGGCGCGGTCATCAGCATCAGGAAGGCGATGACTGCGGTAGCGATACCAATCTGCAGGAACACGTGGCCGTAAACATCCAGAGAAACCAGCGGGTCGGTCACGTTTTCCGGTACTGCCATCAGGTTAGCGATTTTACCTGCAATGATGGCGGCGCCTGCGGTGGTCAGGAACCAGCTACCCATGATGAAGCCCATCAGACGTTGCGGTACCAGTTGAGCCACCATCGCCAGGCCGAGGCCGGAAATCATCAATTCGCCAATACTCTGCAGCGCGTAGCTGAGGATCAACCAGTTGACGGAGACGATACCAGCATCGCTGGCGAATTTGGTACCCAGCGGCAGCACCAGGAAAGCGCCGGAGCACAGTACCATACCGATGGCGAATTTATGCGGCATCGGCAGGCGGTCACCCATCTTGTTATAAATCGCCGCCAGAATCGGGCTACCAATCATAATCCAGAACGGGTTCAACGCCTGATACTGCTCCGGTTCGAACGCGATACCCAGAATCGAGTGCTCAACGTTACGGATCGCGAAGAAGTTCAGCGAGGTTGGCATCTGGCTGTACAGTACGAAGAAGACAATCGCTTCAACCATCAGCAGGAAAGCAACGATCATTTTACGACGCGCCGCGCCCTGCAGCGCCATGGCTTCTTTAGCGAAGATGATAACAATACCCAGTGCGATGACGCCCAGCGCCATACGTGCGATGCCCTGGTTGTGCAGCAGCCAGGTGGCAATCGCGACCAGCACGAGTACGCCGACGATAGTCGCCAGCAGTTTGCCGACATGCACCGGTGCGAAGTCAGGTTTGGAACCGTACTGTTTAACCCACTTCTGGCAGAAGGCAAAGTTAACCACGGTAATCAGCATGCCCACGACGCTCAGCGCGAACGCCACGCTCCAGCCGAACTTCGCTGCCAGCCACGGTGTAGCCAGCATAGAGAAGAAGGAACCGATATTGACGGACATGTAGTACATGGTGAATGCACCGTCCAGACGCGGGTCGTTCTTGTCGTAGCAGGTAGAGAGCAGGGAGGACGGGTTAGCTTTGAACAGGCCGTTACCGACGGCGATAGTCGCCATACCCATATAGACGATGGCGGCATCGTGACCGGACCAGGCAACCAGCGCATAGCCGATAGCCAGGACAATCGCGCCAAGCATGATGACGCGTTTGGTGCCAAGTACCTTGTCGCCGAGCCATCCGCCGATAGCGACCAGGCCATAAACCAGTGCACTAAAGGAAGAGAACAGGGTGATAGAATCCGCTTCCGACATACCCAGCTGTTTTACCAGGTAAACGGCCATGATCCCTTGCAGGCCGTAATAACCAAAACGCTCCCATAACTCAATGGAGAAAATGAGATAAAACGCTCTTGGTTGTTTGAAAGCGTTCAGACTCACGCTTTCTGCTGGTTTATTGTTTGCAGTTGACACATATACCTCTTTTTTTACATCCCATATTAACGGGGGCTGTTTGGGGCGCAATCGCGAAGGACCGCCGCCTTTATAGTTATTCTTGGAGGGAAAACGGCAAGTAATGTTCACTATCCTGCCCCATCAGGCAATAGCTTTGTAATACTCTGTTACACATAACTAAGCCACTATAATTAGCCAGTCATGCAAATGTTATACAGAGTTAAATTTCACCTATTCGTTAAACCTGATATTTTAATCTGTGACGGGCGGCTACTTAGGGGATAAAGGCGATATATTCTGCTTTTTGACCTTGAAGGTAGTGGGATGGCCTATATTCCGAAAAATAAGCAGGCTATTGTCCTGTTGTCTAAGGCTCTGATATTGAAATTGCTGGCTTTTTGCATCATTTTCGCAACAGTTATTTAACGATGAGTTGCATGGATGATCTTGATCACAAATACATAGAAAATTTTCGACGGTAAAAAACGAATGCGCTGATCGTTCGTTATATAACCGCATAATTATCCATCTAAATGGCAAAACTATGGAGTGATTATCGGTGTGGCTGGTAAAACATAGAGCCATAACCACAGGTTAGGTTATGGCTCCAGGCTGGCGACGATGAAAAAGGCGACTACGGGGGGGGGAGCGGTCATATTCACAAGATATGCAGAAATCAGGACTCTACCTTCTCTTTATACTCGCACAAATCTTCAATCAGGCAGGAACCACAGCGCGGTTTTCGCGCGATGCAAGTGTAACGGCCGTGAAGAATAAGCCAGTGGTGGCAGTCAACTTTAAACTCCGCCGGCACCACCTTTAACAACTTTTCTTCGACTTGTTCAACGTTCTTGCCGGGAGCAAATTGTGTCCGATTGCAAACGCGGAAGATATGGGTGTCGACGGCGATAGTCGGCCAACCAAAGGCGGTATTCAGCACGACATTAGCGGTTTTACGTCCGACCCCCGGTAATGCCTCCAGCGCCGCCCGGTCCTCTGGCACCTCACCGTTATGTTTCTCCAGTAAGATGCGGCAGGTCTTAATGACGTTTTCGGCTTTACTATTAAACAAGCCAATGGTTTTGATATAGGACTTCACGCCGTCAACGCCAAGCTCCAGCATCGCCGCCGGCGTATTGGCGACCGGATAGAGCTTCGCCGTCGCTTTGTTGACGCTCACATCGGTGGCCTGCGCCGACAGCAGCACCGCTATAAGTAGCTCGAACGGTGAGGTGAAATTGAGTTCGGTGGTTGGGTGCGGGTCGTTGTCCCGCAGCCTGGTCAGGATCTCCAGGCGTTTGGCTTTATTCATCTTACGCTTTCCCTGTCACATCAGTTGGGGCGACGGAGACGGCCTGCGCCGCTTTCGCCTTACGCTGCTTAGTACGCTCATCAATGAGGTATTTTACCGCCAGCATCATACCGAGGCCAATGAAAGCGCCCGGCGGTAGCATCGCCAGCAGGAACGGCGTATCGGTATGGAAAACTTCGATGCGCAGGACTTTCGCCCAACTGCCTAATAAGCTATCGGCGCCATCAAACAGTGTGCCGTTGCCGATTATTTCGCGCAGCGACCCCAGCACAAACATGGCACAGGTCGCGCCCATACCAATGGAAAAACCATCGAGCGCCGACAGCGCCGGCCCTTTTTTGGCGGCGAACGCTTCGGCGCGCCCCACCACGATACAGTTGGTGACGATAAGCGGAATGAAGATACCCAGCGATTGATACAGGCCGAAAGCGTAGGCGTTGATAAGCATTTGTACCACGCTGACTACCGAGGCGATGATCATCACGTAGATCGGAATACGGATCTCCGCTGGCGTCCAGCGGCGCAGGCTGGAGATGGTGAGGTTGGTTAGCGTCAGTACCAGCGTGGTCGCCAGACCGAGGCCCAGGGCATTGGTAGCCGTTGAGGTAACCGCAAGCAGGGGACACATCCCTAACAGCTGAACCAGCGCCGAGTTATTCTTCCACAACCCTTGAACAATGACGTCTTTTACTTCGCTCATGGCTTAGTCTCCGCAGGCGGTGAATTCAGGAATCTGCGCGGGCAGCGTTTGCGCATACAGACCCGCGCGTTTAACGGCATTTACCACCGCGCGCGGGGTAATGGTCGCGCCGGTGAATTGGTCGAAATCGCCACCGTCTTTTTTCACCGCCCAGTGGCTATCATTTTGACCATGGATAACCTTGCCGCTGAAGTGGGTGATCCAGTCAGAAATACGCAGTTCGATCTTATCACCGAGCCCAGGTGTTTCATGATGCTCGGTGACACGTGAACCGAGAACGGTGCCTTTAAAGTCGGCAGCGACCAGCAGTTGAATCGCACCGGAATAACCATCTGGCGCCGTGGCTTCCATCACCGCGCCGACCGGCGCATTGTTATTCTTTGCAATCCATACTTTATGCTGACCTTTGCCTAACTGCGGCGCGGTCACCAGATAACAGCTTTGCAGCAGGTCGTTATTATAACTCTCCGCTGGCAGGACCTGATCGAACAGGGCCTTTTGCTGCAGCGCGGCCTGCTGCTCGATGGTGTTTTTGGTTAACTCATTGATGGCGGCCGTTAGTCCGGTAGAGCCAGCGGCAAAGAGCGCCAGCGTGATGCCGTGTTTACGCATGCTTTTTAACATGACGACTCCTTAACGGTGGCCATACACGCGCGGACGCGTGTAGTAGTCAATCAATGGGACGGTTATATTCGCCAGCAGCACGGCAAAGGCGACGCCGTCCGGATAACCGCCGAAGCTGCGGATCAGCCACACCAGTAAACCTGCCAGCGCGCCGAAAATCAGGCGTCCGCGGTTGGTGGTGGATGCCGTCACCGGATCGGTAAGGATAAAGAACGCCCCGAGCATGGTGGCGCCGGAAAGCAGATGCATTTGCGGCGATGCCAGGCTTTCCGGCGAGAAAATCCAGCCGAGAGTGGCGCAGACGGCAAGGCTTAGCAGGAAGCTCACCGGGATATGCCAGCGAATGGTTTTTTGCCAAAGCAGGAACAGACCGCCAGCCAGCCAGGCAAGGTTAACCCATTGCCAGCCAAGGCCAGCCAATTGGCCGCCGTAAATTGGATACTGCAGGATCTCTTTTGCGCTGTGTCCGGCATGAAGCGAAGTCTTAAATGTATCCAGCGGCGTGGCCTGGCTGATACCGTCGATTCCCATGCGCAGGCTGTTCATATCGCCGCCGCTAGCGGTATGGCCGCTGAAAATGACCTGCAGCGCATCCATAAAGCCAGGAACCTGAGCGGCAATTTCGTGCGGCGGTAACCAGGAGGTCATCTGCACCGGGAAAGAGATTAGCAGAACGACATAGCCGATCATTGCCGGGTTAAAGGGGTTATGTCCTAATCCGCCGTACAGTTGCTTGGCAATCACCACCGCAAAGGCGGTGCCCAACACCACCATCCACCACGGCGCCAGCGGCGGAATACTGACGGCCAACAACAGCCCGGTCAGCAGGGCAGAGTTATCCGCAAGGGTTGCCGCGATATTCTGTTTGCGCAACTTGAGAATAGCCGCTTCGGTTCCCCATGCGGTGAAGGCCGCGAGGATAATCTGCAACAGGGTACCCCAGCCGAAAAACCAGCTCTGGACGACAATACCAGGGATCGCCGCCAGCAGCACCAGGAGCATAATTCGCGAGGTCTGGCGCTGGTTGTGGGTATAAGGGGAGCTTGCGATTCTGAAAACCATTTATTCCTCGTTAACTGCCTGCTGTGTTGCTTTACGTGCCTGAACGCGAGCGATAGCTGCCGCTACGGCCGCTTTACGCGGGTCGTCATTGGCGGCGTCCGGCGCGGTTTGTTGTTCTGCTTGTTGGGCGGCTTTACGCGCCTTGGCGCGGGCGATAGCGGCCTCAACGGCGGCTTTACGCGGATCGACCGCGGGCGCAGCCTCAACCGTGGTTTCACTTTCGGCAGAGGGAGCGGCGTTTTCAACCTGCTGCGCGGCTTTACGCGCTTTGGCGCGAGCGATAGCGGCCTCAACGGCGGCTTTACGCGGATCGACCGCGGGCGCAGCTTCAGCGGTGGTTTCACTTTCAGCAGAGGGAGCTGCGTTCTCAACCTGCTGCGCGGCTTTGCGCGCTTTGGCACGGGCGATAGCGGCCTCAACGGCGGCTTTACGCGGATCGGTCGCCTCGGTTGTCGATTCAACAGCGGCTTGCTGTTCAGCTTTGCGCGCCCGGGCCTCGGCTTTACGCGCTTCGCGGGCGGCAATCGCTTCGCTGTTGTCTGGTTTGC
Organism: Klebsiella sp. JN_Kp121; assembly: GCF_040062145.1. Classification (NCBI taxonomy): domain Bacteria; kingdom Pseudomonadati; phylum Pseudomonadota; class Gammaproteobacteria; order Enterobacterales; family Enterobacteriaceae; genus Klebsiella; species Klebsiella sp. JN_Kp121. Next base: position 63,453 of record NZ_JBEAHX010000005.1, read on the forward strand.
TGCCGGATTGAATGATAATCGGCTGCGCCGCATCACGCTGCTTTTCACGCACGCGGGCCAACGCGGCGTTAATGGCATCCTGATCTTTCGCCGCCGGTTGTACGGCTGCTTTTTTGTGCCGCTCCTGGCGCGCGGCTTTTTCACGTTCAAGACGCGCCTGTCGCGCTTCAAACCGAGCTTTCGCCTCGGCGGCGCGCTGTTCTTCCTGACGGATGGCGGCAATTTCCGCTTTTTCCTGGCGGAAATATTGCACCAGCGGAATATTACTCGGACAGACCCAGGCGCAGGCGCCGCATTCGATGCAGTCGGCTAAGTTATGGGTAGTGGCTTTGTCGTGCTGCTGGCCTTTACTGAACCAATACAGCTGCTGGGGGAGGAGATCTGCCGGGCAGGCATCAGCGCAGGCGCTACAGCGGATACAGCCTTGCTCTTCCTGTGTTTCGCCCATCTCAGTTACCGACGGAGCCAGCAGACAGTTAGTGATTTTCACGACCGGAACGTCGAGCCAGGGCAGAGTGAAGCCCATCAACGGGCCGCCCATGATGACCATCGGCTCGGCGCTGGCGCAGAAACCGGCATCGCTCAGAAGATGGCGCACCGGCGTACCCAGGCGCGCCCAAACGTTGCCCGGCCGGCTAATCGCTTCGCCAGTCAACGTGACGACGCGCTCGGTTAACGGCTCGCCGTCGATCACCGCGCGTTTAACAGCATAAGCGGTGCCAACGTTCTGCATCAGGACGCCAATATCGGAGGAGCGGCCGCCATGCGGCACCTGCTTACCAGTGAGGATTTGCGTAAGTTGCTTCGCGCCGCCGGAGGGATATTTGGTTGGAATCACCCGCAGCGCTATGCCGTGGGCATCGGATAACACCGCGCGCAGCATCGAAATGGCCTGCGGTTTGTTATCTTCGATACCAATCAGCACCTGTTTGGGTTGCAGAATATGCGCAAGGATGCGGATCCCTTCAACAACCTGCGCCGCGCAATCCTGCATCAGGCGATCGTCTGCGGTGATATAGGGTTCGCATTCTGCAGCATTGATAATCAGGGTATCGATTTTATCGCCGCCGCCGCGCAGTTTTGTTCCCGTGGGGAAGCCGGCGCCGCCGAGTCCGGCGACGCCAAACTGGTGAATACGCTCGATCAGCTCTTCACGCGACTTGTTGTGGTAGTCGCTCCAGCCGTCGCGCTCGATCCAGCAGTCTTCGCCATCGGCGTCGATAATAACGCTGAGTTCCGCCAGCGCGGAAGGGTGGGCGGTGGAATGGGGGGCAATAGCCGTCACCGTTCCGGAAGTCGGGGCATGAACCGGCAGCATCCTGCCAAAGCCGCGGGTTAACGGCTGACCGCGCAAAACTTTGTCGCCCGGTTGTACGCACAGTTCGCCTTCAGCACCGATATGCTGCTTCAGCGGAATGACAAAACGCTGCGGCAGAGGAACCTGACGCAGCGGCGTGCCGTTGGACTGAGTTTTCATTTCCGGCGGATGAATACCGCCGTTGAAGTCCCAGATCTTGTCTTTTCGGAAAGCGGAAAATAACTTAAACATGTTGTTCCACAGGAATATTGCGTACCGGGATGGCCTGCAGGTCCCATTTCCAGGTTTCGGTGGTCTGAGCGACTGGACGCAGGTCAATACACTGAGTCGGGCAGGGGGCAACGCAGAGATTACAGCCGGTGCACAGGTCGCTCATCACCGTATGCATGGCGCGGGTCGCGCCAACGATGGCATCAACCGGGCAGGCCTGAATACATTTGGTGCAGCCAATGCAGTTGGCTTCATCAATCACCGCCAACATGCGAACCGGCTCTTGCTGCTGCTCATCGCCGTCAATAGGCTGCGGGTCGACGTTCAATAATGCGGCGATTTTTAACATGACCGCTTCACCGCCGGGAGCGCAGCGGTTGATTTTTTCACCCTGAGTGCCCACGGCTTCCGCGTAGGGACGGCAGCCAGGAAAGCCGCACTGGCCGCATTGACTTTGCGGCAGCAGCTCATCAATTTTTTCTACCACCGGGTCGTCTTCCACCGCAAAACGGCGAGACGCGTACCCCAGTATTAAGCCGAAAATCAGCCCGAGCAGGCTGATGGCGATCACGGCTATCCAGACAGCGCTCATTACAACTTCACCAAACCACTAAAGCCCATAAATGCCAGCGACATTAATCCAGCGGTCACCAGCGCAATCGCGTTACCGCGAAACGGCGCGGGAACATCGGCAACCACCAGACGTTCGCGAATCGCGGCGAATAACACCATCACCAGCGAGAAACCAACGGCGGCGGCGAAACCGTACAGCGCGGACTGCAGGAAATTATGCCCGAGGTTAATATTCAGCAATGCCACGCCCAGCACCGCGCAGTTGGTGGTGATTAACGGCAGGAAGATCCCCAGCAGGCGATACAGCGCCGGACTGGTTTTACGTACCACCATCTCGGTAAATTGCACCACCACCGCGATGACCAGGATAAAGGCCAGGGTGCGCAGATAAACAAGGTTCAGCGGGATAAGGATCCAGGTATCAATCAACCAGGCGCAAATTGAGGCCAGCGTCATCACAAAGGTGGTGGCCAGTCCCATCCCCATAGCGGTTTCCAGCTTTTTGGAAACCCCCATAAACGGGCACAATCCAAGAAACTTCACCAGCACGAAGTTATTAACAAGGACAGTACCGACAAAGAGCAGTAAATAATCAGCCATTATTGGACCTGAAACGAAAAAAAGCCGCCTATTATCGAATAAATCGATACCGGCGACAACAGGTGAACTGTGTGGTTATTACGGATTGACGAAGGTCCGCTTAACCCGCGCAGAGCGTCGAAAATAGGGCGCAAACAGTGCCGCAGCGAGCAACGGAAACAGCAGCTGGCGCATGGCCAGAAGATCCGAAATCGGCGAAAAAGCGAACGCCTTAATCGCCAGCAGCAGAGAAATAAGCAGCCAGATAATGTAGTGTTTGGGTACCACCGCGCGGCGTTTGAAAAACGCTATCGTCAGCCACAGGGTATAATACCACATCGCGACGGCGAACAGCAGCGAAGCCAGCCAGAGCGCCAGATGGCCAAAGCTCATGGCTTTCAGCAATGCCCAGGTCTGCGGCGCCATCAGCGCATTCGCGTACAGTATTAATGATAGGGAGGTGCTGAGCAACGCGAGCAGTAACCACGCCAGCGGCGCCAGTAGCCATCCGCCGATACGTTCTGCAGATTGAGAGGACATCCTAACCCCCGGATTCAACGCCAGTTAGTTAATTTCAGGGCGGGAAGTATAAGCAACTGGCGTGAATGATAACAGTCTTTATTGCACGTAACGCCATACCGACTTCGGCACCTGGCCTACATCGAACAGTTTTCCGCCAGAGACTAACTCGGCGCGGCGGTGATCGGCGGCGCGATACATGTTGACGATTTCATTGGTGTCAGAGAGAGAATAGTTAAGATGATCAAAAAGTTTTTCCAGGCTTTCCAGCGAACTAATTTTGCGGAATTTTAATAAATAATCCTGTACGGTCATTTGTGTATCCATTTAATAATCGGAATTAAGTCGAATATTACCAATTTTCTGTAAACCGTGTTTCAACTAACAGCGCCTTCTTGATGGGCCGGCGGAATTATTTCGGTTGCCAATACTAAAAACAAGAACTGATTAGGATCCTGGCATCGTAAAAAGAAATTTAAGAATATTCTACAACCAGATCAGGCGCCGGACGGCGCCTGGGAGGGAAGATTAACGCTGTTCGCCTCGGCTGGCAATAACGTTTTGATACCAGAAATAACTCTTTTTTCGTTTGCGAGCGCGGTTCTGCTGGTGATCGACGTAGACAAAGCCATACTGCTTCTGATAGCCGTTGAGCCAGCTTAGCAGGTCAATAAAGGACCATGGGTAAAAACCGCGGACATCCGCACCTAATGCTATTGCCTTTTCCAGCGCATTAATGTGGCGACTCAGATAGTCAATTCGTGGATCGTCGACTATTTCACCGTCAATAATCGGATCTTTCGCCCCCAAACCATTTTCGGTGATATAGATTGGGATATCGCCGTAACGCTCTTTTATCATCATGATGCCGTCGGTTAATCCCTGCGGCCAAATTTCCCAACCCCATTCGGTATAAGTACTTTGCGGATTGCGGACAAAATAAAATAATCCATCCACGCCGGACTCGCCAACGCCTGGACCATCCTGCGGCGTGGCGGAGACCGTCTCCCGACGATAATAATTCAGGCCGATAAAATCGCAGCGGTTTTCCTTGAGCAGCGCGTCGTCGCCCGGTGCGAAGCGCGGTACGTTCCACAGCGCCTGAGCCTGTTGAAGTAAAGCGTCTGGATAGGCGCCTTTGAGTACCGGATCGTATAGCCAGTGGGTATGGATAGCATCGGCCAACGCGGTGGCCTCAATGTCCTCGGCGCTTTGCGTCAACGGCGTATGGGGCTGCAGTACGTTAACGAAACCAATCTGGCCGTTAATGTTCATTTCACGGAAGGTCTTAACCGCCAGCGCGTGGGCGATAAAGACATGGTGGCAAGCCTGGATGGCGCGAGCCGGGTCGCGTACCGCCGGTGGATGGCAGCCATTAATATAACCGTGGCCAATAAATACAATGGTTTCGTTAAAGGTTGCCCACAGCTTGACCCTGGAACCGAAGCGCTGATAGCACAGTCGCGCGTATTCGGCGAAGGCTTCCGCTGTGCTCCGAGCCTCCCAACCCCCTTCGTCCTGCAATGCCTGGGGCAAATCCCAGTGATAAAGGGTGATCATCGGTTCAATATTGTGCGCCAGCAGTTCGTCGATCAGATCGCTGTAAAACTTCACGCCTGGTTCATTGACTTCACCACGGCCACGAGGCAATAACCGAGGCCAGGAGATAGAAAAGCGGTAGCTTTGTAGCCCCATTTCAGCCATCAGGGCGACATCTTCACGAAAGCGGTGATAGTGATCGACGGCGATATCGCCATTGGTGCCCTGAAAGGTGGTTCCCGGCTGGTGCGAGTAGATATCCCAAATAGAAGGGCCTTTGCCATCGGCATCGTGCCCGCCTTCAACCTGGTAGGCGGCCGTTGCTGCCCCCCAGAGAAAATCTTGCGGAAATGCGGCCATCAAAAAAACTCCTTATCAAGTGATAAAGAGAGTGTATTGAATGGCGCGACAAATATGCAACCGGTTTCTGAAACCGGTTGCAGATTTGCGGCGAGCATCACTCTTTGCCGTTATTTCGCCTGTACAGTGCTGGCCGGAGGCGGGGACTGGTAATCATCAATTTGATGCGCAACCACCAACAGCACAGCCGAAACGCCAAAAACAACCCAGCCAATAAGTTCTACAATGCGGGTAAAAACAGTCGTCATAATTCTAAAGCGGAAAGTTAAAATGGATTGAAATGTTACTAAACCGCGGAAACAACGCAAGTATTACCGCCCGTAGATTGCGCAACTGGCGCAAAGATAAACAGCGTGCACGGATAAGCGGAAGATTGCGGTTTATAGTTGAAGTCATGGTTGCGTACGAGGATGAGGTCATGAGTGATGCTATACGGGTAGGGCTGATAGGCTATGGTTATGCAAGCAAGACATTTCACGCGCCATTGATTTCCGGTACGCCGGGCATGGCCCTGACGACCGTGGTCAGTAGCGATGCGCAGAAAGTGCTGGCGGACTGGCCGGCGACCCAGGTGGTGACTTCCGCGAATTCGCTATACGCTGACCCTGATATCGATCTGATTGTTATTCCAACTCCCAACGATACTCATTTCCCGCTGGCGCGAGCGGCGCTGGAGGCGGGCAAACATGTCATTGTTGACAAACCTTTTACCGTGACACTGTCACAGGCGCGTGAGTTGGATGCTATCGCCAGAAGCCGCGGGCGGCTGTTATCGGTGTTCCATAATCGCCGTTGGGATAGCGATTTTCTCACGCTGAAGGCTTTGATTGCCGCAGGGGATTTGGGGGAGGTCAGTTATTTTGAATCACATTTCGATCGTTTTCGCCCGCAGGTTCGTGACCGCTGGCGTGAGCAGGGCGGCCCTGGCAGCGGTATCTGGTATGACTTAGGCCCCCATCTGCTGGATCAGGCGGTCAACCTGTTTGGCCTACCGGTAAGTATTGCCGTCGATCTGGCGCAGCAGCGCCCCGGTGCGCAGGCGACGGATTATTTTCACGCGGTGTTAGTTTATCCGCAACGGAGAGTGATTTTGCACAGTACGCTGCTGGCGGCGGCGGAAACGGCGCGTTATATCGTCCATGGTTCACGAGGAAGCTATGTAAAATATGGTCTCGATCCGCAGGAAGAGCGCTTGAAAAGCGGCGAGCGACTGCCGCAGGAGGATTGGGGCTACGATATGCGCGACGGCATATTGACCCGCGTTGAAGGCGAGGAGCGCGTCGAGGAAACCTGGCTGACGCTGCCCGGGAACTATCCCGCTTATTATGCGGCGATCCGCGATGCGCTCAACGGCAGCGGGGAAAATCCGGTACCTGCAAGCCAGGCGATTCAGATTATGGAGCTGATTGAATTAGGGATTGAATCGGCACGGCACCGGGCGGCGCTGTGCCTGTTTTAACAGCATGCTCCGCCTGCGCGGCGGAGCTTTGGCTTAATTAGCCTGCAGCACGCGTTGGATCAGCGCCTCTTTTTCCTGACGGCTGAGGAATGTCAGTTCCAGACCGTTAATTTGCGCCTGACGGATCTGCTCACGGCTGAGGCCCGCCGCCGGTGCGGCGACATTGTACTCGTGAATAATATCCACCCCCTGTACCGCCGGATCATCGGTGTTAATGCAGGCCAGCACGCCGTGATCGAGGAAGGTCTTCAGCGGGTGCTGCGCCAGTGAGGAGACGGTACTGGTCTGGATGTTCGACGTCAGGCAGGATTCAATGCCAATACGTTCAGCGGCGAGGAAGTCCATTAACTTCGGATCCTGCACGGCTTTCACCCCGTGACCGATGCGTTCGGCGCCCAGTTCACGAATGGCCTGCCAGATACTTTCCGGCCCGGCGGCTTCACCAGCGTGGACGGTGATACGCCAACCCGCGTCACGCGCGCGACGGAAATGATCCATAAACAGCCCGCCGGGGAATCCCAGCTCGTCGCCCGCCAGATCCAGCGCGGTGATCCCATCGCGATGGGCCAGCAGGGCGTCGAGTTCCTCTTCACAGGCCGCTTCGCCGAAGGTGCGGCTCATGATGCCAATCAGACGCGCTTCGACGCCGAAATCACGGCAGCCCTCGCGTACCCCGGCAATCACCGCTTCGACGACGCCAGCGACCGGTAATTGATGGGTCATCGCCATATAACGCGGAGAAAAACGCAGTTCAACGTAGTGCAGGCCGTTGCGCGCGGCGTCTTCAACGTTTTCCCAGGCCACACGGCGGCAGGCTTCCAGAGAAGCCAGCACCTTCACGCCCCAATCAAGTTTCGCCAGGAAGCTAACCAGGTCTGGTTCATTGCTGGTAACCTGCACATGCGGACGCAGCGTTTCAAGGGTGTCTGCCGGGAGAGTAATATTGAACTGGCGGCCAAGATCGAGAATGGTTTGGGCACGGATGTTGCCGTCAAGATGGCGGTGAATGTCTGTTAAAGGCAAAGTTGAATCAATCATGGTCGCACTCATTTTTTAGTTGAAGTGCACGATATTATACATCAGTAGCGTAACCGTTTAAAAGTACGGAAAAAATCCTATGGATACAGGGAGATGGCTGGTGCAAAGTCTGTTTTTGTGCAAATAGAAAGCCATTTCCCTTTTTTGTTGCGCAAATTGAGGTGTTGAGCGGCCCCAAGCGTAAACTAACTTCCGGGCCGTCTGAATATCTGGATGAGCGTTTAATAATTTCTGCGATTAAAAGGGGAGAATCATATTTTCCATATGCAATAACGTATTGTCTTTTGACCAGTAGTGTCGCGTTTTTTCATTGAGATCAACCACCCACTTGAATACCCCGGCATTTGCCAGTTCGGCGCAATAGTTATCAAAAGTGGTAATACCGCTAAAGTGGCGCCGGGCGGCATCTCGGGTGAGCGCTCTGCAGGACTGGGAATTAACCCGCAACAACTTTCTGTTGCTTTTCAGGGAAACGAAAGTATCTGATGACATAACAAAATTCACATTCCCTGTAGCGACAAAATAGATGTAATAAGAGACATTGTTCTCCAGAAGTACTTCAGTAAATGAAATAAAATCCGCATCAGTGCGTACTCGCTCAAAAATGGTTCTGAGCAAATCCAGAAGCTCCATGATTTTCCTTGTGGGTCGTGTGTGCGTGCGAAACGGCTTCCTATACAGCTGATGTATACGAAACGTTCACTTATCTATTTATTATAATGCTAATAATATAATCTTAATTTTAATGTGTGTAATGGTATTGGAACAGTGTTTCAAGTGTTACAAGGTATTGCTTTAGCGCAAGAAATCAGCAGTTCCACTGGCGGGTGAGTATAAGCAGCGTGGCGACTTATCAATAGCGTTTCGCTATTAGTCATAGTGAATCAGTATTTAATCTTAGAAAGATACTTTTATATAGTGTCCCGGACTGACATTCCTGTCATCGTTAGCAGGCTATATTAAAAGGACGCCGGGAAAATGGCTTTTTCACTTAAAGGTTTAACTCATTCATTGGCCCTCGTTAGCGCGTTGCTGCTAGCGGGCTGTGGGCCAAAAGATCAGGATCCTAATCATATTAAGGTGGGGATTAGCGCGGGTATCGATCAGCAAGTCTGGGCGGTGGTGCAAAAAGTCGCTAAACAGAAATATAACCTTGATGTTGAAGTGGTGACTTTTAATGATTTCGTTCTGCCCAATGAGGCGCTGAATAATGGCGATCTCGATATCAATGCTTTCCAGCATAAACCCTATCTTGATAAACAGATCCAGGAGCGCGGCTATAAGCTGGTAGATGTCGGTACTACTTTTGTCTATCCGATTGCCGCTTATTCAAAGAAAATCACCGCTATTTCACAGCTTCCGGACGGCGCCCAGGTAGCGGTGCCTAATGACCCAACCAACCTTGGGCGTTCTCTGTTATTGCTGGAGCAGCAGGGGCTTATCACTCTGAAAGAGGGGGTTGGCCTGCTGCCAACCGCGCTGGATATCGTGAATAACCCGAAGAAGCTGAAAATCGTCGAGATTGAAGCACCGCAGCTGACCCGTGCGCTGGATGATAAACAGGTGACCATGGCTATCATAAATACCACGTTCTCCAGCCAGATTGGCCTGTCGCCGACGCGCAATGGTCTGTTCATCGAGGATAAAAATTCGCCGTACGTCAATATTTTCGCCAGCCGCGAAGATAATAAAGACAGCGAAAAAGTGAAGAATCTGGTGAAAGCCTACCAGACCGACGAAGTCGCCAACGCCGCCGCCGAATTGTATAAAGGCGATGCGGTGAAAGGCTGGTAGTTATTCTTCCTTCCCCGTCAGGTGCTGCACATCCAGCACCTGAGTTAATACGCGCCGCGCATTCGCGGCGCAGTCAATGTCATCCGGCTTCTGTTGTATCTCATGGATAACGTTGACCAGTTGCGCTTTACTGTGCGCGAGTTTCTGTTCCAGCTTTTCGATATCCGCCACTTTTTGTTGCAGGGTGGCGAGTAGCGTTTGTCGATCCCAGTGATTGAGGTCTGACGGCAATAGGGATGATATCTCTTCGAGGCTGAAACCCGCTGCCTGAGCGGTGGTAATTAGCCCCAGCACCACCAGCGTTTCTTCCGGATAGCTGCGATAGCCATTGGCTTTACGCTGCACGGTTTTGAGGATCCCCGCGCGCTCGTAATAACGGATCCGCGAAGGCGCCAGGCCGCTGCGTTTTGCCAGTGTACCGATATTCATTTTTATTCCTCATAAGTTGCTTGACCTTAAACTTAACTTTAAGGTTATGGTTTGTCCAGTTCACTGACTGGAGCCCTGACATGACCCTTTTTACCCCTCTGCGACTGGCCTCTGGCGTCGTCATTAACAACCGCATCGCTAAAGCGGCGATGGAAGAAAATATGGCCGATGCCGATCATGCGCCGTCAACGGAATTACTCACCCTTTATCAGGCCTGGGCGCAGGGCGGCGCCGGGGTGATTATTACCGGTAATGTGATGGTGGACGCCCGGGGGATGACCGGCCCGGCAGGCGTGGTGCTGGAAGATGAACGGCATCTGGATAAGTTCCTCGCCTGGTCGCAGGCGGCGCGCTCGAAGGGCGCACAGGTGTGGATGCAGATAAACCATCCTGGACGGCAGATGCCTGGTGGCCTTGGGCAGGAGACGCTGGCCCCTTCGGCGCTGGCGCTGGATCTTGGCTCGCAGTCTTCACGCTTTCGCCTGCCGCGGGCGATGGATGATAAAGATATAGCCGACGTGACACGACGGTTCATCACCACTTCCCGGTTAGCGGAGCGCGCCGGATTTCACGGCGTCGAAATCCATGCCGCCCACGGCTATTTGCTGAGCCAGTTCCTCTCGCCGCTCAGTAACCAGCGCACCGATCGGTATGGCGGGAGCATTGAAAATCGCGCCCGTTTACTGCTGGATATTGTGCGCGGCGTTCGCGAGACGGTGGCGGCGGATTTTACCGTGGTGGTTAAACTCAATTCAGCGGATTTCCAGCGCGGCGGCTTTTCGATTAACGATGCGAAGACGGTGGTGCAGCTGCTGGCGGAAAGCGGCGTCGATCTGGTCGAACTTTCCGGCGGCAGCTACGAAGCGCCGGCGATGATGGGCGCCATGCGCGATGAACGGACGCTGGCGCGGGAAGCCTATTTCCTGCAGTTTGCCGAGCAAATTGCCGAGGTCGCGACGATTCCTTTAATGGTTACCGGCGGCGTGCGGCGGCGTGAAGTGGCGGAGAGGGTAGTGAATAGCGGGATTGCGTTGGTGGGCATCGCTACGGCAATGGCGATAGTCCCCGGCTTGCCGCAGTACTGGCGTGAGGGGGAGTACGATGCGCCACTGCTGCGTCAGGGTAACTGGAAGAACAAGGCTATTGCCGCCACCGCGCATATGGCGGCGGTGAAATATCAGCTGCAGCGGCTAAGCCGCCACCGCGCGGTGCGGCCGCAGGTCTCACCGCTGTGGGCGCTGCTGACGGCGCAACTGACAGCAAAACGGCAGGCTAAACGTTATCGGCGCTGGATGGCGGGCAAGTAATGACAGCCGGTAGCGCGCTACCGGCCCTTCTCGTCACTTTTGAATCAGATAGCGGATCGTCGGCCCATCCTGCTGAATATCCAGCACGGTATAGCCGTGATTTTTAGCATCGTGCGGGATGTTGTTGATTGACTGCGGACAGTCGCTCACCACTTCAAGTATTTCCCCTTTTTTTAGTGCCGGCATCGCTTCAAGCGTGGCCACGGCCGGGTAGGGGCAAGGTTCACCAACCATATCGAGGCGGTAATCAGGAACGATCTCTTTCATGCGGTTTCCTTAATACGGGTCGCCGAAGTGTTTTTCTGGCGAAAGAAGTGTTTTTCCCAGGCGATGACCAACATCAGCGCGATAAATAGCAGCAGGTAGGTGATAAGCAGGCCGCCGAACGGACCAAAAGTCGTCAGCAGGTTAATCTTATCCCAGTGGGTGGCAAGCGCCGGCGATAAATCATCCCAGAAGTAAGCCAGCAGGGTGGAGCCGATAACGTTGCCTAACCCGACCCACCAATAATGAACCTGACCTTCAACGGCGCGATACATCCAGCCGGTTTCACAGCCACCGGCCAGCACGATGCCGAAACCGAACAGCAGGCCGCCAATCACCGCGTTCGGCCCGGCCCACATGATTTTGGGCTCCATGCCGAGCTGCACATAGCTAAAGATACCGATGGCGCTGGCCGCCATCCCGAAGATGATCGCTTTCGCCATATAGGTGCGCCCGGTCACCCACATATCGCGAAAGGCGGAGGTGAAACAGATTTGTGCCCGTTCGATGAGCAGGCCAAAAGCAACGCCGAACAGCAGGGCCAGACCCAATTTAGGCTGATTGGCGGCGGTCAGTAGCCCCCAACCGATCATAGCGAAAAATACCAGCATTCCCAGCCGAAAGCGGCGACGCGCCTGCGCGGGTTTTTGAGTTAACGGTGAGGCTGCGGAGACTTTCTCAATTTTAACCGGGATACGGAAAACAGGCAGCAGCGTAAAGCGCGCGCCGAACCAGGTCCCAATGGCGGTGGCGATGGCGAAGAACCATGCGTGCAGGGAAAACTGCGGGATCCCGGTAAAGAAGGCCGCCAGATTACAGCCCATTGCCAGCCGGGCGCCGAAGCCGGCAATAATCCCGCCGGCCAGGGCCTGGAAAATGCGGATGCGGCTACGCGGCATCCGCAGCTTGACGTTATTAGCCCACAGCGCGGCGGCCAGGCAGCCGCCAAACATGCCAAGGATCATCATACCGTCAATACGCGTTAACGGCGTGCCTTCGAGATGGATTAATTGATAGTAACCCCAGTTTTCGGCCGGGATGCCCATCAACTGCAGCAGTTGGCCGCCCCAGCGGGTAAATTCGCCGGTGACTGCCCAGAAAGTACCGGTAATGCCAAAATAGTAAGTAGAAAGAATACCGGCGGCGATCACCGCGGGCGCAGGCGCCCAAAATTTGATTAACCAGGCTTGTTTGAATTGTTGCCATGTCATAGAAATGCCTCTGAACTCAGAAGGTAATTCGCCCCGAAAGGGCGTGAAGAGCCGCGATAATACGCCGCTTAGCTTTCAGAATCACTCGACGAGATCAAAAGCGGGAAGAATGCCTCATGAAAAAGGCCGCCAGTCAGGGCGGCCTTAAATCAACAACGCCGGAATTAATTAAAGCCCAGGCGAATAAGATTCAATGGGCAATACAATTCATGGCTACCGTCTAATTCTACACAGTCACTGCGGCGCAGCTGCTCGCTGTTTTTATTGGCGCCATGAATAGCCTTAATCACTCCCGTCGCGCCGCTGTCGGCCACCATGACCCGGCTGCCGGCATCAATAGCATTACGGTTACGATCGTAGGTTTTCATCATTTCCTCCTCTGCATTGTCATTCGGACGTGATTGTTCAGCGTTGTTTTAATACTCCTCCGTGGTTAAAAAAGTTTTGAGATATATCAAAATTATTTTAATTCCGGGCGCAATGACGACAGCGCGGCAATCAATCCTTGAATCCCTTTCTCAAGCTTCTCCCGCGGACAGCCGGCATTTAGCCTGATGAAACCATTACCCTCTTCGCCATAGGTATAACCCGGCATAATCGCGACTTTTTGCTCTTCAATTAGCGCGCGTTGCAGCGCACGGTCGTCGATTTCGAGCGGGCGCAGATCGATCCACGCCAGATAGGTGGCCTGCGGCGGCTGCCAGTTTAGCTGCGGGAAGGCCTGATTCAGCTGCTCGGCGATATAGCGCATGTTTTCCTGCAGGTAATCACGTAGCGCATCCAGCCAGGGCGCCCCCTGACGATAGGCGGCGATATGCGCGACCAGCGCCGGAACCGACGGAGAAGAGAGACCATCGCGACCTTTCAGCGCTTGCAGATAGCCATTGCGCGAAGCAGTATCGGCGATGAGCCCATAGGCGCCGGTAAATGCCGGGATATTGAAGCTTTTTGAGCCCGACGTGAACAGCGCCCAGGGGCCCTGCGCAACGGCGCACCAGGGGGTATGACGGTGTTCGCCCCAGGTCATATCCATATGAATTTCATCGCTAATAACCCGGACGTTATGCTTCGCGCACAGCTGCGCCATGGTGGTCAGTTCGTCGCGGCTCCAGACTTTGCCCGTCGGGTTATGCGGGCTGCATAGCAGCAAAATGCGGTTGTCGGGACGGGCGAGCGCGGCTTCCAGTTCGTTCATGTCGCAGCGCCACTCACCCTCATCAAGCTTGAGCGCCACCGGGGCAATGCGGCGCTGGTTGCCGTCGATAGTTTTGTAAAACGCGTCGTAAGCCGGGGTATGGACCACGATACCGTCGCCCGGATTGGACCATTGCCTAATCATTTCGGCCACCATATAGATAACCGACGGGCCGTAAACGATGGCCTCGTGGTCAATGGGGCTATGAAAACGGCTGGCGAACCAGTGGCTGATGGCGCCGAGAAACTCGTCATTTTTCCAGCGGCTATAGCCAAAAACGCCGTGCGCCAGTCGCTGGCTGACGGCGTCGATAATGCAAGGGGCGGTAGCGAAATCCATATCGGAGATAGTGAACGGCAGCAGGTCGGCGGCGCCGAAACGGTCGGCAACATAATCCCATTGGGTGCACCAGGTCCCGTGGCGGTCAACTGGCGTGGCAAAATCAAACATCTGAACGTCCTTCGCGAGAGCCCCCTCCGGGTGAGAGGGGGCGTATGTTTAGGCCTGAACGGTATTCATCAGGGTGGCCATTTCATCTTTTACCGACTGAACCTGTGGGCCGATGACCACCTGCAGGTTGTGATCGTTAAGCTGGACCACGCCGATTGCGCGGTTGGCTTTTAACGCGGCGGTATCGACTTTGCTCATGTCGTTCACCGACAGGCGCAGGCGGGTAATACAGTTATCGAGCGTGACAATATTATCAGCACCGCCGAGCGCGGCCAGAATCGCCGGCACGTTATAACCTGATTTGCCAATCGTTCCGGCAACCGCTTTTTCGATGTTAGCCGCCGTTTCGATATCGCGGCCCGGCGTTTTCAGATTGAAGCGGGTGATGGCGAAACGGAAGATACCGTAGTACACCGCGAACCAGATGGCGGCGACAACCGGCACCATATACCACTTGGTCGCCAGACCGTGCAGGATGCCAAACACCACGAAGTCGATAATGTTGCCGTCGGTGTTGCCGATGGTGACGCCAAGTACCGCCATGATTGTGAAACCAAGGCCGGTCAGCAGGGCGTGGATGACGTACAGTACCGGCGCGACGAACAGGAACAGGAATTCCAATGGCTCAGTGGTACCGCCGACCACGCAGGCAATGACGCCGGAAATGAGCAGCCCTTTAATTTTATGACGGTTTTCCGGACGAGCGCAGTGGTACATCGCCAGCGCCGCGCCGGGCAGGCCGCCGAGGAAGGCGGGCATTTTACCCTGCGACAGGAAGCGGGTCGCGCTTTCAGAGAAGCCGTGCGTCGTCGGGCAACTCAGCTGCGCCTGGAAGATGGTCAGCGCGCCGCTAACGCTGTGGCCGCAAACGTCCATGGTGCCGCCCGCTTCGGTAAAGCGGATCAGCGCCACCAGAATATGATGCAGGCCGAACGGCAGCAGCAGGCGTTCTCCGGTACCGAAGATCATCGGGCCAAAATCGCCGGCGCTATTGATAACGTGGCCCAGTCCGTTGATACCCATCGCGAACACCGGCCATACCAGCGGAATGACCAGCCCGACCAGGCCTAACACCACGGTGGTAACGATCGGCACAAAGCGCGTGCCGCCAAAGAAGGCCAGCGCATCCGGCAGACGGATGTTGTGGAAGCGTTCGTGCAGCATCCAGACGATAATCCCGGCGATCACCGCCCCGAGGATCCCGGTGTCGATCGACTGAATACCGATAATATTCTGGATGTTGTTGGCCTTGAGGATCGCCGCGTCGGTAGTCGGCAGGATGCCTTTCGCCGTCAACCAGAAGTTGACCGCGAGGTTCATTACCGCGTAGCCGACGAAGCCCGCGAAAGCGGCGACGCCTTTGTTTTCACGCGCCAGGCCGAGCGGAATTGCGATACAGAACATGACCGGCAGGAAGCTAAAAGCGAAGGAGCCGACTTTACTCATCCAGACAAAAATCGCCTGCAGCAGCGGCACGTTCAGCCACGGCAGCAGCGTAATCACATCGTGGCTGCTTAACGAGCTGCCGATCCCCAGCATGATCCCGCAAAACGAGAGCAACGCCACGGGCAACATAAAGGTTTTTCCTAACTGCTGGAAAAACTCCCATAAGGTAATTTTTGGTGCTGTTTTCGCCGTCATACACGAATCCTGGTTCTGAAAAGGGTCGATAGGATGTAACGTAGCGGCAAGATAAAACGTTTTACCATTTTTTAGTGCGATAAAAATCACATAATCAAGCGATAATAAGGTTTATAAAGATAACATACTGATAAAACGTTTTATCGAAAGGCAAAGGGAGTCAGCCAGTCGTTATGGCTATCGCAAAAAAGACAACCATCAATGATGTGGCGCTGGCGGCTGGCGTCTCGGTCAGTACGGTATCGCTGGTGCTCAGCGGTAAAGGGCGCATCTCTTCGGCCACCGGCGAGCGCGTCAATCAGGCCATTGAGCAACTCGGGTTTGTGCGTAATCGCCAGGCGGCGTCGCTACGCGGAGGGCAAAGCGGGGTAATTGGCCTTATCGTTAGCGATCTGTCGAAGCCGTTTTATGCCGAGCTAACCGCCGGGTTGACCGATGCGCTGGAATCACAGGGTAAAATGGTATTTCTCACCCAGGGCGGGCATCGCGGTGAGAAAATGCTCCAGCGCTTCGAAACCCTGGTCTCACAGGGCGTGGACGGGGTGATTATCGCTGGCGCTATCGACAAGGGCGGCGAACTGCGCGATCGTGCCGCCGAAGTGGGGATGCCGCTGGTTTTTGCCTCCCGCGCCAGCTATCTGGACGATATTGACCTGATCCGCCCGGATAACATGCAGGCGGCGCAAATGGTAACGGAACATCTGATTCGCCGCGGTCATCAGCGCATCGCCTGGCTTGGCGGACAAAGCGCGTCCTTGACCCGCGCCGAACGGGTGGGCGGCTATTGCGCCACCTTATTGAAATACGGCCTGCCGTTTCATAGTGAATGGGTTGTCGAGTGTGGCTCCAGTCAGCAGCAGGCGGCGGAAGCCATGATCGCGCTGCTGCGGCAAAACCCGACCATCAGCGCGGTACTTTGCTATAACAGCGTCATCGCCACCGGGGCGTGGTTTGGTCTGCTGCGCGCCGGGCGGCAGAGCGGCGAGGGTAGCGTGGAAAGTTATTTTGAGCAACGCATCGCGCTGGCGGCCTTTGCCGAAGTGCCGGAAGCGGCGCTCGATGATGTCCCCTTGACCTGGGTGACTACCCCCGCGCGTGAGATGGGGAACAGCCTGGCGGAGTGTATTTTACGCCGCCTCGAGGAGGGGCAAGGCAGCGCGCGTAATCAGATTATGCCGCCGCGGCTGGTTATCAGAAAGTAGGGGCCGCCATCGATTAAGGTGATTCCCGGGCTACCTGACCGCAGCCCGGGACGTTTTTTACTGCTGCGGTTCGGCGGTGGGGAGCGTCAGGCCGAACATGGCGGCGAAATCAGCCAGCGGCATTTTCTGCCCGTTTAGCGTTACCTGGCCGTCGGCGTACTGCAGGCTGGAGGTAATCGCGTTATCTTCCATCGTGGTCAGACGGAACATCTGTCCCATCGCCGCCAGCCCTTTAACCTGCTGATCGGCAAGTTTCGCCGCATCCTCCGGCTGATAGCCTTCCAGCCCGGCAATCTGCGTCATCAGAGCGGTGGCCATATCCACTGGGATCACCAGCTTACCGTCCAGCGATTTAACGCTGCGGTCCAGTTCATCGGCGACGGTCTGCGGCGCGGCGGTCGTTTGCGCCGGGTCCTGCATCAGCACCGACAGATTCAGGGTGCTTTCGCCTTTAGCGTTTTGCCAGCTCAGCGGGGAAATCGTCAGCGACGGATTACCTTTCAACAGAATCGGCAGCGAGCTAAAGAAGATCTCGGTTAACGCCTGCTGATAGAGCTCCGGATTCTGCGCCAGCTCGGGCTTCGCCATCAGCGCCTGCGCCTGGGCGTTATACTGCTGACTGAATTGATGCCACGCCTGACCATCGAGATTATCCAGCTTAACGGTGAGTTTGCCGCGGCCCATATCCTGGTTTTGCAGTTTCAGGCTGTTAAGGTTGTAATCAAGCTGGCTATTGATACGTTTGCCGTCATCGGAGAGCGTCGAGCGGCCGTCGATATTCATGCCTTCCAGCAGCGCCAGCTCTTTTCCTTCAACGCCGATAGCCAGTTTATCAAGGGAAATCTTCTGCTTGCCGATACGTTCTTCGAAGGCGGTCATTTCGGTGGCGCCGTCAGCCTTCAGGTTGCTGAAACTGAGCTGGACTTTCTGGTTGTATTCGTTGACCGCGTTGATCTGCCCGCTGGCCGCTTCGCCGCTCAGGCTAATAGTTTTGCCATCGCGATCGGCATTGAGCTGGAACTGACCGCCGCTAAAGATAACTTTTTCATTGTCTTTAGCGTAATCCAGCGGGTTAAGGAAGATGGCCGACTGGGTATCGCCGCTGTAGGCAATACGGGTGTCGATGTTAAACGGCGACTGCCCTTTGGCGATATCAAACAGCGCTTTGCTGGCATCGTTATTCACCAGAGTGGTGTTGACCGAGGCCATTGCCGGTACCAGGTTAAAAGATTTTAACGAGGCAAGCGGGAAGGGACCATGATCGACCTTTTCGTCAAACACCAGGCTTTGACCGGCGGCCAACAGGCTGTGCTCTTTACCGGCCTGCGGCTTCACCACCAATTGCAGGTGGCTGCTGAATAACCCGCGCTGGTAGTCCTGATAGCTCAGCTCTACGCCAGCTTCCGGCGCGTTGCTCTGTAGTTGGGCATTCGCCTGCTGCACCATTTCGGCAATACGGTTTTCCAGTTGCTTACCGGTAAACCAGGCCCCGCCTGTCCAGACGACGCCGAGCGCGACGATAACTCCCGCAGCGACCAATGTTTTTTTCATAGCATTTGTCCATAAATGAAACCAGGCGGAACATGCCGCCTGGTGGTGTTGTCATGATGGGGGAAGTCTAGCAACTGCGGATTAAAAGTTCAGTAACTTACTTAAGCTTATTGAACACGCGCGCCAGACGACCCTGGCCGCTGACCTGTACCGGTGATTCGTTGCAGGCGATAAACGCCGATTCACCCGGCTGCAGTGTCAGACGCTGTTCGCCTTTACGCAGCGTTGCTTCGCCTTCCACGCAGAACAGAATCGCGGCGCTCTCTTGCGCCAGAGAGGCTTCATTGCTGGTCAGATCGTGCAACGAGAATGCGAAATCGTCGACCGGAATGGGGAAATCCAGCTCGCTGCCGTGTTGTTCCGGCTGGGTCAGCAGCTCAGAGGCCGGTTTGGCGACAAACTTCACGTTTGCCACCAGTTCCGGAATATCGATGTACTTCGGCGTCAGACCGGCGCGCAGTACGTTATCTGAGTTGGCCATCACTTCCAGCGCGACGCCCTGCAGGTAGGCGTGCGGGGTTTCGGCAAACAGGAACATCGCTTCGCCAGGATTCAGTTTCACCACGTTGAGCAGCAGCGGAGAGAAGAGGCCGCTGTCATCCGGGTAGAATTCAGCGATCAGACGAATGGTCTGCCACGGCTCGCCCTGTTCGCGGTCGAGGGCGCTTTGCAGCACGCTGAGCGCATGCGCTTTTTCTTCGCCTTTCATATTCAGCAGGCTGGCGAACAGCTGGCTTAAACGCCCGGCGTCCGGCTGTTGAATGAATTCGCCGATGGCAGGATGCGCCCCGGCAACCGGCTGCAGGAGCGCGACAATTTCATTAAATTCGCGGAACGCGTTCATGGCGAGGAACGGCGTCAGGGCGAAGACCAGCTCCGGCTTGTGGTTGGGATCTTTATAGTTGCGCTCGGCGGCATCCAGCGGAATACCCGCGGCGTTCTCTTTGGCAAAGCCAATTTCCGACGCGCGTTTATTCGGGTGAACCTGGATGGAGAGCGGCTGGGCGGCGCACAGTACTTTGAACAAGAACGGCAGTTCGCCAAAACGCTCGGCGACGTTAGCGCCGAGGAGGGCATTTTTATCGGCTTCAATGACCTCGCGCAGCGACTGCGGCTGGCCGTCGGCGTTAAGGATCCGCGAGCTGCTTTTCGGGTGTGCGCCCATCCACAGTTCCGCCATCGGCAGGTTGTCCGGATTGGCGATACCGTAAAGGTCGGTTAACGCGGTGTGACTTCCCCATGCATAGTTTTGCACTGAGTTAATGAGCTTTTGCATTCTCAATCCCTGTTTCCACATAAAAATGTTGGCTCTATTAAACCAACAAATCGTCGAGAAGCAACTGCTGAAAGAAAAAGTCGTCCTTGTCTCAGTTTTTGTTAAAAAATTGTGTAAGATTGATCGACTCGCTTTTCTACAGGCAAATGGAGTGTCTGCCTGAAACATAATCAGCCAAGCAGTAAGTGAGAGTACAATGTCGAACAAACCGTTTGTTTATCAGGATCCTTTTCCGCTTAAAAAGGATGACACCGAGTATTATCTCCTCAGCAGTGATTACGTCTCCGTCGCCGAATTCGCCGGCCAGGAAGTTCTGAAGGTTGAACCTCAGGCGCTAACCTTACTGGCTCAACACGCGTTTCACGACGCCTCCTTTATGCTCCGCCCGGCACACCAGCAGCAGGTCGCGGATATCCTCAACGACCCGGAAGCCAGCGAAAACGACAAATACGTCGCGCTGCAATTCCTGCGTAACTCCGATATCGCCGCCAAAGGCATTCTGCCGACCTGTCAGGACACCGGTACCGCGATCATCATGGGGAAAAAGGGACAGCGCGTTTGGACCGGCGGCGGCGATGAAGCCGCGCTGGCGCAGGGCGTGTACAACACCTATATCCAGGACAACCTGCGTTACTCGCAGAACGCGCCGCTGGACATGTATAAAGAGGTCAACACCGGTACCAACCTGCCGGCGCAGATCGATCTTTATGCAACCGATGGCGATGAGTATAAGTTCCTCTGTATCGCCAAGGGCGGCGGCTCCGCGAACAAAACCTATCTGTACCAGGAAACGAAAGCGTTAATCACCCCGGCGAAGCTGAAAAACTACCTCGTCGAGAAGATGCGCACCCTCGGTACCGCAGCCTGTCCGCCTTACCATATCGCCTTTGTTATCGGCGGCACCTCAGCGGAAGCCACGCTGAAGACGGTGAAACTGGCCTCGACCAAATACTACGATGGTCTGCCGACCGAAGGTAACGAACATGGCCAGGCGTTCCGCGATGTGCAGCTGGAGCAAGAGCTGCTGCTGGAAGCGCAGAACCTCGGCCTCGGCGCGCAGTTCGGCGGCAAGTACTTCGCCCACGATATCCGCGTAGTCCGCCTGCCGCGTCACGGCGCTTCCTGTCCGGTGGGGATGGGGGTCTCCTGTTCCGCCGACCGTAACATTAAAGCCAAAATTAACCGTCAGGGGATCTGGCTGGAAAAACTGGAGAGCAACCCAGGCAAATATATCCCTGAGCACCTGCGTCAGGCCGGTGAAGGCGAAGCGGTAAAGGTGAACCTCAATCAGCCGATGAGCGAGATTCTGGCGCTGCTGTCGCAGTATCCGGTGTCGACTCGTCTGTCGCTGAGCGGCACGATCATCGTGGCCCGCGATATTGCCCATGCCAAGCTGAAAGAGCTTATCGATAACGGCGAAGCGCTGCCGCAGTATGTCAAAGATCATCCGATTTACTACGCCGGCCCGGCGAAGACGCCGGATGGTTACGCCTCCGGTTCTCTGGGGCCGACGACCGCTGGCCGCATGGACTCGTATGTCGATCTGCTGCAATCGCACGGGGCGAGTAAAATCATGCTGGCTAAGGGTAACCGTAGCCAGCAGGTGACCGATGCCTGCCATAAACACGGCGGTTTCTATCTCGGTAGTATCGGCGGCCCGGCGGCGGTTCTCGCGCAACAGAGTATCCGCAGCCTTGAGTGCGTGGCTTATCCGGAGCTGGGAATGGAAGCTATCTGGAAAATCGAAGTGGAAGATTTCCCGGCCTTTATCCTCGTTGATGATAAAGGTAACGACTTCTTCCAGCAGATCCAGACGTCGCAGTGCTCGCGCTGCGTGAAGTAAACGAGACCGCCCTTCGGGGCGGTTTTTGTTTGGGCCGCTTAGCGGCACGAACGACCAAAACAACTAATAAATCTGGTTAATACTTAATCCTTTAAGCAGGTGAGCTTTGTCGCTATGACGCACTTTGAATCCAAGGAGAAAGTAATGACAACGCATCGCAGTGAAAAAGACTCGATGGGCGCAATCGACGTCCCGGCCGATAAACTTTGGGGCGCGCAGACCCAGCGCTCGCTTGAGCATTTCCGTATCTCAACGGAGAAAATGCCTGATGAATTGATCTATGCGCTGGCGCTGACCAAGCGCGCGGCGGCGAAGGTTAACCAGGACCTGGGCTTGCTGGCGGCGGACAAAGCGGACGCCATCATCGCTGCCGCAGATGAAGTCCTCGCCGGCAAGCATGCGCAGGAGTTTCCGTTAGCTATCTGGCAAACCGGCTCCGGTACCCAAAGCAACATGAATATGAACGAAGTGCTGGCAAACCGTGCGAGCGAGTTGCTTGGCGGCGAGCGCGGCATGGCGCGCAAAATTCATCCCAATGATGACGTCAATAAAAGCCAGAGCTCGAATGATGTTTTTCCAACAGCCATGCACGTCGCGGCGCTAATCGCGCTGCGCGAAAAGCTGATCCCGCAGCTACAGGCGCTGCGGGCCACGCTACAGGAAAAGTCGCTGGCCTTCGGTGACATTGTTAAAATTGGCCGCACTCACTTGCAGGACGCTACGCCGCTGACGTTAGGGCAGGAGATCTCCGGTTGGGTCGCGATGCTGGAACATAATCTCCGCCATATTGAACACAGCCTGCCGCATCTCGCTGAGCTGGCGCTGGGCGGTACGGCGGTTGGCACCGGCTTGAATACGCACCCGGAATATGCGGTGCGGGTGGCGGCGGAACTGGCGTCGCTTAGCGGACTGCCGTTCGTCACCGCGCCAAACAAATTTGAAGCGCTGGCCACCGTGGATGCGCTGGTTCATGCCCACGGCGCGCTGAAAGGGCTGGCGGCTTCGCTAATGAAAATCGCCAATGATGTGCGCTGGCTGGCCTCCGGGCCGCGCTGCGGCATCGGTGAGATCGCCATTCCGGAGAACGAACCAGGATCCTCCATTATGCCCGGCAAGGTCAACCCGACGCAGTGCGAAGCGTTGACCATGCTGTGCTGCCAGGTGATGGGGAACGACGTGGCGGTGAATATCGGCGGTGCGTCAGGGAACTTTGAGCTTAACGTCTATCGGCCAATGGTCATCCACAACTTCCTGCAGTCGGTACGCCTGCTGGCGGATGGCATGGAGAGCTTTAATGAGCACTGCGCGGTGGGCATTGAGCCGAACCGCGAGCGGATCGGCCAGTTGCTTAATGAGTCGCTGATGCTGGTGACCGCGCTCAATACCCATATCGGCTACGATAAAGCGGCGGAGATCGCCAAAAAAGCGCACCATGAAGGGCTGACGCTGAAAGCCGCGGCGTTGTCGCTTGGTTACCTGACGGAAGCCGAATTCGATAGCTGGGTGCGTCCGCAGGATATGGTTGGCAGCCTCGCTACTCGCTAGCCAGCCATAAATGCAGACGCGGGATCAGTAATCGTAACGACTGCGCCTGCGGCTTGTGGCGATACTGCACGTTATCAGCATCGTAATTTAAAAGTTCACCAAGATCCGGCACGCTTACCCCGTGGGTGCCGGAGATAAGCGCAATCAGCGGGCCGGGGCAGGCGTACTGCACCTGCTTCTGCTCGCCGGCATACCACACCCTGGCAATCGGCTGTACCTTGACCGGACGTTTGATTTTCAATTTTGCCCGCTGCGGCAGGGCGGCGATATCCTGGAATTCCCGTTCCAGCTTGCTTTGCCATTGTTCGCGGGTCCAGGGCGGCACCGCGCGCGGCGATTGCAGGCTCTTCTCTAACTGCATTAATACTTCATCGCGGGTCAGATTTTTAATCACATGCTTATTGGCCCAGCCGAAGCGGATGGTGCTGGGATCGCACAGCGGCGTCAGAGTACGATAGGCGCTAAGGGTAATCAGGCCGGGCAGGTGGCGGTGAACCCATTCGAAACGCGCGGCGGCCGGCAAACCGGAATCGACGGTGACGATTTTCTCAAACGCCGCTTTCAGCGCGTTAATGGCGCTGATTTTCTCCAGCAGCTCTGCCTGCTGTTGCGTATCAACCGCCAGGCAAATCGCCCCGGGGAGGCGTACCGCCGCCTTGCTGCTGCGGTTTTCCGATTGCTGCTGAATAAACAGATGGCTGTAGTGCCTGAGCGCCATCTCCAGCGCGCTTTGGCCGACGTGCTGCGTGACCTGAATGGTATCCAGCGGCGCGTGCTCCGCCTCTTTGCTCACCGCCGGCAATTCGAAAACCCGCGCCGCCAGTAGGCGACAGCGGCTCAGCGACGCTTTGAAGGATTGTAGCTCGCGCTCAAGCTCACGAAAGGTGTCATTTAAGCGCGCAACGAGGTCGTAGCTTGCCATGATTACCGCCTTAGTTACAACATACTGTTTGAATATAAACTATACGCAGGCCGTAACGCCTGCGCAAGTTCGGCTAAGCAGAAGTAAAAGCGGGAAGCTGGTGGTAAATAGGCCAGCTGAAAATGAACGCCGCGCCGCCGAGCGAGCTTTCGTCGCAGCGGACTTCTCCGGCCATCGCCTGAGCAATACTGTGTACGATG
Organism: Klebsiella sp. JN_Kp121; assembly: GCF_040062145.1. Lineage (NCBI taxonomy): Bacteria > Pseudomonadati > Pseudomonadota > Gammaproteobacteria > Enterobacterales > Enterobacteriaceae > Klebsiella > Klebsiella sp. JN_Kp121. The sequence goes on from NZ_JBEAHX010000005.1 coordinate 87,878, forward strand.
GCCAGCCCCAGGCCGCAGCCGCCGGTGGCGCGATCTCGACTGGGATCGAGACGGACAAACGGCTCGAATACCCGTTCGCGTTCCTCAAGGGCGATACCCGGGCCATCATCTTCCACGCGCAGCGTCGCCCGTGAACCGGCCAGCGACAGGCTGATAAGAATATGTTGATGGCTGTAGCGCAGGGCATTATTGACCAGATTATCCAGCACGCGCTCCATTAAACGCATATCCAGCGCACCGTAGTCGCCCGCCGTAAGCTGGCGCAACGCGACTTCACGCTGCGGATTGACCAGCTGAATATCCTCGACGTGCGCGCGGATCCAGGCCGGGAAATCCGGGGTGGTCAGGTTGAGTTCGTTCTGCGGGCGATCGAGGCGCGCGTAGGTGAGCAGTTCTTCAATCAGCGCTTCCAGTTGCCCGATATCGCGATTGAGAGCCTGCGACTCCGCCTCGGTCAGGTTTTCGCTCATCTCCAGGCGATAGCGCAGGCGCACCAGCGGCGTGCGCAATTCATGGGCGATACCGTCAATAAGCTGTTTTTTACTGGCTATCAGGGCGTTGATATTATCGGCCATCTGGTTAAAGGCCACGCCGAGTCGCTCGAAGCTCGACATGCTATCGAAATGAATGCGCTCGCTAAAATGGCCTTCGCCGAAGCGCTGTGCGGCGGTTTCGATTCGCAACATATCCTGCCAGTGCGGACGCATCCAGATAAACACCGGGAACGCCAGTGAAATAGCGATAAACGCCATCAGCGCGACGTCCAGCAGGCGCATCTCATGCAAAAAATAGAGATAGGGCACCGGGCCGACTGACAATACGTAATGGCTGCGCGGGATGCGTTGAATAAAGGTGTACTGATCGTCCAGCGCCACGATATCGCCCGCGCGCAGGTGCTGCATCGAGCTTTCCGAGAGCTTGAATTTGCTTAACGGTTCAATGTGCAGATCGAAAGAGAGGTTGAGGTCCAGCTCTTTCAGCGTGTTGCTCCAGTCGCGCGGGGGGATCTCGCGCAGTTCGCTGCGCATCAGATACAGCGAGCTTTTCATCAGATCGTCCAGCGACTGGCGTCCGGCGCGCTCGGCGGTGAATTTATACACCAGGCCGACCAGCATGGTCATGACCAGGAAGCAGACGAACAGCAAAAGGTAAAACTGCACAAACAGTTTTTTCATTAATCATCACCGGTCATTAACTGGGTTATCTCGCAACAAAAGATTCTACAGGAGAAGGATCCCGCTCGGCAAAGTTCTCACCGACGCGCCAGGCCGAATGACCGAGAGCCATTTTAAGCCGGCTGCCCGTCCTGTCACGTGCCAGCCTCTCTGTTAATTTAAGCGCCCCTTAAATGATGGAGAGCGCCAGATGACTAAGCCCGTGTATTTGCATACTGATAATGATGTTGAGATTTTAAAAACCTTCGATATGGTTCTGAGCCATATGCAGGCGATCGCCGACCCTTATCAGTGGAAGTGGGTGATTACCGGCTGGCACAGCATCCTGCAGAACGCGATGGTTTTGGCGTTATGTCAGGGCAATGACTTTCTGGTCTACCTGTTCGACGGTAAAGCGTCGACTCGCGCGATCTACGAGCAAATTTATAACGACGATTTTTCCAACATCGACAAGCTGCAGCTACCGTCCTTTATGACGCTATACCGTGCGACAAGGGAGAACAGCGGATTCGCACCCAGCGAAGACTGTACGGTGGCGGTGGACAAGCTTCACCAGCTGCGCAATGATTTCATTCACTATCATCCGCGAGGTTGGAGTCTACAGGTCGATGGTTTACCGCAGTGGATTCTTGCGAGCGGTGAATTACTGGATCATTTCCTTGCCAGCCGTGAGGTCGTACGCTGGTATGACGAAAACGATGAAAAGGCATTCAGAGAGAAATACGCTGAATTTCAAGACCGACTACACGGCGTGATGTCGGTCTATTCCTGACGCGGATTAATTATCCCAGGCATGCGGGGCGAACAAATAGCCTTTGTTGCGCACCGTCTTGATGCGGTAGGGCTCGGTGGCGTTGTCGAGCAGCTTTTTACGCAGGCGTGAAATGGCGACATCGACGCTGCGATCCATGCCGTCGTAGCTGACGCCGCGGAGATTTTTCAACAGCGCATCGCGATCCATAATCTGCCCGGCATGGGTCGCCAGCTCCCACAGCAGGTCAAAATCGGCGGTGGACAAAGCGACGTTGTCGCCGCCAAGCAGGACCTGACGGTTAACCGGGTCGATCGACAGTGAACCAAAGACAATGGCTTTATGCGGCGTCAGGGTTGCGGGAGCTGGCATCGACGGCGAAGCCACGTGCTGGCGCAGATGCAAACGTAAGCGGGCCAGCAGCACCGCAGGCGGGGTGGTTTTGAGGATATAATCACTGGCGCCCATCTCCAGCGACAGAATATGGTTCATATCGCTATCGAGCGAGGTCAGCAACACGATCGGACCCTGCCACTGGCTGCGCAGGTCGCGGCACAGCGTCATCCCGTCTTTGCCAGGCAGCATGATATCCAGCAGTACCAGATCGGGTTGTTCACGAGCAATAACCTCTTCGGCCCGGTCGCCGCGCGGCTCAACAACCACGTCCATATCATGCTTTCCCAGATAGGCGGCGATAAGCGCGCCAACTTCGGGCTCATCCTCAACAAAAACGATCTTATTCATATCTTACGCGTATAAATTAAAAAGCTAACATACACCGCCCGCAAATTGCCTGCCATTAATCTTTCATAAACAAATGTTCTTCCGTTATGCTGGTGGAAATTGTTGTTCAAATGTTAAGGCATAAAATGGGGCTGTTGATTAAAGCGCTGCTGGGAGCGCTGGTGGTGGTACTGATAGGCGTACTGTCAAAAACCAAAAATTACTATATTGCCGGTTTAATTCCGTTATTTCCGACCTTCGCGCTGATTGCCCATTATATCGTCGCCAGCGAGCGCGGCATTGAAGCGCTGCGCACGACTATTGTCTTCGGCATGTGGTCAATCATCCCGTATTTTATCTACTTACTTTCATTATGGTACTTCACTGGCGTAATGCGCCTGCCTTACGCGCTGGCAGGCGCGGTGATCTGCTGGAGTCTGGCGGCCTGGCTGCTCATCCTCGGCTGGAGCCGTTTCCACTAGCGCAGCGGTCGGCCGCCGTCGACAGCAAAAGAGCGGCCGGTCACATAGCAACTGGTGAACAGATAATCGATGAGGTCGATAATCTCTTTCTCACCCGGCGCGATTTTCATCAGCGATTTATCCAGCGCCTGTTTACGATATTCAGCGTCATCATGCTCGTTAAACATAATCAGCGATGGCGCGATGGCGTTGACCTTCACTTCCGGGGCCAGCTTACGGGCGAAAGAGCGGGTCATATTATCAAGCGCCGCTTTACTGGCGGCATAGGCGATATGCTTATCGCTGCCGCGTTCCACCACGTAGTCGGTAATGTGAATAATATCGCTGGCGGCGTGACCAAAACCACGCAGCAGGCTCTCCAGCGCATGGTTAAGCAGATAGGGCGCGTGGACGTGAATCTGCATCATCCGCGATATCACCGTGGATAACGGCACACCGGGTTTTTCCGCCATCCAATCACTGGCGTTATGAATAATCGCACGCAGCCCGCTGGTCTGCGCCTTCACCGCTTCCGCGAAGGTAAGAATACCGTCGTCGCTGCTGAAATCGGCCTGCAGACACACCGCGCCGGCTTCGCGCAGGGTGTCAATCGTAGGATAATGCTGGCGATAGCTGACGATCACCGGTTGCTGCTGGTTTAAAAAATGGTGTGCCAGAGCGAGGCCGATACGGCGGCCTGCTCCTGTGATCAGGACCGGACGAGGCTGTGGTTCAGCCATGGGTATCTCCTTTCAAGTTCAGCGGTAGGGCAACCGCTTACCCCACCAGCATCCACGTTGCCGGAACGGCGGCAACCAGCAAAAAACCAATTAATGCCATTTCACGGCGTTTGAGCATGCGATCGTGCTGGTGCGTACGGCGGGCGTACAGGAAAACCAGAAGACCCGGAGCGTAAAGTACCACCGACAATAACAAATGCACAGGACCGGACGCATACAATAACCATAAGCCATAAACGCACGCGCCGACACCCACGGCTTTATGTAACGGACGTACAGCAATCTTAAGCAGGAAAGCGCCAACGAGGAAATAGGGCACCAGAATCATTTCTGAGGCGATGGTTAGCAGGGTACCGTAGTCGGATCCGGTAAGCCAAATCAGCACCAGACAAATCTGCACGCTGATGTTGGTCAACCACAGCGAGGAAGAAGGCGCATTATTCTTATTGGTTTTGGCGAACAGGCGTGGGAACGCTTTATGCGTCGCCGCCAGATACGGCACTTCAGCGGCCATAATGGTCCAGCTTAAATAGGCGCCGCAGACGGAGATAATTAATCCCGCGGCGATTACTACTTCGCCCCATGACCCCATCATTTTGACCATCAGGCCTGCCATCGACGGGTTGCGCATTTCAGCCAGTTCCGGGCGGGCGACAACGCCCAGCGACAGCAGGGTGACCAGCAGATAAACCGCCAGCGCCGAGACCACCGCCAGCAGCGTTGCGCGGCCAACGTCGCGCTTGTGGCGCGCGCGAGCAGAGACTACTACTGCGCCCTCCACGCCGATAAATACCCACAGGGTGATCAGCATGGTGTTTTTCACCTGTTCCCATACCGGTACGCCGAGCGCGATACCGCTGAAGTCGAGGCGGAAAGTATCGAGCCGGAACGCGATAGCGGCCAGCGCCACAAATGCGCCGAGCGGCAACAGTTTAGCCAGCGTCGCCACCAGGTTAATGCCTGCCGCGGTCTGGACCCCACGCAGCACCAGAAAATGCACCACCCAGAGCAGCACTGACGCGCCGACGATCGCCTGCCAGGTGTTACCGTCGCCAAAAATACGCATCTCCGGCGTATCGGTGAAGAAACTCAGGGCGGAGAAGACGATAACCAGATAGGAGACGTTGGCAATCACCGCGCACAGCCAGTAGCCCCAGGCGGAACAGAAACCGATCAGTTCGCCAAAACCTTCACGGGCATAGGTAAAGATGCCGCCGTCCAGTTCCGGTCGGATTCGGGTCAGCAATAGCATGGCGAAAGCGAGGAATAAAATCCCGACGCCGGTGATAGCCCAGCCGATAAGCAGAGCGGATGGGCTGGCGACGGCAGCCATGTTTTGCGGCAAACTGAAAACGCCCGCGCCCAGCATGGAGCTGAGTACCAGTGCGGTCAGGGCGCTAAGGCCCAGTTTCTTTTCCATTGTATTCCCGAGGTGACAACAGTGAATCAAGAATATTTATTTGGCGAAATCGCATAAAAATGGAGGATTACGCTAAGGCGCGGGATTTTACGGAGTGTCTTGAACGCATGCAATGGCGGCGGGCGAAAAAATGTAAAAAGGCGACCCGATGTCGCCTTTTTGAGCAGCTGAAACCGATTACTTATACAGGTCGGCGCTAATGGTGATGTTACCGCCACGTTCCTGCCACTGGCGGGTGATGTGGTAGTATTTTGCCCCTTTCTTCGCCGCGCGTTTCGCGGTCTGATAGGAGATTTCCGTCATGTTGCCGTAGTTACCGGTGAATTTGATGCTATCAAACGGCACCATCTGCGCGGCGGTGATCTTGTTCACTTCTTCGACTTTAGTACCATTCGGCAGGGTGACAGTGTAACGTCCGCCTTTCGACGATTGGGTTTCGTAGAACAGGCCTACGCCGGTGCCGGCGCCGACGGCCGCAGAGGAGGCCACGCCTGGGATCTCGACATTTTTAGCCGCTTCGCCGCCTTTCGCCAGAGCGGCGCGACCGGCTTCGGAATCCGCTGGAATCGCATCAGGGCTCTGCAGTACGCGCTTCTGCGCATCCTTTTTATAGATATAAGCGGTGATGCGCTGGTTGCCGCCCTGGTTGGCGTCAACCTGACGGACGATGAAGAAGGCATACGCGCCTTTGGTTTTCGCCGCTTTGGCGATGGCGTCGTTGACTTCCGGCTGGCTGCGGTAGAAGCCCTGTACGGTCACGGTGTCATACGGCATCAGCGTGACGGCCTGGTCTTTCGGCAGTTCCATCACGCCGTTAATGATACGGTTTTTCGGGGTATCCGCCTGCGGGGCGTTTTCTTTATAGAAATCCGCCGTTACGCGCCAGTTGCCGCCGTTGCCGAAATCTGAGGTGTCGACAACATAAAAGGAAGCTGCGCCATCTTTATCCGCCTTGCGGGAAACCGCCTGTACGGCATCGCCAATCGCGTTAAAACGGCCAGTGACGACGACGCGGTCATAGGGCTTCAGCGCTGCCGCTTGCTCCGGAGTCAGCTCGGTCGCTGCATGGGCAGACAACGCGGTGGTAGCCAGAAGAGCAGACGCCAGGAGTGTGTTCTTAAGCTTCATAAAAATAATCCTTTGCCTTGCGCAAACCATGTACTGGTATTGTTGTTGACTGAAAACAGGTGATTATTGCATTTAAACAACGTAACTGTCTGCGTCATTTTTCACTTCCCGCCCGAATCGTTCGTTACAAAAATATAACAAATACTGATATGTTGAAAAAACAGCCCCTTGAACAGCAAAATCGATAATCAATATCACTTTTATAAGTTAACGTAATGTTAATGCAATGATACTGACGGTAATAAATGGCGAATTAATCCCTCAGGTAAGCGAATTATCAGGTTCTGGCATAAAATTAAGGCAAATATTGCTGCCTGACGCAGTCAGGACTAATTTTTCTCAATAAAATCAAAAATTCTGTTTTAACGATGTAGATCACAATCGGTATTTTCAGTAGGTTATAAAAAGTTTGTTACTGTTTCATTTTCCAGATGAATACCTGAGCGGCGTTTTTGCGCCGCCGCTGGCGCATTTGTGAAAAAAATAAACCATCATCAAAAACCGATGGAAGGGAAAACTATGCGAATTGGGATACCAAAAGAGAGCTTAGCTCAGGAAACCCGGGCCGCTGCGACGCCGAAGACGGTCGAGCAGCTGCTTAAGCTCGGGTTTAGCGTGGCGGTCGAGAGCGGGGCCGGGAAACTGGCGAGCTTCGACGATGAAGCCTTCGAACAGGCGGGCGCGGAAATCGTCAGCGCGGATAACGTCTGGCACTCCGACGTTATCCTCAAGGTTAACGCGCCGAACGATGCGGAGATTGCGAAGCTCAATCCGGGCACCACGCTGGTGAGTTTCATCTGGCCGGCGCAGAATCCGGATCTCATGGAAAAGCTGGCCGCTCGCGGTATCAACGTGATGGCGATGGACTCGGTGCCGCGTATTTCCCGCGCCCAGTCGTTAGATGCCCTGAGTTCGATGGCCAACATCGCCGGTTATCGCGCGATTGTCGAAGCGGCGCATGAATTCGGCCGTTTCTTCACCGGCCAGATCACCGCGGCGGGTAAAGTGCCGCCAGCAAAGGTGATGGTAATCGGCGCAGGCGTCGCCGGCCTTGCGGCGATCGGCGCGGCGAACAGCCTCGGCGCCATCGTCCGCGCCTTCGATACCCGTCCGGAGGTGAAAGAGCAGGTGCAGAGTATGGGCGCCGAGTTCCTTGAACTGGATTTTAAAGAAGAAGCGGGCAGCGGCGACGGTTACGCCAAAGTCATGTCTGAAGCCTTTATCAAAGCCGAGATGGCGCTGTTCGCCGCGCAGGCGAAAGATGTCGATATCATTGTCACTACGGCTTTAATCCCGGGTAAACCGGCGCCGAAGCTGATTACCCGCGAAATGGTTGACGCCATGAAGCCAGGCAGCGTGGTGGTCGATCTGGCGTCGCAAAACGGCGGCAACTGTGAATACACCGTGCCGGGCGAAGTCGTGACCACCGCCAACGGCGTGAAAATTATCGGCTATACCGACCTGCCGGGTCGTCTGCCGACGCAATCTTCTCAGCTCTACGGCACCAACCTGGTAAACCTGCTGAAGCTGCTGTGCAAGGAAAAAGACGGCAATATCACCATCGATTTCGACGATGTAGTGGTGCGCGGCGTCACAGTGGTCCGCGAGGGCGAAATTACCTGGCCGGCGCCGCCGATTCAGGTATCCGCGCAGCCGCAGGCGGCGGCGAAAACCGTCGAAGCGCCAAAAGAAGAGGCTAAACCAGCTTCGCCGTGGCGTAAATACGCGCTGATGGCGCTGGCGATTATCCTCTTTGGCTGGCTGGCGAACGTCGCGCCGAAAGAGTTTCTGGGTCACTTTACCGTCTTCGCGCTCTCCTGCGTAGTCGGTTACTACGTGGTGTGGAACGTGTCGCACGCGCTGCACACGCCGCTCATGTCGGTAACCAACGCCATTTCAGGGATTATTGTCGTTGGGGCATTGCTGCAGATAGGGCACGGCGGCTGGGTCAGCTTCCTCAGCTTTATCGCGGTGTTGATCGCCAGCATTAATATTTTTGGTGGTTTCACCGTCACTCAGCGCATGCTGAAAATGTTCCGCAAAAACTAAGGGGTAGCACATGTCTGGAGGATTAGTTACAGCTGCATACATTGTTGCCGCTATTCTGTTTATCTTTAGCCTTGCGGGGCTGTCAAAGCACGAAACGTCGAAGCAGGGGAACCTGTACGGCATCGCCGGGATGGCGATTGCGCTGATTGCCACCATCTTCGGGCCGGACAGCGGTAACGTCGGTTGGATCATCGTGGCGATGGTTATCGGCGGCGCGATCGGTATTCGTCTGGCGAAGAAAGTCGAAATGACCGAGATGCCGGAGCTGGTGGCGGTGCTGCATAGCTTCGTTGGTCTGGCGGCGGTGCTGGTCGGCTTCAACAGTTATCTCGACCATGGCCCGGGCCTCGATCAGGTGCTGGCGAATATTCACCTGACTGAAGTGTTTCTCGGCATCTTTATCGGCGCCGTGACCTTCACCGGCTCGATCGTTGCTTTTGGTAAGCTGCGCGGCAAAATTTCGTCAAAACCGCTGATGTTGCCGAATCGCCACAAGCTGAACCTGGCGGCGTTAGTCATCTCTTTCCTGCTGCTGGTGGCCTTCGTGCGTACTGACAGCACCGGAACGCAGGTACTATGCCTGCTGGTGATGACCATTATCGCGCTGGCGTTCGGCTGGCACCTGGTGGCGTCTATCGGCGGCGCGGATATGCCGGTGGTGGTATCGATGCTGAACTCGTACTCCGGTTGGGCGGCGGCGGCGGCGGGCTTCATGCTCAGCAATGACCTTCTGATCGTGACCGGCGCGCTGGTCGGTTCTTCCGGTGCCATCCTCTCCTACATTATGTGTAAGGCGATGAACCGTTCGTTTATCAGCGTTATCGCCGGCGGTTTCGGCACCGATGGCGGCAGTTCCAGCGACGATGAAGAAGTTGGCGAGCATCGTGAAATCAGCGCCGAAGAGACGGCTGAAATGCTGAAAAACTCGCATTCCGTGATCATCACGCCGGGCTACGGGATGGCGGTGGCACAGGCGCAGTATCCGGTGGCGGAAATCACTGAGAAGCTGCGTGCGCGCGGTATCAAGGTGCGCTTCGGTATCCACCCGGTCGCCGGACGACTGCCGGGGCACATGAACGTGCTGCTGGCGGAAGCGAAGGTTCCGTACGATGTGGTGCTGGAAATGGATGAAATTAACGATGATTTCGCCGATACCGATACTGTACTGGTGATTGGCGCGAACGACACGGTGAACCCGGCGGCGCAGGACGATCCGAAGAGCCCGATCGCCGGTATGCCGGTGCTGGAAGTGTGGAAGGCGCAAAACGTGGTGGTCTTTAAACGGTCGATGAACACCGGCTATGCAGGCGTGCAGAACCCGCTGTTCTTCAAAGAGAACACCCACATGCTGTTTGGCGACGCTAAAGCCAGCGTGGATGCCATTCTGAAAGCGCTGTAATAGCGCAACGCTCTAAGCCGTCTCTGTTGAGACGGCTTTTTTATATAGACAGCGAAACCATGATTTGCTCATAAAGTGAACGGCGATGGGTGTTATACTATGCCTGTTTTTTCACCACACTGAGGATATTATGGATACCGAGTTAACCCCCACGCAGATGGCCATCGAGTACCTGCGCCGCGATACCGCTGTTATGACCCCCGCGCAGTACCTGAAGAAGCTCAAACTCCTCGAGCTCGAGTTTGCCGATCTGATGTCGCTTTCGTCGATGGAACTAAAAGAAGAGATCGACCTGGCCTGGCGTTTAGGTATCCACTAACGCATTCTCTAAGCTTGTTAAATTAGCGTTGATATCCGGGGCCGTATGGCCCTTTTTCTTTTTTAGCGGGCCGACAAAAATATCCCCCGACGGGCGGGGGATGTTAGATATAATTTCAAACCTCATGAGACGCCGTTAGTCGTCGTCTTCATCGTCCAGTTCAACCGGGGTTTGATAAGCTTCCGGTTTCAGTACCAGCAGGTCGCAGCGCAGGTGGTCGATAACCTGTTCCGCGGTATTGCCGAGAAACGCGGCAGAAATACCGGTGCGGCCAACGGTGCCCAGCACCACAATCCCGGCCTGCAGATGTTCAGCTAAATCAGGGATAACCTCTTCCGGCAGCCCTTTCTCTACGTGGGTGCGGTTTTCATCGATGCTGAATTTCTGGCGCAGCGCTTTCATAGCCAGCAGATGCTGGCCGCGAATCGCATCGTTATAGATGCTCGGGTCAAAATCAGGTAATTCAATGGCGATGTTGATAGGCGTCACCGGATAGGCGCCAACCAGATGTACTTCGGTATGGTTAACCTGATCGGCGAGGGCGATGGTCTCCCGCACCAGTTTTTCATTGAGGGCGTTGTGATAGTTCTCTTCACTGGCCAGATTAACCGCCACCAGCGCTTTACCGCCTTCCGGCCACGGTTGATCTTTAACCATCCATACCGGGCATGGACATTTGCGCAGCAGGTGCCAGTCGGTCGGGGTGAAGATGACGGCTTCGAGTTTGTCGTGCTGATGGGCCATTTTCAGCAGCAGGTCGTGTTTATCGCTGATGATTTCCTGAATGATGGCTTCAAAGGGGCGGTTGTGCCACACCACTTTGATATCGATTGGCACCCCGGATTCAATGTAAAACTTGGCCTGTTCACGGATCCAGGCGCTGCGTTGGCTAATCACGCCCTGGCGCATCGCCGTCCGCTCGTCGGGCGACAGCAGGGTGGTCATTTCATAGGAAAAATCATAGATCGGCAAAAAGGCTTTGATGCGTCCACCAATCCGTTGGTGCAGATACACCGCGCGCCGTAATGCAGGCTGGTCGTCCTGGTTAGGGTCGATTACTACCAGCATGTTCTGATACTTCGCCATACAGGGTCTCCTTACAGCTGTAGCTACAGTCAGTCATTAAAAAGATAACCTATATGGATGAATTGAAACAGGGGATGACCCTGGCCAGATCAACAAATTAGAAAAAAATGTCGATCCGGCACAAGGTAGAAGAAAGTATAGCGGAGATAAATCAGGCGACGTTGCGCGCCTGGCCTGCCAGTTGCGCCAGCAGATCGCTGTTTTCGATGGTGATATATTTCCCTTTCACCGCCAGCATACCGCTTTTCTGGAAACGACCGAGCAGGCGGCTAATGGTTTCTACCGTCAGGCCCAGATAGTTGCCGATGTCGCCACGCGTCATGGTCAGGCGGAACTCACGCGGTGAGAAGCCGCGCTGCGCGAAACGGCGGGATAGGTTGTAGATAAAGGCCGCCAGCCGTTCTTCTGCGTTCTTTTTGGAAAGCAGCAGGATCATGTCCTGATCGCCTTTGATCTCGCCGCTCATCAGGCGCATCATCTGCTGACGCAGGTTCGGCATTTTACCGGAAAGATCATCCAGCGTTTCGAACGGAATTTCGCAAACCATTGAGGTTTCCAGCGCCTGCGCAAAGCTTGGGTGCAGGGCGGTGCCAATGGCGTCAAAACCGACCAAATCACCCGCCAGGTGGAAGCCGGTAATCTGCTCATCGCCTTGTTCGGTGATGGTGTAGCTTTTGATGGTCCCTGAACGGATAGCGTACAGCGACTTCAGCTCATCACCCGCTTTGAACAGGGTTTGCCCTTTCTGAATAGGCTTCTTACGCTCGATGATATTATCAAGCTGATCCAGCTCATGTTCGTTCAAAGTAAAGGGGATGCAGAGCTGGCTAATGCTGCAATCCTGACAATGGATTGCACAACCACCAGACTGAATGCGTCGTATAATTCGCTTTTCCGGGATCATATGTCTGCTCAAGCTTTAATTGATATTGGTCAATTTTAACATCTTTTTGAGGAGCAAGTAAGTCTCGAAACCCGGAAAGACGCAATATTAGAAGGGGAAATATACCTTTCACCCTATCTCTTTGATAACAAGCAATTTATTAAGCGATCAATTATTGTAAAGTTACCTGTAATTTCCAAAAAAGGCATTATCTGTTAAAGCAGCAAATAGCCTTCATGGCGCAATAACCACTCTTTGCGCTGTACGCCCCCGGCGTAGCCGGTCATGGTGCCGTTACGGCCAATCACCCGATGGCAGGGAACCACAATGCTGACCGGATTGGAACCGTTTGCCGCGCCGACCGCACGGGCCGCGCCTGGGCGGCCGAGAGCCTCGGCTAACTGACCGTAGTGCATGACTTGCCCGCAGGGAATCGTGCGCAGCGCTTGCCAGACCTGACGTTGAAACGGCGTCCCGCCGGTGGCGGTCGGCAGGGTATCGATAATCGCGAGATCGCCGTCGAAGTATTGCCGCAGCTTCGCGCTCAGCCCGCCCGGATCGCGCGCATCAAGACGTTCATAACCCTCATGGCGGTAGTGGATGTCGAGCAGTTGCTCCATACGGTCACGGTGCTGATCCCACTCCACGGCGCGCAGGTTAAATTGTTCATCGCAAATGACCCACAACGGCCCCAGCGGGGTATCGATTTTATCTTGCAGTAGCGTCAGCATCGGTCTTCCTTCTACGAGGTTATTTCGGCAAGAGCACACCATATCATGACGTGCGCTCTGCCAACTATACCTCCGAAAGGTCAGCAAATAATGAAAGGCTGTACTATTAATTTATAAATACGAATCGCAGTCATTTAAATTCCGTCATTCGATTGCCCAATCGCAAATTGCCGGAATAATGGGACGGGGAGCAATGTTTATTTTTGCATTAACTAGCAGGCGCGGCAGAAAGAGCATTTTGCTACCTTTGTCTGGCGGCGAATTCCCCTGTGCGGAGGAGCGTTCAGTTCAAATCTCTATGCAGTTTGTCATACGTACGCGAATTAGCGTGAACTGGCTAATTCACCGGGAGGCACCCGGCGTCGCAGATAAATATACAGGCATTCCTTGAGTCAATTATTTTTCCAGCGCTTTGGCGCTGGTTTTTTTTAACCAACAGAAAGGTGGCGATATGCAATACATATTAACGGGAGTTGTTGTGTTGATTATCAGTGGGTTAGCTATCAATTTGCTGTCGTTGGCCATCGAAAGTCTGTGTAAAACGCTCCTGAACCGCACCACAATTCGTTAACACACGCAGGCCCTCCCTGGCCTGTCGCTGCGTTAGGGTAAACGGGGATAGATGCCGGGACCTATCGGCAGTCCGACAAAATACCAGCCCACCAGCAGCAGTAGCCAGACGGCTAAGAAAATGAGTGGGTAGGGTAATACCAGCGAATAGTAGGTGCCCAGTTTGGCATCGGGCCGGTAGCGCTGTAAAAAGCCGAGAAACAGCGGCACAAACGGCGATACCGGCGCGAGCGGCAGCACGGAAGAGTCAGCGATTCGGAACAGGATCTGCGCAAACGCCGGGTGAAAGCCCAGCAGCATAAACATTGGTACAAAAATGGGCGCCAGAATCGACCAGATAGCCGAACCGCTGGCGATAAACATACACAAAAACGCCGACAGTAGCGCCAGGCCGACAAACGCCGGCACCCCATTCATCCCGGCGCTCTCCAGCACATCGGTCAGACCAACGGCCATGAATTTCCCCATGTTGCTCCAGTTAAACATGGCGACAAACTGGGCCAGCGGGAAGACCATCACGATAAATCCGGCCATCTCCTTCATCGGCTCGATCATTAACTGCGGCAGGTCAGCCTGACGGCGAATTTTGCCGGTGGCGATGCCGTAAGCTAAAGACACGACAAAGAAAAAAAAGATAATCAGCGGCACAATGCCTTTAATAAAGGGCGAGGGCATCACGGTATGCTTGATGGGATCGCGCAGAATGCCGTTGTCCGGCACCACCATCAGCGCGATAACCGCCACAAACAACAGCGCCGCGATACCGGCAATGCGCAGCCCGAAGCGTTGTTCCGCCGTCAGCGTCTGTAGGGTTTCATCGCTCTTACCCTGCCACTTTCCTAACCGCGGCTCGACCAGTTTATCGGTAATCAATCCGCCGACCAGAGTAAGTACGATGACTGAGGTAGCCATGAAGTACCAGTTGTCGATGACGCTAACATGCAGCGAGGCATCGAGCGTTTTCGCCGCTTCGGTACTGATACCGGAGAGCAATACGTCGGTGGTGACAATGAGTAAATTTGCCGTGAATCCGCAGCCAACGCCGGCGATTGCCGCCAGTAACCCCGCCACTGGATGACGACCGACGGCGAGAAACATCAACGCCCCTAGCGGCGGCATAATGACCAGCGCCGCGTCGGAAGAGATATGGCTGAAAAAGGCGATAAATAGCACCATATAACTGGCGTAACGCGCGCTAACGTGCGATGACATCTTGACCATCAGTGATGGCAGCAGGCCGACGCGTTCGGCAAAACCGGCGCCGAGCACCAGCGCCAGAATCGCCCCCAGCGGCGCGAAGCCGCTAAAGTTTTTAATCACGTTTGGCAGAAACCAGTGCAGCCCTTCCACGCTGAGCAGATTCTTTACCACCACTCGCGAACCGTCGGTGGGGTTCTGTACGCCGACGTTTAGCGCCGACAAGATGGCGGTAGCGGCCATCAGCGCCACTATCAGATAGATAAACAGCAAAAATGGATGCGGAACCTTATTACCTATTTTCTCAACCCAGCCATACAGCTTACCGGTGGGGGAATGCGACGGTATGGATGACATACTCATGGGCGTTCCTCAGTTGTCGTTGTTGTGTTGGTTGCGGCATGCCTCAGGGGTTGTCAGCTGTTATTTTTATTGGCGATTGCCCTCACGCTGTACGTTATCCCAGAGGCTAATTTTTCTTATTTTAAAATTGATGGTACGACGTCACGCGGGATCGGGCACTGGTATGGGCTTACCGCCAGTACCTGAGCCAGTTCCTGCTGGCTTGCTTCGAGCAACGGCCTGTCGCTGAACAAACGAATCGCCGTTGCTCCCAGTATCTTACCCGCCAGCAGCATCCCTTTATGGGCGATGGAGGTTTTTCCCTGGCTTACCAGTTGCCAGCTGTGCAGCGGCGTACCGATGGCGAAGCAGGGGCTAAAACACTGGGCCACCGGCGCTTTCCAGCTCACGTCGCCGACGTCGGTAGAGCCGGCCAGCACGTTTTCCGTCGCCGCCCACGGCGCGACTTCATCGATCAGCACCGTGTCGTGATGGCGGCGGGCAAACGCTTTTCCTTCTTCACCGCTGGTGCCGGCAATATTCTTCAGGCTGTTCTGTATATCGTTCACGCCGAGCGTGGAGCGAATATCCGCTGCGAAAGCGCGCTCTTCGTTACTCCATTGCGGCGTACCGTAATGACATACGGCCTGATACATTGCCGCTTCCAGCGTGCGATTGGGGAGATAGCTGGAACAGGCTTTTTCAAAACGACAGCTGACGCTGGTTTCGGTCATCAGCGCGGCGCCCTGAGCAATTTTCTCAATACGGGCAAAGATTTGCTGCACGTCGGCCATTTCCGGAGCGCGAATCAAATACAGCACTTCAGCCTGCGCCTGCACCACGTTGGGCGACACGCCGCCGGTATCCGTAATGGCGTAGTGCACACGCGCTTTCTCGATAATATGCTCATTGAGGAAGTTACTGCCGGTGGTCATCAGCGTGACGGCGTCCAACGCGCTACGCCCAAGATGCGGTGAGTTTGCGGCGTGGGCAGCGGTTCCGGTAAAGCGCCACGCCGCCTGAATATTGGCCAGCGTGCTGGTGCTGAACATCCCGGCCCAGGCTTCCGGATGCCAGGTGAGGGCGGCGTCGATATCATCGAATAGTCCCTCGCGCACCATAAAAGTTTTACCCGAGCCGCCTTCTTCACCCGGGCAACCATAAAAGCGCAGGGTGCCCGAGCCGCCATGCTGCTGCAGCCACTGTTTCGCAGCGACAGCAGCGGCGAACGCTGCGGTGCCAAGTAGATTATGCCCACAGCCGTGGCCATTTTCCCCCGGCGTCGCGGATGTTGGTTCAGCACTGTGCGCCTGTTGGCTGAGTCCTGCCAGCGCATCAAACTCGCCGAGCAGGGCGATGACCGGTTTACCCTCGCCAAAGCTGGCGATAAACGCATTGGGGATTCCACCAGCGTGACGGCTTAGTTGAAAACCTTCCGCTTCCAGCGCGTCGGCCAACCGCGCGGCGGACCAGAATTCCTGGAATCGGGTTTCCGGATGGTCCCAGATATCATCGGCAATAGCGCAAAAATCGTCGCGTCGCGATTCAATGATGTCATCAACAAATTGATAGCTCTTTTCCATCACACACCTCGCTGCCAGGGAAAGTTGAGCGCGATGCGCGCCAGCGTCTCGACCGCGATGGTCATGACCCTTTCGTCGAAATCAAATTTCTCATTGTGATGTCCGGCGCTCAGTTCAGTACCGAAAATCATGTATGAAGCCAGTCCGCCGCGCTCCTGTACCCGCGCCATCATCAAAGTGGCATCTTCGGATCCCGCCGGCGCAGCAATATGATCCACCGCCTCTATCACACCTGGCACCTGTGCTGCCTGCTCACGCAGGTATTGCACCCACGCCGGAGAGGGGGCGCTGGAGGTCGCCGCGCCCATGAGCCGTAGTTCATAGCGGGCTTCATACATCGCTGCGGCGCCGGCAATCACGTTTTGCGCCCGCTCAAACACATACTGGTTGATAGCTTCCGTCTCGCCGCGGGTTTCCACTTTTATCAGCGCGGAAGAAGGGACCACGTTGCGCCCGGTGCCGGCCTGCATAACACCGACGTTAACCCGCGAGGCGCCGGCGCTGTGCGGCGCGATGGCGTGCAGGGCGAGGGAGGCCTGCGCGGCGGCCAGTAGCGCGTTGCGCCCATCTTCCGGTTTGCCGCCGGCGTGAGCGGCGACGCCCTCGAATTGCACGTCGAATTTGGTGGTCGCCATAAAGTTGTCACCGCCGCAGACCACAGTACCGCTGGGGACGCCGGTGCCGATATGAATGGCGGTGAAGTAGTCCACGTCATCGAGTACTCCCGCCGCCACCATCGCGCGCGCGCCGCGGGTACCTTCTTCGGCAGGCTGGAAAATCAGCTTGATGATCCCGTTGAGCCGATCGGCATACTGCTGTAGCACATGCGCTAAACCCAGCCCAATGGCGGTATGGCCGTCATGGCCGCAGGCGTGCATCATCCCGGCGTTGCAGGAGGCGAAACCCGCGCGATGCGGGCGATGGCAATCGTCGTGTTGTTCGTTAAGATCGAGCGCGTCCATATCGACGCGAAACGCCAGCGTCGGGCCGGGGCGGCCGGTGTCCAGGGTGGCTACGACGCCGGCGAATCCGCCTTCAAAAGCCGGTAGCCAACGTTCCGGCGCTCCCTGTTCGCGGGCGCGCTGGAATGCCTGTGCCAGGGTGGCGTCGTCGGGCAGCCCCATTCGGCTGTCGGCATCGATAACGTCGCGCCCGAGCGCCAGTTGGTAACCGAGTCCGTCTAAGATCTCGGCAACGTTGCTGGCGGTACGAAATTCCAGCCATCCGGACTCCGCGTGCAGGTGAAAATCACGACGCCATTGCGTCATTTCCGGCGCCAGTTGGCTGATGAATTCATGAAGTTGCGGCATAACCCTTCCTGTCATATTAAAAAAGTGTGACGGCGTTCACGAAGTGATAGCTTTTGCTTATCACATACGCCTTTCATGCAATCTCACCCTTAACCTGCCACAGCATGTTCGATTACAGTAGATGTCATTTTCTTCTGTCTGATAAAAAATGGTTATCACCTAAAGCATGTCATTTCAGATTAAATTTCATCAAATTCGCGCTTTCGTTGAGGTTGCCCGCGAGGGGAGTATTCGCGGCGCCAGCCGGGCGCTGGCGATCTCGCAGCCTGCGTTGACCAAGGCGATTAAAGAGCTGGAAGAGGGGCTTTCCGCCCAACTGTTTGTCCGCCGCAGCCAGGGGGTGGCGCTGACGGAAAACGGCGAAAGTTTTTATCAACATGCGAGCCTGATCCTTGAAGAGCTGCGGGCGGCGCAGGATGAACTGCTGCAGCGTCAGGGCGAGCAGGCCGGGCAGATTAATATTGGTCTCGGCGCCAGCGTCGCCCGTTCGCTGATGCCATCGGTGATCTGCCGCTTTCATCAGCAGCATCCGTTGGTGAAGGTGCGGATCATGGAAGGGCAACTTCTGGCGATGATTAATGAACTGCGTCAGGGTGAGCTTGATTTCACTATCAACACCTATTATCCCGGCCCGTACGATCATGAATTCAGCTTTGAAAAACTGTTTGAGAAACCATTCGCGGTATTCGCCCGCGCCGGACATCCGGCGGCGCGCGCCACTTTCCTGACTGAATTGCTCGATCACCACTGGACGATGCCAACGCCGCGCGGTAGCTACTTTAAACAACTGCAGGAGATGTTTAACCAGGCCGGGCTGGCGCCCAAGGTCGATATCGTGTGTGAAACCTTCTCTTCGTGCATCAGTCTGGTGGTGAAGAGCGATTTCCTCAGCATTCTGCCGGTAGAGCTCGGAAACGATCCGATGATGGCGGATAAACTGGTGATGATTCCCATACGTGAAACGTTGCCCAGGGCAACCTACTACCTGATTCAGCGGCGCGATACGCGACCAACGCCGTTAACGGCTTCGTTAATCACCTTGTTTCGTCGTCAAAGCCGTCAATTGTTTCCTTAAAAATCCTGCGTGGGGCTATTTGCCGGCAGTGGCGGCTAAACGCGTTGAGGGGGAGGCGCGAGGCGGCTATAGTAGCAGGCGATAGCCGCTGGAGGAGAGACCATGAACCTTGACGACAAATCCCTGTTTCTTGACGCCATGGAGGATGTCCAGCCTCTGAAACGCAATAATGACGTACACTGGCACCGTGAGCGCAACGTGCGCGCCCCGCAGCGTGTCGATACCCTGCAGCTCGATAATTATCTGACCACCGGCTACCTCGATATTGTGCCGCTCGCCGTGCCGCTGGAGTTCAAACGGGAAGGGCTGCAAAGCGGAGTGCTGGAAAAGCTGCGGCGCGGAAAATACAGCCAGCAGGCAAGTCTGTCGCTCCTGCGCCAGCCGGTCGAACAGTGTCGGCAAATGCTGTTCGCCTTCGTGATACAGGCGCAAAAAGAGGGGCTGCGTAATTTACTTATCATCCACGGCAAAGGCCGTGATGACCAGGCCCACGCCAATATTATTCGCAGCTACCTGGCGCGCTGGCTGCCAGAGTTGCCCGAGGTACAGGCGTTTTGCGCCGCGCTACCGCACCACGGCGGCAGCGGCGCTTGTTACGTGGCGCTGCGTAAATCCGAACAGGCTAAGCAGGAGAACTGGGAGCTACACGCCAAACGCAGCCGCTAGCGCAGCAGCAGCGTTAGCTCGCGGGCGGCTTTTTGTAATTCCGGCAGCACCCGATCCAGCATTTCGCGGGTCGACATCTGGCCCGCGTGAACCCCGACGTTCAGCGCCGCTTCCACCTGTCCTTGCGGGTTATATAGCGGCACTGCCAGCGAACGCAGCCCCATTTCCAGTTCCTGATCGTTTAACGCATATCCCTGCTGATACACGCGTTTTAGCTCCGCGCGCAGCTTATTTACCGAATCTACCGTCTGCGGGGTGTAGCGAATCATCGTCACCCGGCTCAGCATGTCGTTTAGCCGTTCCTCCGGCTGATGGCTTAACAGCACGCGGCCCATGGAGGTCGCCCACGCCGGCAGGCGGCTGCCGATATCAAGATCGATCGTCATAATTCGCGAACTGGAGGCGCGGGCGATATACAGGATATCGTCGCCATCGAGGGTGGCGATTGAGCAGGATTCATTGAGCATTTCGCTCAGATGCTTGAGCACTGGCTGCGCCGAGCGCGCCAGCGGCGTTGAGGCCAGCCAGGCGTGACCGAGGGCAAGGATCCGTGGACGCAGCTGGAAATTCTTACCGTCTTCGGCGTAGACGAATCCCAGTTTGCTTAAGGTATACAGGCAGCGCCGTACCGCCGCGCGAGGAATGCCGGTTTTCTGGCTGATCTGCGAAATCGACAGCACCGGGCGCTGCGGGGTAAAAGCCTGAATCACTTCCAGCCCCCGCGCCAGCGACGCCATAAAGTTCGGGTCGCCCTTAAACGGATCGCCGTCGCCCGCCACTACATCATCTGGATGCTTGTCCATTTTGTTCTCCGTATTTGCCATCGATCACATTCTTTCGCTAAAGATATACGATGTTCGATTATCGCACCATATTTCGATTATCGCCCTTGACCAGCATCGTTAAGCGGGTCACATTTTGTGCGAACAACGCATATAAGTGCGATTACCGCACGTTAAGGAGCGACCTGATGATTGATAAAAGCGTGTCGACGCTGAGTGAGGCCATTGCCGGGATCCACGACGGCGCGACCATCATGATTGGCGGTTTTGGCCCCGCCGGGCAGCCGACGTATCTGATTGATGCCCTGATTGAACAGGGCGCCCGCGACCTAACCATTATTAATAACAACGCGGGTAATGGCGAAGTGGGGCTGGCGGCGCTGCTCAAAGCCGGGCGGGTGCGCAAAATGATCTGCTCATTCCCGCGCCAGGTTGATTCACAAGTTTTTGATGACCTCTATCGCCGCGGTAAGGTTGAGCTGGAACTGGTGCCGCAGGGCAATCTGGCGGCGCGGATCCAGGCCGCTGGCGCGGGGCTCGGCGCGGTCTTTACCCCGACCGGCTACGGCACGCCGCTGGCGGAAGGCAAAGAAACCCGGGAAATAGATGGCCGCCATTATGTGCTTGAGTATCCAATTAAAGCCGATTTTGCTCTTATTAAAGCCCATCAGGGCGACCGATGGGGCAACCTGGTCTACCGCAAAGCGGCGCGCAACTTCGGCCCGATTATGGCGACCGCCGCCAAAACCACCATTGTTGAAGTCTCGCAGCTGGTCGCCCTTGGCGAACTCGACCCGGAAAACATCATCACCCCGGGGATTTTCGTCCAGCGCGTATTCTCGCTGGAAAATCTGTCCGTCGCGCAAAGCGCCTGAGGAGCCGAACATGCAAAAACTGACTCGTGACGAAATGGCCCAGCGCGTCGCCCGCGATATTCCGGAAGGCGCTTACGTCAACCTCGGTATTGGCCTGCCGACCCGCATCGCCAACTATCTACCTGCCGATAAAGAGGTGTTCCTGCACAGTGAAAACGGGCTACTGGGAATGGGGCCGAAGCCGCAGCCCGGCGAAGAGGATCCAGAACTGATCAACGCGGGTAAAGAGTATGTCACCTTGCTGCAGGGCGGCTGTTTTTTCCACCATGGCGACTCCTTCGCCATGATGCGCGGCGGACATCTGGATATCTGCGTGCTGGGCGCCTACCAGGTTTCCGCCAGCGGCGATCTCGCTAACTGGAGCACCGGCGCGCCGGATTCGATCCCGGCGGTTGGAGGGGCGATGGATTTGGCTATCGGCGCCCGCCAGGTGTTTGTGATGATGGACCATCTGACCCGCGATGGCGAATGCAAACTGGTCGAGCAGTGCAGCTACCCGCTAACCGGCGTCGGCTGCGTCAGCCGTATCTATACCGATCTGGCGGTCATCGATATTACCGACCGCGGCCCGGTGGTACGCGAAATCTTTAATGGCCTCTCCTTTGAAGAGCTACAGCGCATCACTCCGGTGGCGCTGACTTTTGAACAACTGGCGGAAAGCGCGTAAGGAACCTATGATGAATCAGGCATTTATCTGTGATGCGGTGCGTACGCCGTTTGGCCGTTTTGGCGGCGCATTATCCAGTATGCGCGCCGACGATTTGGCGGCGCTGCCGCTGAAAGCGCTGCTGGAGCGTAACCCGGGACTCGATCCGGCGCTGATCGATGATGTGATCTACGGCTGCGCCAACCAGGCCGGAGAAGATAACCGTAACGTGGCGCGCATGGCGCTGTTGCTGGCCGGGCTGCCGCAGAGCGTTCCCGGCAGCACGATTAACCGCCTCTGTGGTTCCAGTCTCGATGCGATCGGCGTCGCGGCGCGGGCGATTAAAAGCGGCGAAACTCAACTGATGATCGCCGGTGGGGTGGAGAGTATGTCGCGCGCGCCGTTTGTGATGGGCAAAGCCGAGAGCGCCTTTAGCCGCTCGATGCAGATGGAAGATACCACCATCGGCTGGCGCTTTATTAACCCGCAGATGAAAGCGCTGTACGGCGTGCACTCGATGCCGGAAACTGCGGAAAACGTCGCCGATGAGTTTGCCATTTCTCGCGCTGACCAGGACGCTTTTGCGCTACGCAGTCAGTTACGTACCGCGGCGGCGCAGGAAGCGGGGCGTTTCGCCGATGAACTGATCGCCGTATCGGTGCCGCAGCGCAAAGGTGAGCCGCTGCGTTTCAGCCGCGATGAACATCCGCGCAGCACCTCGCTGGAGGCGCTGGCTAAACTGCGCGGCGTGGTCCGCGCCGATGGCAGCGTTACCGCCGGTAACGCCTCCGGTGTTAACGACGGCGCCTGTGCGCTGTTGTTGGCAAGTGAACAGGCGATGTCGGCGAATGATTTACAGCCGCTAGCGCGGGTTGTCGGCGTGGCGACGGCGGGGGTGGCGCCGCGGATTATGGGCTTCGGCCCGGCGCCGGCGGTGCGCAAAGTGTTAGCGCAAACCGGGCTGAAGCTGGCGCAGATGGATGTCATCGAACTGAATGAGGCTTTTGCCGCGCAGGCGCTGGCGGTTACCCGTGATTTAGGCCTGCCGGATGATGCTGCCCACGTTAACCCCAACGGCGGGGCCATTGCGCTGGGTCATCCGCTGGGGGCTTCCGGCGGACGTCTGGCGATGACCGCCGCTTATCAGCTGAAGCGTACCGGCGGCCGCTATGCGCTGTGCACCATGTGTATCGGCGTGGGCCAGGGGATTGCGCTGATTATTGAACGCGTTTAAGGAGTCGCGATGAGTTTGTTGACGCCCATGTTGCGTAGCAGTCCGCTAACCGACTGGTTCAGCGATGCGCAGCGGGTACAGGGTATGCTGGATTTCGAAGCCGCGCTGGCGCAGGCGCAGGCCGACTGCGGGCTGGTGCCGCAGGCGGCAGTCTCGCCGATAGTCAACGCCTGCCGGCATGCGCTTATCGATTTCGACGCGCTGGGACAATCGGCGGCCAGCGCCGGCAATCTGGCTATTCCGCTGGTTAAACAGCTGACTGCGCGGGTGAAAGCGCAGGATCCGGACGCCGCGCGCTATGTCCATTGGGGCGCCACCAGCCAGGACGCTATCGATACCGGGTTTGTTCTGCAACTGCGGGGCGCGCTGGCGGCGACGGATAGCCTGCTACAAAGCCTGATTGACGCGTTCGCCGAACAGGCGCAGCGCTATCAACATACGGTGATGCCGGGGCGCACCTGGATGCAGCATGCGCTACCGGTCACCTTTGGCCTTAAACTGGCGGGGACGCTGGATACGCTGCTGCGCTGGCAACAGCGGTTGATTGAGATGCGCCCACGGGTGCTGGCGCTGCAGTTTGGCGGCGCGGCGGGCACGCTTGATTCATTGAAACAGCAGGCGCCACAGGTGGCGCAGGCGTTGGCGCAAACCCTCGACCTGCAGTTGCCGGATACGCCATGGCATAGCCAGCGCGACCGTTTCCTCGAAGTCGGCGCCTGGTTCGCCGGCGTTTGCGGCACTCTGGGAAAATTCGCCAATGATTTTTCGCTGCTGATGCAAACCGAGGTTGCGGAAGTCGGCGAGCCGCTGGCGGAAGGGCGCGGGGGCTCCTCGACCATGCCGCACAAACGTAACCCGGTCTCCTGCGCGGCGATTCTAACCGCGGCGCAGCGCACGCCGGGGCTGGTCGCCACCCTTTACGCCGGTCAAATCCAACAGCATGAGCGCGCGCTCGGCGGCTGGCAGGCGGAATGGGAAACGCTACCGGAACTGATCATGCTGGTGGGCGGGGCGCTGGCGCAAACTGACATGCTGGTGCGCGAGATGCAGGTTTTCGTGCATAAGATGCGTGCCGACCTTGATATCACTCACGGGCTGATTATGGCGGAAGCGGTGACCCTGGCGCTGGCGGAGTTTATTGGCAAAGCCGAGGCGCACCATCGTGTAGAAGCGCTGTGTCGTCAGGCGTTGGATCGCAATGGCTTGCTTGTCGATCTGTTGGCGGCTGACCCGCTGGTCAGTCAGTATCTCTCCCGAGAACGTTTAAGCGCGCTACTGGATCCTGCAACGGCTACCGGTAGCGCCGAACGCTTTGTGCGCCAGGTGTTGGCGCGTTATCAGGAGCAACATCATGAATCTTGATTATCAACTCGACGGGCCGGAAGGCGCGCCGGTTATCGTGCTGTCGAACTCGCTTGGCACCACGTGCGCCATGTGGCAGCCGCAGCTGGATGCGCTGACGGCGAATTTTCGCGTACTGCGTTATGACACCCACGGCCATGGTAAAACGACGAAAAACGGCAAGGTGACCCTGGCGCAATTGGGTGAAGATGTGATTGCGCTGCTCGATCACCTAAATATCGACAAAGCGCTGTTTTGCGGTATTTCGATGGGCGGGCTGACGGGATTATGGCTGGCGCGCTTTGCGCCGGAACGTTTTTATGCGGTGGCGGTGGCCAATACCGCGGCGCGGATCGGCGATCAGTCGGGCTGGCTTTCGCGCGCCCGCGCGGTGCGTCAGGAAGGGATGGATGTGGTTGCCGCGGGGGCGGCGGATCGCTGGTTCAGCGATGCTTTCCGCCAGCGCGCGCCGGAGGTGGTCGAGGCATTATGCCATCAACTGACTCATAGCGACGCCGAAGGCTACGCCGCCTGCTGCGAAGCGCTGGCGGCGGCAGACCTGCGGGGAGAGGTCGGGCAAATTGCGATTCCGGTGCTGATTATTGCCGGAGAAAGTGACCCTGTCACGACTGTCGCCGACGCTAACTTCCTGCATCAGCAGATTGCCGATTCCCAGGTGGTGGTGCTGAGCGCGTCGCATCTGTCGAATATCGAAGCGCCAGCCGCCTTTAACTCCGCGCTGAACGGCTTTTTGCTGGGGGAGCAAAATGGAAGATAAACAACGTTATCAGCAGGGAATGGAGGTTCGCCGCAAGGTATTAGGCGATACTCACGTTGACCGTACGCTGCAGAACCTCACGCCGCTGAATGAGGAGTTTCAGGATTTCATCACCCGTTACGCCTGGGGAGAAACCTGGACGCGTCCGGGGCTCGATCACCATACCCGCAGCATGATCACTATTGCGATGCTGATTGCGCTCAACCGCGAGGCGGAACTTAAGATGCATCTGCGCGCCGCCTTTAATAACGGCGTGACCCGTGATGAGCTGAAAGAGTTGATTATGCATTCGGCGCTGTACTGCGGCTTACCAGCGGCAAATGCCACGCTGCATCTGGCGCAGCAGGTGTTTGCCGAGATCGACGCCGCGCAGGCGTAGGGGGCGGCGCATTGCGCCTTGTCCGGGCTACTAAATCGCACGGCGCTGTAGCCCCGGTAAGCGGTAGCGCCACCGGGGATTTTGAGTTGTAGGCCGGATAAGCGCAGCGCCATCCGGCATTACCTGGTGACGCTGCGTTGGCGTAGGATGTCGTTATCTGTCGCCTTCCTGCGGCACGACGGCCGGGGCGGTATACCAATCCTCTTTGGCGACCACCACCGCGCTTTTCGGTTGCATGACAAAATTGGGCGACATAATCTGCACGCCAAATTCGTTAAATACATCGATAATGCTGCTGTGCAGCGCGTTGCGCCCCTCCGGCAGCGTCGTTTCCGGTAACAGCCGCACCTGCAGTTCATACGACGTATACCAGTCAAGCAATCCCAGTTTGCGAACCACCGGCGCCACCTGATGATCCACTCCCTGGGCGCGGTGGGCCGCCAGTTCCAGCATCGCCTGTACCTGCCGCCACGGCGTGTCGTAACCAATGGTCACACCGGTGGTGAGGTTGATTCCCTGTTGCGGGTCACTGGCGCTGAGATTGGTGATTTTACCGCTGACCACCACCGCGTTCGGCAGGGTGACAATATAGTTTTCGCGGGTCAGGATTTTGGTCGCCAGCATGCCGATTTCGCTGACCTGGCCTTCGTTATCGGCGATGCGGATCCAGTCGCCTTTATGCAGCGCGCGGGTATAAATCAGCACCAGTCCGCTCATGGCGTGATTCATCACCCCCGCTGAGCCCAGCGTCAACATCAGGCCGAAGAACACGCTAATTCCCTTGAAGGCCAGAGAGTTTGCCCCAGGCAAGAAAGGATAGGCGGCGGAGAGCGCAAAGAGCCAGATAACCACGGCGATAAGCTTTCGCGTGGCGCCGACGGTTTCCGGATGCAGACCGGGGATCTGCAGACGTCCGGCGGCGACCTGATCCAACACCACCTTCAGCAGGCGGATGATAAACCACGTAATCAGAAAGATAAGCAGTACGATCATCAGTCCCGGCAGCGCCGACACGATAGACAGCGAAATATCGCGAATCACCCCTACCGACCACTCACCGAGCGACTCTCCCCATACCCGGGTCCACGGAAACAGGCTGAATACCCAACTCAGCCAGACATAACCCGCCAGTACCCCAAGCAGTATGACCAGCAGCGCGTATAACCGGCTTTCAATGTTGCCGAGAAAACGCCGCCAGTTATGCGGGATCAGGCTGCGCTTTTCGAGGATCCGCAGATGGAAAAAGCGCCTCACTCGCCGCCACGAACGGAAAGCGAGATAGCAGGCCAGGGCGAGGAGCAACGCGCCGGCGGCGGATTTTAGCGCCGCCAGCAGCAGATAGCGGGTATTGTACTGTTCGCGTAGCGACGTCCGCTGCGCTTCCATACGGGCAAGAACGCGCTGTGCCGCCTGATCGAGGGTAAGATCGTCGCCTTCATCGAGGTCGGCCTGGCTTAGCAACATAATAGGTTTGCCATTCATCAGAAACAGCCGCCCCGGCTGGTTGTAGCGGGTGACTGGCACCACCTGCAGCGGCTGGCTGATATCGGCTTCGGTGAAGGCGCGTAGCGTATTGCGGATGCGCAGAACCCGTTCTTCCGGCGTAGTCTGGCCGAATGTCGCCTGTAGCATGACGATCGGTTGATGGAAAATCGCGACGGTTCGCGCCTGCTCGCGAGCGGTGGGCTGCTGACGAGGTTCTGCCGCGGAAAGCGGGAAGGCCAGCCATAGCAGAAAACACGCCGTTAACAACGCCTGGATCCTGTTCATATGCGACACCGGAAAAGGGGGAATTATTGTTATTTTTCAGCCGGTCAAACTCTGCGCGGCTGCTGGATTGAGCATAGTTCAGCGTAGGGTGAATTCAAGAATTAAGGGGGAGAATACGCCCGACGATGAGCCGCCGGGCGTGGAGGGAATTAGCCGTGTTGTTTACAACCAGCGCACTGCTGATTTTGGATCTGCTGGAAGAAGTCGTTACCTTTATCATCAACGAGGATAAAGGCCGGGAAATCTTCCACTTCGATTTTCCAGATAGCTTCCATTCCCAGCTCCGGATAAGCCACGCACTCGAGACTCTTAATACTCTGCTGGGCGAGTACTGCCGCCGGGCCGCCGATACTACCGAGATAGAAACCGCCGTGTTTATGGCAGGCGTCGGTCACCTGCTGGCTGCGGTTACCTTTGGCCAGCATCACCATGCTGGCGCCGTGCGATTGCAGCAGATCGACGTAGGAATCCATTCGTCCTGCGGTGGTCGGGCCGAGAGAGCCGGAGGCGTAACCGGCAGGCGTTTTTGCCGGGCCGGCATAGTAGATAGGGTGATCTTTCACGTACTCCGGCAGCGCTTCGCCGTTATCGATAAGCTCTTTCAGCTTAGCGTGGGCAATGTCGCGGGCCACGATAATCGTGCCGTTAAGGCTCAGACGCGTGGAGACCGGGTGCGCCGACAGCTGCGTCAGGATCTCACTCATCGGCTGATTCAGGTTGATGCTAACCACCTTGCCTTCGCCCTGTTGGCGCAGGTGTTCAGGGATATATTTCCCCGGGTTGCTCTCCAGTTTTTCAATCCAGATGCCGTCGCGGTTGATTTTTGCTTTGATATTGCGGTCGGCGGAGCAGGAGACGCCCATGCCGATCGGGCACGAAGCGCCATGGCGGGGCAGACGGATAACGCGGATATCGTGGGCAAAATATTTCCCGCCAAACTGCGCGCCGAGACCGAGATTTTGCGCTTCCTGCAGCAGCTCTTGCTCCAGCTGCACATCGCGGAAGGCCTGACCGTGCTCGTTGCCTGCGGTCGGCAGGTCGTCATAATAGCGGGCGGAAGCCAGCTTAACGGTCTTCAGCGTCGCTTCCGCAGAGGTGCCGCCAATCACAAAGGCGATGTGGTAAGGCGGGCAGGCCGCGGTACCGAGGGTACGCATCTTCTCGACGAGGTAGTTTTTCAGCTTCGCCGGGGTGATTAACGCTTTGGTTTCCTGGTACAGATAGGTTTTGTTGGCGGAACCGCCGCCTTTCGCCATGCACAGGAATTTATATTCGTCGCCGTCGACGCTGTAGAGATCGATCTGCGCCGGCAGGTTGGTGCCGGTGTTGACCTCTTTATACATATCCAGCGGCGCATTCTGCGAGTAACGCAGGTTGTCTTCGGTATAGGTGTTATAGACGCCCTGCGCCAGCGCGGCTTCATCGCCGCCGCCGGTCCAAACGCGCTGGCCTTTTTTACCCATGATGATGGCGGTGCCGGTATCCTGGCAGGTGGGCAGCACACCTTTGGCGGCGATTTCGGAATTACGCAGGAACTGCAGCGCGACGTATTTGTCGTTTTCGCTGGCCTGCGGGTCGAGCAGAATGGCCGCGACCTGCTGCTGATGAGAGACGCGCAGCATAAAAGCGGCATCGTGGAAGGCCTGCTGCGCCAGCAGAGTTAACGCCTGCGGTTCAACCTTTAATACTTCCTGGCCCGCGAATTCGGCGACGGAGACGTGCTCTTTGCTGAGCAAATAGTATTCGGTATCGTAATGCGCCATCGGGAACGGGTCTTGATAAACAAAGGGTTTCATCGACATATTCACATACTCCATAAAGATAAAAACCGCCGGGGGAAGACCCGGCGGTTATGAATCAGAACATCATGGACATCCACGGATAGCCAATCAGCAGCAGGGCGGCCAGGAAGATGGCGCCGAAGATGGTGCCGAGGCGCCAGTAGTCTTTGGTCGGCAGGTAGCCGCTGCCGTAGTAAATCGGGCTCGGACCGGTACCGTACGGGGTGATGATGCCCATCACGCCCAGCGAGGTCACCATCAGCAGGGCGAAGACTTGCATATTCATTCCCGGGATAGTCGAAGCGATGGTCAGCATGGCCGGCAGCAGCGCGGTAGTGTGCGCGGTGGTACTGGCGAACAGGTAGTGCAGCAGATAGAACGCCAGCAGCAGGACGATGGTCGCAACGCCCGGAGAAATACCGCTCATCAGCGCGCCGCCTTCTTTACCCAACCAGGCGATGAAGCCAGTGGAAGAGAGACCGTCAGCCAGCGCGACCAGCGTGGCGAACCAGACAAAGGTATTCCACGCCGCTTTGTTGTTGGTGATATCGCTCCAGGACAGCACGCCGGTCCACAGCATCAGCACGATAACCAGCAGGGCAGCCAGCGCCGGTTCAATCCAGTCGGCGGCGAAGATCCACATCATCAGCGCGAAGCAAACAAACACCAGCAGCAGGATTTCATTGCGCGACAGTTTGCCCAGTTTTTCCAGTTCACGAGCGGCCCACAGCGGCACTTCGTTATTGATTTTTACTTCTGGCGGGTAGAACCAGTACGCCAGCAGCGGCATGGCCAGGATCAGCAGGATACCGAGCGGCAGGAAGGCGATAAACCAGGTACCCCAGGAGATGTTGATACCGACGATGCTTTTTACCAGCGCCAGCGCCAGCAGGTTCGGCGCCAGCGCCGACAGGAACATGGAACTGGTGATACAGGCGGCGGTAATAGCTACCCACATCAGATAAGAACCAATACGGCGTGCGCTCGGATCGTTAGGTTTAGAACCGTACAGCGGCGGCAGGTTAGCAATAATCGGGTAGATGGTCCCGCCGCTACGTGCGGTATTGGACGGAGTAAACGGCGCCAGCAGCAGGTCAGCGAAGGTAATGGCGTAGCCCAGCGTCAGGCTGCGGCGGCCAAGATATTTTACCAGAATCAGCGCCAGACGGCGGCCGAACTGGGTTTTGTCATAGCCCGCGGCGAACATGAACGCGCCGAAGATGAGCCACACGGTAGAGTTGCCAAAGCCGCTGACCGCCCATTTAAATGACGCGCCGGCCAGCTTAAAGCTCGGCGCCGCCATCTGTTCCGGACTGAACAGCAGCCACTGGCTACATAAAGCAATCACCACCACCCCGGTGATACCGATAACGGCGCCCGGTAGCGGTTCGAAGATAAGGCCGACGATAACGCCCACGAAGATAGCAAAATAGTGCCAGGCGAAAGGCGGTAAGCCGTCAGGCACCGGGACGAACAACAGCAGTACGGCGACGATAATGGGCAACGCCATCATGATCAGATGTTTATACGCCGCGTTAGACGCGGCACCGGCAGGCGGTATGGTTGTCTTTTTCTCTTTCATAATGAGTATCTGCTAGTAGTTGAAAATACGGTTTCGTCTTCGCTTACAATGCTCGATTTTTTTAGTTGCGAAAGTTTCTTTAATTATTAATGGTCGAGGCTTAAACGGTTATTTAACGCGTTTTTCGCGGCGTTAAATTAAATTCATTGGGTATTTATATATTGCGCTTTCACGTTGCATTGCAATTGATCGAGATCAAAAAAAACAGGTGATCTGGATCTTTTTTTTCGTTTGGCAATAACCACATATGATGATGTGGTTATTATCATAAAGAAACGGAAATTGTTAAATGATCGAGAGGGTTATAACGCTTTATATAGTGAGTGTTTATTTTAACTAGTTGATATATATGAGTTTTATTTACCTTTTTGTGCTTTTGATAGGTTAACAAAAGTGACCGAAATGTTATCATTCATTTGTATTATGTAAATGCGATATATAAATTTAATAATACAATAGAGGTATTGCTGTTATTGCAGGTATTAAATAGTTTTTTAACTAACGTAATTAATTTGGTAACTAAAAAACGCGCTATATTATTGGCATGACAACAGGAATGAAAATAAACAATCAATAAAATTTCCGTCACCCAATTCTGAATTTCAATATTTAAAATCTGGAGTATTAATATGACCAGTAACGAACGAATTCTGCAGCCATTTACTTTACCGAATGGGACTGAACTGAAAAACCGTTTGCTAATGGCGCCAATGACCACCTGCACCGGTTATTTCGATGGTACCGTCACCAGCGAGCTCGTTGAATACTATCGCGCCCGCGCCGGCAGCATCGGGACTATCATCGTTGAATGCTGCTTTATTGATGATTATGGTCTGGCCTTCCCGGGCGCTATTGGCATTGATAACGATGAAAAAATCGCCGGGCTGGCGAAAATCGCCGAAGCGATAAAAGCGGAAGGCTCGAAAGCGATTCTGCAGATTTACCACGGCGGCCGCATGGTTGACCCACAGTTGATTGGTGGTCGCCAGCCGGTGGCGCCGAGCGCCATTGCCGCGCCGCGCGACGGCGCCGCCATGCCGCGCGCCCTCAGTGGTGAAGAAGTCGAAGGCATGATTGCCAAATTTGGCGACGGCGTACGCCGCGCCATTCTCGCCGGTTTCGACGGCGTCGAAATCCATGGCGCCAACACCTATCTTATTCAACAGTTCTATTCGCCGAACTCCAACCAGCGTGACGATGAGTGGGGCGGCAGCCGCGACAACCGCGCCAGATTCCCACTGGCGGTGCTGGACATCACGCATAAAATGGCCCGCCAGTACGCTGACGATGCCTTTATTATCGGCTATCGCTTCTCGCCGGAAGAGATGGAAGTCCCGGGGATCCGCTTCGATGACACCATGTATCTGCTGGAGAAACTGGCCGCCCGCGGCGTCGATTACCTGCACTTCTCGGTTGGCGCGACGCTGCGCCCGTCTATCGTAGATACCAGCGATCCGACGCCGCTGATTGAAAAATACTGCGCCATGCGTTCTGAAACGCTGGCGCAGGTGCCGGTGATGGGCGTCGGCGGGGTGGTTAACGCCGCTGATGCCGAACAGGGCCTCGATCACGGTTATGATCTGATGGCCGTCGGCCGCGCCTGCATCGCCTATCCGGACTGGGCTTCACGTATCGCCGCCGGCGAAGAGCTGGAACTCTTTATCGACAGCACCCAGCGCGAGGCGCTGCATATTCCGGAACCGCTGTGGCGTTTCTCGCTGGTCGAAGCGATGATCCGCGACATGAGCATGGGCGACGCGAAATTTAAACCGGGGATGTTTGTCGAAACCGTTCAGGACGATGCCAACGAACTGGTCATTAACGTCAGCCTCGAAAACGATCGCATTGCGGATATTGAGCTGGCCGCAAGCCCGGTGCAGAGCGTTGAATTTACCACCAGCTTCGAAGAGATCCGCGAACGTATTCTGACCGCCAACACGCCGCACGTCGACGCTATCTCCGGCGCGACCAGCCAGAGCGAAGCGGTGAAAAAAGCGGTGTCCAAAGCGATGCTGAAATCCAGCAAAGCGCTGGCCGCGGAAGAGGGCGGCAACGATGCCGCGCCGAAAAGCTATGACGTGGTGGTGGTGGGGAGCGGCGGCGCCGGTTTGGCCGCGGCGATTCAGGCCCACGACGAAGGTGCCAGCGTGCTGATCGTTGAAAAAATGCCGACTATTGGCGGCAACACCATCAAAGCTTCCGCCGGGATGAACGCCGCGGAAACCCGCTTCCAGCGCGTCAAAGGTATTCAGGACAGTAAAGAGTTGTTCTATCAGGAAACCCTGAAGGGCGGCCACAACAAAAACAACCCGCAGTTGCTGCGTCGTTTCGTTGAAAACGCGCCGCAAGCCATTGAATGGCTGGCGGACCGTGGGATTATGCTTAACGATATCACCACCACCGGCGGGATGAGTATCGACCGTACCCACCGTCCGCGCGATGGATCGGCGGTTGGCGGCTACCTGATTAGCGGTCTGGTGCGTAATATCACCAAACGCGGTATCGATGTGCTGCTGGATACCTCGGTAGAAGAGATCCTGATGCGCAACGACGAAGTGAGCGGCGTGCGTCTTATCAACGATGAACAAGAGATCATCGACGTGCAGACCAAAAGTATCATCGTGGCGACCGGCGGCTTCAGCGCCAACAGCGCGATGGTGGTGAAATATCGTCCTGACCTCGAAGGCTTCGTGACCACCAACCATAAAGGGGCGACCGGTAGCGGTATTGCGCTGCTGGAGCGCATTGGCGCCGGCACCGTGGACATGGGCGAAATTCAAATTCACCCGACCGTCGAGCAGCAGACCTCGTACCTGATTTCCGAATCGATTCGCGGCGGCGGCGCTATTCTCGTTAACCAGCAGGGGAACCGCTTCTTCAACGAGATGGAGACCCGCGATAAAGTGTCTGCGGCGATTATCGCGCTGCCGGAACACTATGCTTACATCGTCTTCGACGAGCATGTGCGGGCGAAAAACAAAGCCGCCGACGAGTATATCGCCAAAGGCTTCGTCACCAGCGCCAGCTCGCCGCGTGAACTGGCGGAGAAGCTGGGGATGGATTACCATGCGTTCCTCGCTACGCTGGAATGCTACAACGGCGCGGTGGAAAAACAGCACGATGAAGCGTTTGGCCGCACAACCGCGCTGCGCGCGCCGATTAACGAAGGCCCGTTCCACGCCATTCGTATTGCCCCAGGGGTGCACCACACTATGGGCGGCGTGACCATTAATACCGATGGCGAAGTGCTGAATGTGGCGCAGCAGCCGATTCGCGGCGCCTACGCCGCGGGTGAAGTGGTTGGTGGTATCCATGGCGGTAACCGCATCGGCGGTAACGCGGTCGCGGATATCATCATCTTCGGTACCCTCGCGGGCCATCAGGCGGCGAAACGTGCCAGAGGATAATAGGTAATTGCTGATGCCGGGCTGGCTTAGCCGCCCGGCTTATCCCTTCTAAGGAGAGCCCGATGTCCGATAACCGCGTCTATAGCTACTCCGCCGTGCTGATGGGTTCGCCCATCCTGCTCAAACTCTATTCCCACGATGAGGCGCTGGCCTCCCGCGTATTTCAGTTAATTAAACGCTACGAAGATCTGCTCACCGTGAACCGGGCGCAGTCGCAGGTGATGGATATTAACCATGCCGCCGGGCGTCATCCCGTCACCGTTAGCCGTCCGGTGTACCAACTGATTAAGTGTGCTAAAGCCGCCAGTATGGTGCGCGACAGCGCCTTTAATCTGGCTATCGGCCCGCTGGTTAAACTGTGGCGCATTGGCTTTCAGGGGCATCGCGTGCCGTCGGCGGCGGATATTGCGGCGCGGCTGCCGTTAACCCGCCCGCAGGATGTCATTCTCGATGACGAAAAGCAGAGCGTGTGGCTGGCGCAGGCCGGAATGGAAATCGACCTTGGCGCAATCGCCAAAGGATATATTGCCGACCGGGTACGCGATTACCTGAGCCAGCAGGGGATCGAACAGGCGCTGATTAATCTCGGCGGCAATGTACATACGTTAGGGGAATGGGCGATTGGGCTGAAAAAACCCTTTGCCGCGGCGCAGGAACTTATTGGCTCGATTGCCGTTAGCGGGCAGTCGGTTGTCACTTCAGGCACCTATGAACGCTATTTCGAGCAGGATGGCAAACGCTGGCACCATATCCTCGATCCGCGCAGCGGCTATCCGCTGGATAACGAACTCGATAGCGTAACGGTCATTTCCGCGGATTCACTGGACGGCGATATCTGGACCACGCTGCTGTATGGCCTTGGCGTGGAGAAGGGCTGTGCGGCGTTGCGCCAGCGGGACGACATTGAAGCGATTTTTGTCACCAAAAACCGCAACGTGATTCTGTCGTCACCGCAGCGCATCCGCTTTCAACTGCTCGACAGCGGCTACCAGATTACTGACTGTACTGCTTGAGCAGGCCGTACTGCTCGGCGACCAGCCGGTAGCGATACACCGGTCGGCCGGTCGCGCCGTAATGGATGGTGGTATAGAGAATATTGATCTGCGCGAGCCAGATCAGATACTTGCGGCATGAGACGCGCGAGATATTCACCGCCGCCGCCAGCTCATCGGTAGAGAATTCCACATCAGGGTGGCTATCAATCCACTGGCACAGCGTGCGTAGAGTTTGCGCCGTTAAGCCTTTCGGTAGCTTACGCGCGTCAGCCGCTTCCGGCGTGCCGCCGTGCAACAGACGATCGACATCCGCCTGCTCGTAATAGGGCTGGCCGGTCATCAGTTTGCGTTTTTCACGCCATGCGGTCAGCGCTTCTTCAAAGCGCGGGAACTGGAAGGGCTTAATCAGATAATCCACCACGCCATAGTGCATAGCGGTTTGGACGGTGGCGGCATCGGCGGCGGAAGTTATCATAATCACGTCGATGGCGCGTCCGCTGGCGCGAATGGTCGGCAGCAGATCGAGGCCGCTATCCTGCTGCATGTAAACGTCCAGCAGCACCAAATCGATCGCCATCTGCGGGTCGTTAATCATCTCCTGGGCTTTGCCGAGCGTCGACGCGGTGCCGCAGCAACTGAAACCGGGGATGCGCGCCACGTACAGGCGGTTCAGCTCGGCAACCATCGCATCGTCGTCAACAATTAATACATTTATCACGCTTTTTTCCTTTTACTATCCCAGGGCAGGTGAACAAAAAATTGGGTAAATACGCCAGGCTCGGACTCGACGGACAACGTGCCGCCGAGTTCGTGCAGCTGCTGGTTGGCGAGAAACAGGCCGACGCCGCGATTTTCGCCTTTAGTGGAGAAGCCCTTATTAAAGATGGCGTCAATATTGGCCGCCGGGATCCCCGGGCCATCGTCGCTCACTTCACCGCTTAGCCAGCCATCCTGATAGTGCAATAGCAGGCTCACTTCGCCTTCCTCCTGGCCGCTCATCGCGTCCAGCGCATTTTCAATCAGATTGCCTAACACCGTCACCAGCACGGTGACCTGTTTTTCATTGGGGCAATCCGGCACCAGGCTCTCTTCGGCAAGGTTCAACGTGAAGCCTCGCTCTTTGGCGCGCTGGATTTTACCAATCAGGAAGCCGGCGACCACCGGCGATTTTATCCGGTGCTGAATTTCGCCGATATCGGCCTGATAGGCATGGGCGGTTTGCAGCACATATTCTTCCAACTTGTCATAGCTTTTCATATTCAGCAGGCCGAGGATCACGTGCAGCTTGTTCATAAACTCGTGCGAAGTGGTGCGCAGGGCATCGACGTAGCTCATCATGCCGTCCAGCCGCTGCACCAGTTGACTCATCTCGGTCTTATCGCGGAAGGTGCTGATGGCGCCGACGATGGCGTTCTGGCTGCGCACCGGGACGGTATTGCTGATCAGCAACAGGCCATTACAGCCGAGCGCTCGGTCATAGATAGGCTCGCCGCTGCGCAGAACTTCCTGCAGGTCCGCCAGCAGCGGGGTGCGATCGATGCTTTTATCCGGCCCGCTAAGTAACATGCCGCGGGCGGCCGGGTTAATCAGCGTGACCTGGCCGCTGCTATCCACGGCGATCACGCCTTCTTTCAGCGAGTGCAGCATCGCCTGACGCTGCTGGAATTGGGTGGAGATATCCTGCGGCTCCAGCCCCAGCAGAATACGTTTTAAGCCGCGCACCAGGCTCCAGGTGCCGATAGCGCAGACCAGCGCGCTGAACAGAATGGTCAGCAGAACGTCCCAGCGGCTATTGGCGATCTGTTCGTCGACTTTACTCAGCGAAATACCTACCACTACCACGCCTATCTGCTGATACTGTTCATTGAATACCGGGGTAAACACGCGCAGCGCCGGCGCCAGTACGCCGTGGTTAATCGCCACGTTTTCCCGCCCGGTGAGGGTCGGGCGGATATCCTCGCCGATAAACGGTTTACCAATGATGGCGCTATCCGGATGCGAATAGCGAATGCCGCGCATGTCGGTCACAATCGCGTAAAGCAGGTCGTTACGCCGGGTAATGGCCTGCGCCAGCGGCTGAATGATATTGCTCTGCGGCGGCTCGCCGAGACCGCGCTTCACCTGCGGCATATCGGCCATGGTGCGCGCCACCGCCAGCGCCGTCTCTTTTAAGCCGTCGCGAGTGGCGTTACTGATTTGCATAAACCATAGCGCGTAGACCAGCAGCAGCACCGCGCCGATAACGCTGCCAATCATCAGCGTGACGGCGGTACTTAATTTCAGGCTGCGGGCGCGCTTGCGGGCGGGCGGCTGTAGCTCGGCTTCCTTCATGACAACCCCGATCGATTCGTTGAACGATCATTATCGCCGATAGGGCGGTTTTCATAAAGCCGTGTAATAACAGTAAAACCGGCGTACCGGGTATCCGCTGCCTGACATGCGTAGCCCTCATGCTCGGATAACGCGCAATCGCGCTGCGATTAGGTGTCGGGTGAACAAACTGTGACCCCCGTGGCGGTAAAGCCGTGAATGAAGGCTTTACACTGGCTGCATCAATCAAATAGCCGTGATGAATGAATCGATATGTCACCGCTATTGATTTCGCCGCAGTGAGTTCGGTTTTAAATGGAGGTTTTATGAGCAGTAAGCCAACCGCATCAATGCTGGAACGACGCCACCCGCAAACGCGCCATATCGATACGCTCGCCACCCACGATATGCTGACCCTGCTGCAGCAGGATAACAAACAGATAGCCGTTGCCATCGATGCCTGCCTGCCGCAGATTACCCGGCTGGTGGATAACGCCGCGGCGACCCTGAGCCGGGGAGGACGGCTGGTGATCGTTGGCGCCGGGGCATCCGGGCAGGCGGCGTTGCAAACGGTTAATGACTATTCCCCTGAAGCCAATCACTCACTGGTGGCGATGATCGCCGGTGGCGAAGGGAGCGCGCTGCAGGCCGCCGAGCGGGCGGCTAACGATTATGACGCGGGCTTACGGGATATGCAGCTATTGTCCCTGAGCGCTAACGATATGCTGCTGGCGCTCACCGTCAGCGGCAAAACGCCGTGGGTGTGGGGAGCCATGCGTCACGCCTGGTCGCTGGGGACGCCGATTGCGATCCTGACGCAGCAGCCTGATAGCGAAGCCGCGCAGCTGGCGGATATTATGATTGCGCCGCAGACCGGGCCGGAAGCGGTGGCGGGTTATGGCAATCCGAAAGCGCAACTGGCGCAGCGGCAGATCCTCACCCTGTTAACCACCGGCCTTGCGGTACGCAGCGGGAAAGTGTTCGGCAACCTGCGCGTTGATCTACAGGCAACCAGCCCGCGCTGGGAGGAGCGGCAAATCGCCATGGTGATGGCCGCCGCAGAGTGTACGCGCGCGCAAGCCAAAGCCGCGCTGGCCAGTTGCAATCAGCATTGTCGGACGGCGATTCTGATGCTGATGACGGGGCTAGATGCCTGGCAGGCGCGGGATCTGCTCAGCGAAAACAACAACCATTTGCGTGTCGCCCTGGCTGAAGCGCAAGAGAAAACGCTCAGTAACGTTAATTAATTTCCTCGCCGCGCCGGTTTGTTAAATAACTAAATAAACCGGCGCTATATTTCTTATCGCCCGAATGATCCTGATTTTCCGTCGCTATTTTTCACAATGACTGCCAGCGAAATAAATAAGCTGATTTTTTAAGTTAAAAAACTGTTTGATTAAAATATCGAAGTGTAAATGATATTTTAAAATAAAGTAAAAGTGCGTTAATATGACGGCTCTTATTACACTTTTGCTACGCGATATTTCTATTATGCCTGCAATTAAAAAAACGATTATATCTATGACCGCATTAGCGATGTTCGTCAGTACGGCGACCTACGCAAATGGCGATACCTCGAAAAAAACTGACTTTCTGCTGATCGGCGGCGGCATCATGAGCGCCTCGCTGGGCACCTGGCTGCAGGAGCTGCAGCCGGAGTGGAAACAGGTGATGGTGGAGAAACTCGACGGCGTCGCGCTGGAGTCCTCCAACGGCTGGAATAACGCCGGTACCGGTCACTCGGCGAATATGGAACTGAACTACACGCCGCAGCGTGCAGACGGTTCTATTGATGTCAGCAAAGCGCTGGATATCAACGAACAGTTTATGATTTCGCGCCAGTTCTGGTCGGCGCAGGTCAAACGCGGTATTTTGCACGACCCGCACTCGTTTATTAATTCCACGCCGCATATGAGTTTCGTGTGGGGCGATAATGTGGATTATCTGCAAAAGCGTTATAACGCGCTGCAGCAGACCACCTTATTCCAGGGAATGAAATTCTCCACCGATCACGCGCAAATTAAACAGTGGGCGCCGTTGGTGATGGAAGGACGCGATCCGCAGCAAAAAGTGGCCGCGACCTGGACGCCGGTCGGTACCGATGTGAACTACGGTGAAATTACCCGTCAGCTGATCGGTAGCCTGAAAAAGAGCAGCAACTTCTCGCTGCAGACCTCTTCTGAAGTCACCGATTTTAAACGCAATGCCGACAACTCCTGGCACGTGACGATTAAGAACGTGCAGAGCGGTGAAGAGCAGGCTATCGACGCCAAATATGTCTTCATCGGCGCCGGCGGTGGCGCGTTGAAGCTGCTGCAGAAAACCGGTATTCCGGAAGCGGACAACTATGCTGGCTTCCCGGTAGGCGGCTCATTCCTGATGACCGAGAACCCGGAGCTGACAAAACTGCACCAGCAGAAAGTTTATGGTCAGGCTTCAGTAGGCGCGCCGCCGATGTCGGTACCGCACCTGGATGCTCGCTACCTCGATGGTAAGCGCGTGGTGCTGTTCGGGCCATTCGCCACCTTCTCCACCAAGTTCCTGAAAAACGGCTCGTTCTTCGATCTGCTGAGTACCACCACCACCAGCAACGTACTGCCGATGACCCACGTTGGTCTCGACAACTTCGATCTGGTGAAGTACCTGATTAGCCAGGTTATGCTCAACGATGATGACCGCTTTGCGGCGCTGAAAGAGTACTACCCGAACGCGCGTAAAGAAGACTGGAAACTGATTCAGGCCGGTCAGCGCGTGCAGATCATCAAAAAAGACGCGGAGAAGGGCGGCGTGCTGAAGCTCGGTACCGAAGTGGTGGTCGATCAGCAGAAAACGATTTCTGCGCTGCTCGGCGCATCGCCAGGTGCTTCCACCGCCGCGCCGATCACCCTGAACGTTCTCAAGCAGATGTTCCCGCAGCAGTTTAACTCGCCGGAATGGCAGAGCCGCATTCGCGCTATCGTGCCGAGCTACGGCGAGAAGTTAAACGGCAACGTGGCCCTGACCCAGCAGGTTTGGGATGACACCGCCGCGGCGCTGCAACTGACCAAGCCTCCGGTCATTCAGATGCCAGAGACGGCGCCGACCGCGACCGCCAAACCGGCAGAGACGCCGCGCGAGGCCTCGCCGCAGCACGATATGGCGCTGTAACGACGCATCCAGGCAGTGAACAAAAGGGAAGACCATGGTCTTCCCTTTTTGCGTTTTTTACCGGCTGAGGCCGCGCGCTGCCTGCAACTTTGGCCTCATAAAAGATATACTGGTTTGAATTGAAATAAGAAAATTAAACCAGGGGTGTGGAAGGGTTATGAAAGACGATATCAACCAGGAGATCACCTTCCGCAAGCTATCGGTCTTTATGATGTTTATGGCGAAGGGCAATATCGCCAGAACCGCCGAAGCCATGAAGCTCAGCAGCGTTAGCGTTCACCGCGCGCTGCATACGCTCGAAGAGGGAGTCGGCTGCCCGCTGTTTGTTCACAAAGGGCGCAACCTGCTGCCGCTGCAGGCGGCGTGGACGCTGCTCGAGTACTGCCAGGATGTGATGAGTCTGATGAGCCGCGGGCTTGAGGCGACGCGTAAAGTCGCCGGCGTCGGTCAGGGACGGTTGCGCATCGGTACCCTCTATTCTCTGACGCTGGAAACCGTTCCGCGCATCATCATGGGGATGAAGCTGCGTCGCCCGGAGCTTGAACTGGATCTGACGATGGGCTCCAATCAAATGCTGCTGGATATGCTGGAAGACGATGCCCTTGACGCTATTTTAATCGCCACCAATGAAGGCGAATACAATAATTCGGCTTTCGACGTGGTGCCGCTATTTGAAGATGATATCTTCCTCGCCGCGCCGGCGACGGAACAGCTCGATACCACTCAGCTCGCCGATCTACGCGATTACGCCGATCGTAAATTTGTCTCGCTGGCGGAGGGGTTTGCGACGTATGCCGGATTTCAGGAGGCCTTTCATGTAGCCGGTTTTGAGCCGGAAATCGTGACCAGGGTGAATGATATCTTTTCGATGATAAGCCTGGTACAGGCAGGCGTCGGGTTTGCGCTGCTGCCGGGGCGCATGAAGAAGGTTTACGAAAACGATGTGCAGCTGTTAAAGCTGGCGGAACCCTATCAGATGCGCCAGCTGATCTCTATCGTCTATTCACACCATCGCGAGCGCGATGCCGACCTGCTGGCGCTGGCGGCGGAAGGGCGCATGTACGCCCGCAGTATTAATCGCTAAGCCGCTGCGCCAGATGGCGGGCGACGTCTACGCCGCTGCGCTCCAGCGAAATTGTCTCGCCGCGCCAGCCCGCCTGGCGGGTCAGGCAGGTGAGCACGCCGCCGGGCGGCATCTCGATTGCCAGCCTCGCGTCGCGTTCATCAGCGGCGATCATCGCCTCCTGCCAATGCACGGTGCGCGCCATGTTCATCGCCAGATCGTCGGCGATCCGCTGCGGATCCCACAGCACGCGCGCCGTCGAGCCGCTTAAATAGGCGCGCTGAGGGCGCGTTAAGGTGACGTCGGCAAAGGCTTTTGTCAGGGCTGCGGCAGGTTTATCCAACAGCGCGCAGTGCGACGGCACGCTGACCGCCAGCCGTTGGGCTTTACTGGCGCCAGCCTGCAGCGCCAGCTGCGCCACCTCGGCCATGGCTTCATCGCGCCCGGCGATCACGATTTGCGTT
Organism: Klebsiella sp. JN_Kp121; assembly: GCF_040062145.1. Lineage (NCBI taxonomy): Bacteria > Pseudomonadati > Pseudomonadota > Gammaproteobacteria > Enterobacterales > Enterobacteriaceae > Klebsiella > Klebsiella sp. JN_Kp121. The sequence goes on from NZ_JBEAHX010000005.1 coordinate 130,040, forward strand.
TCGGCGTTCAGGTTGGCGAGATAAACCTCGTGGCCCTGCATCAGCGCCTCAACCCGCGGGCGGGTCAGCCCCGTAATCGCCGTCAGCCCGTAACCTTCGGGATAAGCCTGCTCCATTAAATCGCCGCGTAGCGCCACCAGCCGCAGCGCGCTGGCGAAATCGAGCGCGCCGGCAATCACCGCTGCCGGAAACGCGCCGATAGAGAGCCCGCTGACCATCTGCGGATCCACGCCCTGGCGCTGTAGTTCGCGCGCCCAGGCTACCCCGGCGATCAGCAGACAGAGTTGTACTGCACGGGTATGCTTTAGCGCGTCGGCGCTATCGAGGGTATCGACTTCATCCCCCAGCACGGCGCGCGCCTGGGTGAGGATAGCCTCGCGATCGGGGATTGCCGCCAGCATTGCGGGGCGCTGGCCGCCCTGACCGGGAAAAGTAAATATAATCTTCATCAGTCCTCCCTGTGCCACGGCGTCGCGGTTAAGCGCGCGCCGCGGGATGTTTTCAGCAGCGCGCGGCCATCGCGCAGCCACTCATTAAGGGCGAAGGCGCCGTACGGTGTTTCTATCTGGGTATCGGCGCGGCACGGTAGTTGGGCCACCCGGGCCTGCCATTCCAGCAATGCCTCGCGGTCCAGCGGCTGCGGCGCGCGGATCAGCAGATCCAGATCGCTTGCCGCATGCAGCACCGGGATTTCGGTTGCCAGCGCGTAGCCGGTACTGCCGGTGACGCCCCAGCCCCAGGGCCAGCGTTGTAAGGTGAGGGCGATAGCCGCCTGAACCGGCGGCTGCGAGACAAACGGTGAGCAGATTAATGCTTCGCGCTCGACAAGCATCTCCGGGGTGACGCTGCGCACGATATTGCGCAGCTGAACCCAGCCGGCGGCGCGCTGTTCGCGCTTTATGCCCCGCACCCCAACCGGGATGCGGGCCTGGCCGTCAACGTCGCGCCTCACCACCACCGGCAGCGCGGCTCGACACTGTTGAGCCACCCATGGCTCGGCAATGTCTTCCAGGGCGCTGGCGTGGTTTAACCAAACTAAATCGTGGGGACGCGGCGTTGATGACATGGTTTACAGTCCTGAAGTCAAAGAGATAAACAGCGGTAGCGACAGGATACACAGAACCGAGCTTAACAGCAGCACGGCTTCAGCATCCGGAGACTGCACGCCGAAGCGGTTGCCGAAGACCACGCCGAAGAAGCCGGCGGCCAGCGCAATCATCAGGATCGCGGTAATGGCGATAGAACCGTGCAGACCAAGTAACATCACCAGACCCCAGGCAATAAACGGCTGCACCAGCAGTTTTACGATGGTTGATGTAGCGATCAGCGCATTGAGCTGCAGTTTACGTGCCGACAGGATCACCCCGGTGAGGAACAGCGCGGCGGCGGTGGCGGCCAGGCCCAGCGGTTTGATTGACGCCAGCAGCAGGTCCGGCATTTTAATGCCGATCGCGGAAAGCACCACCCCAAGCAGCGGGCCCCAGACGATCGGTTTTTTCACCGAACGCCACATCAGCACCGGCAGCATCGCCAGCGTAGAACCGCTGTTTTCACCCGCGGCGCGGGCTTTTTCACGCTCCAGAATCAGCAGGCAGAACGGGGTCATCAGTACCGAGCCGCAGGCGATAGAGACCGCCACCGACAGCGAGGTTGACGCGCCTTCACCCAGCACGCTGCCGAGGATCGGCAGACCTAACGCGGCATAGTTTGGCAGGGCGACGGTGAGGGTCAGCACCGCGGCATCCTGCGGCGTGCGTTTGAACACGCTGGTGGCGAGGAAGTAGATCGCGGCATAGGTGATCCACATCGCCCCGGTCAGCACCAGCACCAGCGGCGACTGGGCGACGATACCGGCCCACGGCGTTTGTACCGTCGCGCTAAACAGCGTGGCGGGTAAGGCAAAATCCATTACAAAAATATTAAGCAGCGAGACGTTTTTGTTATCTACCATCCCGGCCTTACCGGCCCAGAAGCCCAGCAGCATAATGACGAAAATCGGGGCAAGAGCATGAATAATCACATAAGTCATAAATCACCTGTAAATAAAATAGAGTACTGGCGCGATTGTTATTTTTTCTAAAAGCCGTCCCTTCCCGGAGCGTTTATTCCGCGCTCCGGGAGACTGCTTCCGGCAGGTTTTCTTCTACTACTTACGTACGAACGTCTTACCAGCTGGCGCGCATGCGATCGCGAACCAGTTGCGAGCTGCGGCGGTTTTCCGCGCCCAGACGGCACTTCAGTGAGGTATCGGTGCGCGCGTCAGCGATGGCGTCGCGCAGGGTACGGCTGACCAGTGACAGATCGCCTTCGTCTGGCGCATCCGGATGGTTGATATCGAGCAGGGCGGAGAGCAGGCCGAGCGTAGCGTAGTTGCTGACGTCGTAGGCCATCGGCGGGATCGTCGCCGCCAGTTTCTCCAGCGCCTCTACGGTACGCAGCGTAATACGCGCTGCCGATTCTTTACCCATCGCGTGAACCAGCACGCCGCTATCGTTAAAGGCGATCAGGCGGTTGGCCTGATAGCCGTGGGCCAAAAACGCCCCGGACATCGCTTTTCCGACAATCAGGCCAATCACCGGGTGGCCAGCAAGACGGGCTTTGGCGTAGGCGCCTGCCGCCCCGGCCAGGGCCTGGTGGATGCCAAAGGCTTCTTCGCGGCGGCCATAGGCCTGGCTCGGGACATCAATTACCGCGACGATCGGCCGTTTGACAGGCCGATCGGCGTCGGCGGCGATGGTTTCGTTGACCACTTTCGCCAGCGTCCAGCCTTCCAGCAGTCCGACTTCGCCGCCGGCGGCGCGCGGGTAGTGGTTGTTAGCGTCAGGTACCACGGCGATAAAGCGGACGCTTTCGCCATCAATCTGGCCATCTGCGACCAGCACCGAAGGGCACAGACCACTCATCAGCGGCGCGTCGGGCGCCAGTTTATTCAGCCACAGCGCGGCGCGGTTTGGGAACTGACTCATTATTTATCCTCCCGGGCAAAAAGCTGTTTAATCTGCGCGGTATCCGCCTGCTGGCGGGTATCGAATTGGCTCAAGCGACGCAGATAATCGTCATAGTTGTCGCTGCGGTGCTGTGCCGGTACGCCTTTGGCGATCGCCTCGTTCATTGCGGTTTTAACGGCGTTAACGCCATCGTTAACCAGCGCGTCGACCAGCCCGCTGGCGGCGCGAATTTCGCCGCCGGTCATGCTCCAGATAAACGGACGGTTGCGGGAGTCGTACTCTTCAATGCCGGCTTCCTGCTCGATAACCTGCGGGCCGTTGAGGCCGAGACGGGCTTCACGGGTGACGATAAGATAGCTGCACAGCGCCGCGGCGATGGACATACCGCCGAAGCAGCCGACGGTACCGGTAATAATGCCGACCACCGGGGTGTAGCGGCGCAGGTCGACAATCGCGGCATGAATATCGGCGATGGCGGCCAGACCGAGGTTGGCCTCCTGCAGACGTACGCCGCCGGTTTCGAGGCACAGCACCGCCTGGGTCGGGATACCGTTGCGGTTATCTTCCGCCGCCAGCTCCAGCGCGGCGGCCATTTTGGCGCCGGAGACTTCGCCCATACTGCCGCCCTGGAAGGTGCCTTCGATGGCAATCACCACCGCAGGTTGGCCGTTGATCGTGCCTTTGGCGACCACCATACCGTCGTCGGACTGTGGGACGATGCCCTGCGCGCCGAGCCACGGCGACATAATGCCTTCAAACGGATCCAGCAGTTCGCGGTAGCTGCCGTCGTCCAGCAGGGCGTGGGCGCGTTCGCGAGCGCGCAGTTCGATAAAGCTGCGATCGTTACGCATGAGCGGCCTCCTCAAATACTTGTTCAATACGAATACGAGCGACGCCCGGCGTGGCGCCGAAGTCGTGGATAATCAACTGCCCGGCGGGCAGACCGTTGATCAGGTTCAGCCTGTCGAACAGCGCCTGCCAGCGCGCCTGGCTGTTATCCACTGAGGTGGTGATCTGTACGTTGAGCGTGGCGCCCTGTGCGGCGGTATAAAGCACTTCCATATCGCCTGAACCTACGACTCCTGCCAATGCTTTGCCGCTGAGGGCGCGGTTGGCAGGAAATGACAATGTAATCTGTTCCATAACATCCTCTGAATGCGTTAGCCGGAAACCCGGTCGAGAAACAGGGTGGCGGCAAGGAGATCGGCCGCGCCACCCGGCGAGGCGTTTTGCGCCAGCATCTGCGCATCAAGGCGCGTCAGCGCGGCGCGACCGGCGACGCTGGCGCAACCGCCCGCCGCCAGAACCTCGCGGGCGCCTTGCTGCATGGCGTGCAGGCCGTTCATGCCGGCGCGCGACAGCACGCAGGTATCGCTCAGCGAGGTCATGATGGCCATCAGCGCATCAAGGCGCGCCTGCTGCTCGCTGGCGCCTCGCGCCCGGCTCTGTTGCAGTTGCGGCAGCGCCAGGGCGGTAACATGCGGAAATCCGCGCTGCGCTTCCTCGCGTGCCCCCGGCACCTGCCAACGGCGGCTGGCGCGCAGCCCCTTACTAAAGCTTTTCGGCGCGAAACCGTCAGGCAGGCGGGCAAGGGCGGCGGCGGTCCCGGCGATCGCCTGTGATTGACCCTCTCCACCCAACATCGCCACCGCGCTGACCAGCAGGCCCAGCGCCCAAATGGCGCCGCGGTGGGTGTTAACTCCACCTGTCGCCATCATCATCTGCGCTTCACCGTCGCGACCGAGGCGTCCGACGGTTTCGCGCAGGGCGATATCCGCCGGACGCTGCCAGCTTTGCTGCGCCAGTGCGTGAAAGGTTGGCTGCAGGCTGCGGGCGGAGCGTTCCATCAGGTCCAGATTGAGATCCTGATGCGCGCCGTTGCCGCGACTATCGACCAGACCCGGTTTCGGACTCAGACGGGCTTCGTCAATCAGACAGGCGCTGGCGGTATGCGCCAGCCAGCTGACGCGGCTTTCTGCGTGTAGGGGGGAGAGATTTTTCATTACCAGCTCCGGAATTTTGCCGGTGGGTTGTACAGTCCGTCGGACCACTCCACCAGCTCGGCGACGCTGCCGGCGGCCAGTAGCGAGCGGGTGGCATCGCTACGGCGAATGCCGATATCTTCCGGGTACACCACTTTACCGCTCTGGCGCAGCGCGGCGGCGCGTTTGGCGTCCACACCGAGGCCAATATCGGTGATCCCGGCCACCGCGGCGACCATCGCCCGGCGCTCTTCAAGGCTCTCCGCCCGGTACAGGTAAGCGATACCCTCTTCGGTCAGCACGTGGGTCACGTCATCGCCGTAAATCATCACCGGCGCCAGCGGCATGCCGGAGGTTTTGGCGACCTCGACCGCATCGAGCGTTTCAACGAAGGTCGGTTTTACGCCGGCCTGGAAGGTTTCGACCATCTGCACCACCAGTTTTTTACCGCGCTGCATCGGGTCTGGTTCGGTGATCATATTGAGCCAGGCCGGGGTGGCGTGGCGGCGACCGTGCGGGTCATGGCCCATGTTCGGCGCGCCGCCGAAGCCGGAAAGGCGGCCGCGGGTGACGGTGGAGGAGTTGGCCAGACCATCAACCTGCAGGGTCGAACCGATAAACATATCTACCGCGTACTGACCTGCCAGCTGGCAGAAGGCGCGGTTAGAACGCATCGACCCGTCCGGGCCGGTAAAGAAGATATCCGGGCGGGCGCGGATATACTCTTCCATCCCCAGTTCGCCGCCGAAGCAGTGCACGCTCTCCACCCAGCCGCTTTCGATGGCTGGGATTAAGGTCGGATGCGGGTTCAGCGTCCAGTGTTTACAGATTTTGCCTTTCAGTCCGAGCTGTTCGCCGTAGGTAGGCAGCAACAGCTCGATGGCGGCGGTATTAAAGCCGATGCCGTGGTTAAGCGACTGCACCTGATGTTCCGCGTAGATGCCTTTGATCGCCATCATCGCCATCAGAATATGTTCTTGCTTAATCAGACGCGGGTCGCGGGTGAAGAGCGGTTCAATGAAGAACGGTTTGTCGGCGACCACCACGTAATCAATCCACGAGCCGGGAATATCGACGCGCGGCAGATCGCATTCGTCGTCCACCAGTTCGTTGACCTGGGCTATCACAATGCCGTCGTGGAAGGCGGCGGCTTCCACCAGCGCTGGCGTATCTTCAGTACTCGGTCCGGTATACAGGTTGCCTTTACGGTCCGCTTTATAGCCGGCGATCAGCGCGACGTTTGGCGACAGATCGACGTACAGGCGGGAGTAGAGTTCAATATAGGTATGGATGGCGCCGATTTCGAGCAGGCCATCTTCCAGCAGCTGCGAGATGCGCAGGCTTTGCGTGCCGGAGAAAGAGAAATCCAGTTTACGGGCAATGCCTTTTTCAAACAGGTCCAGATGCTCGCTGCGCCCGACGCTTGGCATAATCATATGCAGGTCGTGGATTTTCTGCGGATTAACCTCGGCGAGCATGCGGGAGAGGAAATCAGCCTGCTTCTGGTTGTTACCTTCCAGTACTACCCGGTCGCCAGGGGCGAGCAGATTTTCCAGTACGCTGACCAGTTGGTCAGTGGGGATGACTTTGCCGGCAATCTTTGTTTCGGCCAGCCGCCGCTGTTTTTCCGTCCGGCGACGGTTCCAGACCCGTCCCGTCGTTTGTTCAGCATTCATTGTTAACCTCCTGATTCGACAAATCGTTTCGTTTGTCCTGGTGGAAGTTAGTGTGCGATGCGCGGCGCTGTGCATCAATTAAGCACGCCGGCTAATCGTTAGCTTTAGAGTAATGATTGGATGTGCCCATTTGTGATGGGGATCAATAATAAAAAAGGAGTAACGGTCTAAGCGGAAAAGATGAAAGGAGGGAAGGCTGGCGGATAGGCCAGCCAGATTGCCGATTATTCTTTACTTAAGTCACTGAGTAAGAAGGCAATACTCTGCCCGCCGTTGGTTTGCTCAAGGGCGATTTTCACGATGATGGTCAACGGCACCGACAGCAGCATGCCGACCGGGCCCAGCAGCCAGCCCCAGAATATTAACGACAGGAACACCACCAGCGTGGAGAGCCCCAGCCCACGGCCCATGATACGTGGCTCGAGAATATTGCCGAACACCAGGTTGATAATCAGGTAACCGGCAGTGACGATCAGCGCCTCATACAGGCCGCCAAATACCATCACCTGCAGAATCGGCGGGATGGCCGCCAGTACCGAACCGATATTGGGAATATAGTTCAGCGCAAAGGCCAGTAGCCCCCACATAAAGGCGAAGCGGACGTCCAGCAGCGCCAGCATACCCCAGACCACCAGCCCGGTGACCAGGCTAATCGCGGTTTTCAGTACCAGGTAATGTGAGACGCTATCTATCGCCCGCTGAATGGCGCCCATTCCCTCAACCGGCCGCGACATTAGCTGCTGAAGCTTGGCGGGCAGCTGCGGCACTTCCAACAGCATAAATACTACGGTGAGAAGCAACAGAAAAATGGACGACATCGCATTCGACAACTGGGTCAACAAGCTGGTAACCAGGGTCATCACCGCGTTGGGATCGATATACTTATTCAGCTCAATGGCGGAGACGGTAAAACCAAAGCGCTGTAGCCATGGGGTGACCGTCTTTAGCGGTTCGGCCAGCGACGTGCGGTATTGCGGCAGGGTGCGCGCCAGTTCGTTAAGCGAGGTGCCAAGCGACGCCAGCAGTACCACCGCCAGTAGCACGATAGCGCCCACCAGTAGCGAAATCGCCAGCACTCGCGGCACCCGACAGCGTACCATCAACTGGACCAGCGGATTGATCACCACCGCAAGGAATAGCGCTAAGATAAAGGGGACGATAATGTCGGCGGCAAAACGGATGCCGGTAAGGATGATAACCAACATGCCCAGCATGATGACGATCTTGAGTCCATTTAGGGTGATGATGGGTTTGGCCATTGGGTTCCTTACGGTGAAGATGAAAACGTCCTTGATCATAGCGACTTTGCTATACACGTTTATGATGGAGATCAGTTTGAGAAAATACTAATTGAAATCGCGCATTAGACGTAAAGAATTGCAAATTCTTTGAGTTAATATTAACACTATGGTACAAATTTACTTGTGTTTAACTACCGAGGACAATTTTTTTCCGCAATGACGAGAAGCAACACCGCGGATAATTGTAATTTTATGAACAATCAGTTCAGCCTTTATTTTTCGACTCATCACGCATTACCCTTCATCCTTTCCCGATTTGCTGGCGAACAGCACTGGCGCTCCGCGCTATAGTCCCATTCTCTCTGCCTGAGCTGGCGCACCGCGCACGGCTAAAACTACGTCAGAATTTTTTCGGTTTACTCTCGTAAGCCGTCATGGATTGTATTCTCAAGCAGGAGAAGGGATTATGTTTTATTGGATTTTATTAGCCTTAGCTATCGTCGCTGAAATTACCGGCACGTTGTCTATGAAATGGGCAAGCGTCAGCGGCGGTCATACAGGTTATATTTTAATGCTGGCAATGATTGCGCTTTCCTATATTTTCCTGGCCTTCGCCGTTAAAAAAATTGCTCTCGGTGTGGCGTATGCGCTATGGGAAGGTATCGGTATTTTGTTGATTACCGTATTCAGCGTGCTGCTGTTCGATGAAAGCCTGTCAGTCATTAAACTCGCCGGACTGGCAACGCTGGTCGCCGGGATCATACTGATTAAGTCCGGCACAAAAAAGGCGGTAAAACAGCATGAGGAGACAGCTCATGCAACAGTTTGAGTGGATTCACGGCGCCTGGCTGGCGCTGGCTATCGTACTGGAAATAACCGCGAACGTATTGCTGAAATTTTCCGACGGCTTCCGTCGTAAGATCTACGGTATTCTGTCGCTGGCGGCAGTGTTAGGGGCCTTTAGCGCCCTGTCGCAGGCGGTAAAAGGTATCGACCTGTCCGTCGCTTATGCGCTGTGGGGCGGATTCGGGATTGCGGCCACCATTGCCGCTGGCTGGATCCTCTTTGGTCAGCGTCTGAACCATAAAGGTTGGGTTGGCGTCGTGCTGCTGGTGGCCGGTATGGTATTGATAAAACTGGCCTGATATGATGCCGCCTGCGTTCGCAGGCGGCAAATTCTGTTCTCTGTATTACGCTTAAAAAAGCAGATTCGGCATCTTTCTGTACGCCGCTATGAGGACAGCACATGATTCCTTTGCCTGGCTGGCGGAATATTCCCTCTGCCAAAATCCTTTCCATTCTGGTATTTCTTGCCGGCCTGGGCCTGGTCGTCTCTGTGATTTCTCTTTTCTATTTGTCGCAACATCTGGTCAGTATTAAAACTAATGAAATAGATAAACACCGTTCGATGCTTTCGGTAGAAGGCGCCGTGCAGACATCGGTGAACCGGGTGCTGTCATTGGTACTGGATAATTCGATTTGGGATGATGCGGTTAAACAAACCTATACGCCCCATCTTGATGCACACTGGCTGTATGATTCGTGGGGATCGGGTTTTAAGATTAATAATCTCTACGACGGCACTTTTATCCTGGATGAAAACTATCGCATCTTGTGGGGGGCTTTTCGCAGCGAGCCATTTACCGAATCCGATATTGGTTTTTTCGGCAGCGGGTTACAAACCCTTATCGAGCAGCACGCGGATGCGCTGAGACGCGGTAAAAATGCCTTTGCCGGAATCACCCGTACCCGCGCAGGCATTGCGTTTGTCGGTATCGGCTTGATTCGCCCGACAATCGGCCGCTTACCGATTTATGATAAAACCCGTCGCTATCTGGTGATTACCCGCCACATTAATCCAACCATGCTGGAAACCCTGGGGAACACTTTCCAGATTAATCGTCTGCATACGACGCAGTTTGCCGGCGAATACAGCGTACCATTACGCACAGAGGGCGGGGAGACGCTGGCCTATCTGAGCTGGCAACCGCGCCTTCCTGGTGCGGAAGCGGCGCGCGCCGCGTCAAACAGCATCAGGCTCATCGCCATTCTGGCGGCAAGTTTAATTTTGCTGTTTATCATGCTGAGTAGCCTGGGGCTTTACAAGCTGGCGCGCGGCGAACAGCAGGCGCGAAAAAATGCGCTCATCGATTGGCTGAGCCTTTTGCCGAACCGTCGGGCATTGATTGAACGTTTAAATGCGATGGGCGAATGCGGTAAGAATGAAATGCAGAGCGTGGTATTTATCGATCTCGATGGTTTTAAAGACGTCAACGATAACTACGGCCATGATACTGGCGACGCGCTGATTGCCCATATCGCCCGCGAATTACGCGATCGGGTTCCGGCGGGGGCGATGCTGGCGCGGATGGGCGGGGATGAATTCGCCATGACCATGAGCGGCGAACATGCGGTTAATCAGGCCTCAGCATTCGCCCTGGCGGTGCTCGAATTATTAAAAACTCCCGTTGCGCTCAGCGCCCGGAAAATATATATCAGCGCCAGTATTGGTATTGCCAGCGGGGTGCCGACGCAGTGTTCTAGTACTGAGTTGTTTCGCCGTGCGGATATGGCCATGTACCACGCGAAGAAAAGCGGTAAGGGAAGAGCGGCCTGGTATGATGACACCCTTAACGAAACGCGTCAGCACCAGCTGCACATTGAAAATGGTATCCGCGAAGGTCTCGAAAAAGGCGAATTTGATGTCTGGTATCAGCCGATCGTCAATGCCGAAACGCTGGTGATGGAAGGCGTAGAGGCCTTGCTGCGCTGGCCGCGACGTCCTGAAGGCCCGCTGGCGCCGGATGCTTTCATCCCCATTGCCGAAAGCAGCGGATTGATTTATGCCTTGGGCCAGTTTGCGCTGTCGCAAGCCTGTTACGATCTCGAGACGATGGGGGATTTACTCCTTTCCGTCAATATATCCCCGGCGCAGTTCCGCGACCCGGAATTCGAAACTCGGGTGATCCAAACCCTGGGACGCTGTCAGTTTCCTGCCCGCCGCCTGCAGCTTGAGGTAACCGAAAGCTACGTACTGGAAAACCCGGAGCGCGCTCGCGTGGCTATCGAGAACCTGAAATCGTTAGGTATCGCCGTCGCGCTGGATGATTTTGGCATTGGCTATTCCAGTATTGGTTATCTACGCAGCTGTCGTTTTGATAGCCTCAAGATTGATAAGTCGTTAGCCGGGGTTGTGGATGTCGACCCGCAGGCGGCAGAACTGGTGCGCGGCACGGTACGTATCGCTAATGCGCTGGGGATCACCGTGGTTGCTGAAGGGGTAGAAACTCAGCAGCAGCTGGCGCTGCTGCGGCGGGCGGGATGCGATCGACTTCAGGGATATTATTTCAGCCAACCGATGCCGATCGATTCATTGCTTCAACTGCGCCAGCAGCAGGGATAATCACTCGTTAGCCAGCGCTTCCAGCTTGTCGAGAAAACCGGTCACGGCAATAGCCCGGTTATCGGCGCGATAGCGATCTTTCGGTCCCGGCGCCGAGCTTTGCACTGCAATGACCTGCCAGCCGTTGTCCGTTTTTAACAGCAGCGGAGAACCGCTGTCGCCCGGTAGCGTATCGCATTGATGTGATAGAACTGAGGCTTGCGCCCATCCCGTCACCAGACAATCCTGGTGGCTATAGAGGCTATCCAGATGATCTTCCGGGTAGCCGGATTGCGTCACTTTGCGGTCCGTTGCTTTCAGCGCCGCGGTCAGCGCTTCTTTATCACCGCGAAACACAGGAACAGGCGTAATGCCGCCGGGCGCGTAGCGCAGGACGATCAGGCCAAAGTCCCAGGGGGCTGCGGAAGAGGGGACAATCCAGCCATCGCCGTCCGCTTTAAGCCGTTTGCCTAGCGATGGGTCGGTACGGCCGTCAATCCCGTGAATTTCATAGACCCAACTGCCCTTACGCGAGATAAAACGCAACGCAACGGCCTTGTCCGGCTTTCCTTTCGGCGGCTGCAGCAAACAGTGACCGGCGGTGAGGGCCAGATGCGGCGAAATCAGCGTTGCGGTACACAGATTACCACTGGCGGTTTCTAACTGGCCGATGGCATCCCAGGGGGAACTGGCCGGATCGCTGACCGCTTTACGATCGTCATGGCCGAAAAAAAGCGTTTTGATATCTTTCGCGCTCATGCCGTCATCATCGGCGTGAGCAAACAGGGGAAATACACAAAACGAACACAGTAATAACAGTACGTCTCTACGCATATCACTCTCTGGGGAGATAATTATGTCTATTGAAAGTAGCAGGAGATTTAAGTTTATGAAAGTTAAGAATAATTTTTATTAAGCCAAACGGCAGTTAAAATGACTCCTGAAGACATTTCATCTATGCAAGAACCATGTTAATTCAGATGGTTAACGCATTATCTCTGCTGTTGTCATTTCCGCAGAAAGCGGCGTGCAACGCAACATAATTCGTGTATCGGAACGTACGTAAAACGACGGCAAAATAATCACTTTGCCTTACAGGACATTCGCAAAGCGCAATTTTTCGAGGGTGTTTTAGTCGCCTTAAGATCGCAAAAGTTCATGGTCATTGGCGTTTTTTTACCATCTTCTCAATTATTTTCACTACGAAACATTTTCTCACTGTAAACATTGTCATTGGCGATTCCCGTTGAGTGAAATGTGAGGTTGACCCGGCCATCATAAGCGCAATGTCATTTCCCGTAGTGGGAGGGTGTATGTCTAAACAAGGTATTCGCGCATTAGTTTATGTTTCGCTGGTTTCTTTTTTTATGTGGGGAGCGATGGGCTATCTCGTGATTGAGGCGGTACGTGCCATGTAGCGTCACGCCAGCGCCACTGAGGTGGCGTTGGCTATAATATCTGTCAATGAATGCAAACTGGCGGATATGATGACTATCGATGAGAAGCAATTGCGGGCGATCATTACGGGGGAAAAAACCGAAGTGTCGCCCCCAGAACTGGCGAAGGAATTGCTGGCGGCGCGGGTAAAAATTGGCGAGCTGGAACGTCAACTGGCGACGCCGATTCGCTTACCTTTCTCCAGTGCGAGCCCGGTATGCGAAATTGAAGCGGGATATGCTGCGGGCGTCAGCGATTGCCGTCAGGCAATTCGTGAAGCCGGTTTTCCTATTGAGGGGGATGATTAGCGGCGCCTAATAGAGGAAAAAGCGGGTTGCCACCAGCGCGCATATTATCAGCAGTATCAGGATGAGCTCAAAACGATAGCGTCGCAGCATAGCGCTCTCCAGAAAAAAACGGCGCTGAAACAGCGCCGATTTATACAATACCAGACTAACCGAAACGATTATGCAGCCGGCTGAGCAGCAGGTTTAGCTGCGGTGTGTTTAGTGGTTTTGTGGTGTTTTTTCGCAGCCTGAGCTTTCTGCGCTACTGGTTTAGCGGCAGTTTTGTGGTGCTTTTTGGCAGCCTGGGCTTTCTGTGCAGCCGGTTTAGTGGCGGCTTTGTGGTGTTTTTTCGCAGCCTGAGCTTTTTGCTCTACAGCGGGTTTCGCCGCGGCTTTTTTGTGTTTCTTGGCAGCCTGGGCTTTCTGTTCTGCAGCCGGTTTGGCGGCAGCTTTGTGATGTTTTTTATGGTGAGTTGTCTTGGCAGTGGTGCTGTGAGTTGCAGCAGCAGGTGCCTGAGTGGTGCTTGCTGCATCAGCAGCGAAAGCAGCGGAAGACAGACCCATAGCAGCGGCAACGACCAGAGCTAATACTTTTTTCATTCTGATATCCTCGAAAAGGTTTCTTCATTTCAACCCCACTGCGGGGCCGTTGAAGTAACTATATGCTTGTCTTTTCGAGCTTTCCGTGAGTGTTTGGTATCGGCGTGTAACCATATGTACAACGCGAAGCGAACGGGTATAACGCGCCGGAGCAGGCCCCGGCGCGCAGGCTTAGAGATAACGCGCGGTAAGATGCTGGCGGAAATACTCACCGTTGAGATCTTCGCCGGTGGCATTCTTAATCAGCTGCGAAGTGGTAAAGCGGCTGCCGTGCTGCCAGATATTTTGCCGCAACCAGTCGAACAGAGCGTTAAAATCGCCGCCGGCGATATCCTGTGCGAGATTCGGTAACGCGCGTCTGGCGGCCGCCATTAACTGTGCGGCGTACATCGCCCCCAGCGTATAGGAAGGGAAATAGCCGAAACCGCCATCGGTCCAGTGAATATCCTGCATACAGCCGTCACGATAGTTGCCGAGGGTCGAAATACCCAGCCAGCTCTGCATTTTCTCGTCCCACAGGGCGGGAATATCGTCTACTTCAATATCGCCGTCGATCAGCGCCCGCTCGATTTCATAGCGCAGAATGACGTGCGCCGGGTAGCTGACTTCGTCGGCATCGACGCGAATGAAGCCCGGCTTCACGCGCTGGTTCCAGGCGATAAAGTTTTCCGCGCTGAACGCCGGCTGGTCGCCAAAGCGCTGACGCACAGCGGGCAGCAGGCGGTTGAGGAAGGCTTCGCTGCGGCCAAGCTGCATTTCGAAGAACAGACTTTGAGATTCGTGAATCGCCGTTGAACGAGCCAGCCCAACCGGCTGATCGAGCCAGTTACGCGGGAGGTTCTGTTCATAGCGCGCGTGGCCGGTTTCGTGGATCACGCCAAATAGCGCGCTGAGTAGATCGTTTTCGTTATAACGGGTGGTAATACGAACGTCCTCAGGCACGCCGCCGCAGAAGGGGTGTGCGCTAATATCCAGGCGGCCGCCATCAAAATCAAAGCCTAAAACCCGCATTGCTTCCAGCCCCAGCTCGCGCTGGTCGGTGATGGCGAAGGGCCCCTGTGGCTCGAGCAGCGTCTTCTGCGCTTGCTTATCGACGACGTTTGCCAGCAGCGACGGCAGCCAGGATTTCAGATCGGCGAATAGCACGTCAAGACGCGCGCTGGTCATATCGGGTTCGAAAATATCCAGCAGGGCATCATAACGTGAACAGCCTTTCGCATCGGCACGGATCTGCGCCTCTTCGCGGCTGAGCTTAACGACCTCGCGCAGGTTTTCGGCAAACCCCTGCCAGTCGTTAGCCGGGCGCTGGCTGCGCCAGGCGTGTTCGCAGCGGCTGCCGGCCAGCGATTTCGCTTCCACCAGGCTTTCCGGTAGTAGCGCCGCTTGCTGGTACTGGCGGGTCATTTCGCGCAGGTTAGCCTGTTCCAGATCGTTAAGATCTTCCTGCCGGGCGTTTTCCAGCCATTCACCGACCTTCTTATCGGTCAAAATTTGGTGCTGCAGCACCCCGAGCTCCGCCAGCGCTTCGCCGCGCGCGCGGCTGCCGCCGGGCGGCATCATGGCGAACATATCCCAGCCGGCGATGGCGGCAAGGTGAGAGAAGCGGGAGAGCCGTTGGAAAGTGCGGGTGAGCTGCTGATAGTTGTTGTTGTCAGTCATAGTATCTGCTGGCCTGTGGCGAGTGAAATAAATCTGTTGTCAGTGGGTACACTAGCGCGTCGGGGTGATTTGGTCGAGTCGCTGGAACGACATTTTGCGTGTATCGAAAAATGCGCATGTGATAACCATAACGGACGGTGCGCTTCACCAGCGGCTACACTGAAAACAGGCGCTGGCTGTCAGCGGAGGCGAGTATGAATCCGTTCACGTGGGTGTTTTTCGCACTGCTTTCTATGGATGCTCTCAGAGAACTGTTGGGGTTACCATCGGTACTCGGGCTGTGGTGAACGGACGTGACCAATAAGGTCACGTCGTTTAACGATTATTTCAGGCGGTTGTGCAAACAGGCGCCGGTCAGCAGCGCGGCCATTAACAGCAGGGCGATAAAGCCGCCGACGCCATTCCAGCCGTAATGATGCCAGAAGACTCCACCGAGCGTCCCCGCAATACTTGAGCCAAGATAGTAGCTGAACAGGTATAACGAAGATGCCTGGCCGCGCGCGCGACGCGCCCGTGGTCCGATCCAACTGCTGGCGACCGAGTGCGCGGCAAAAAAGCCGGCGGAGAACAGCAGCATGCCGATGAAAATCAGCCACAGCGGCGAGAATAGCGTCATCAGCAGGCCAAACAGCATCACCGCAATAAAGAACAACATTACTGGACCGCGGCCATAACGCACTGTCAGCGCGCCGGCTTTTGGCGAACTCCAGGTCCCGGTCAGGTAAGCAACCGACAGCAGGCCAACCACCGCCTGATTCAGCGACCATGGCGACATCATCAAACGGTAGCCAATATAGTTAAACAGGGTCACAAATGCGCCCATCAGCAGGAAGCCTTCGAGGAACAACAGCGGCAGGCCGCGATCGCGCCAGTGCAGATGGAAGTTAATCAGCAGCGTTTTCGGTTTCAACGAAATAGGGCGGAAGTGGCGCGACTCGGGAAGAATACGCCAGAACATGATTGCCGCAGCGAGGGCGAAGGCGCTTATCACCGCCAGCGCCACGCGCCAGCCGAAGAAATCGGTAAAGACCCCGGTGAGCAGGCGGCCGCTCATGCCACCTATCGAGTTACCGCTGATATAAAGCCCCATTGAAAACGCCACCACGCTTGGGTGGATCTCCTCGCTGAGATAAGTCATCCCTACGGCGGCTACGCCGCTGAGCGACAGGCCGATCAACGCGCGCATGATCAGAATACCGTGCCAGCTGGTCATCATCGTTGATAATAATGAGCAACACGCCGCCAACAGTAAGGCGGTGACCATTACCGGTTTACGGCCAATGGCATCCGACAGCGGGCCGGTAAATAGCAGGCCGATGGCGAGCATCGCGGTGGAAATCGATAACGAAATACTGCTGCTGGCCGGGCTTACGCCGAACTCGCCTGACAGCACCGGCAGAATTGGCTGCACGCAATAGAGCAGGGCGAAGGTGGCCAGTCCGGCGGAAAATAGCGCCAGGGTGACGCGGATAAACGCCGGGGTGCCGCGTTTAATAAATTGATTTGGCTGGGAAGCGACCTTATCCCTGACATCGCTCGCCGGCGCGGTGTCAGCGGTTGTTGTGTTACTCACGGAGAATTCCTTGCTTATATACAGCTGGATTACAAACAAACTGATGTGACCATTCAGCTCACATTTTTAGGGTATAAAATTGTAAATATTCCGTCTAATATATTAATAATCTCAAATAAGACGTTTTAAATATGAATATCGAGCTGCGTCATCTGCGTTACTTTGTCGCCGTGGCGGAAGAGCTGCATTTTGGCCGCGCGGCGGCGCGCCTGAATATCTCTCAGCCGCCGTTAAGCCAGCAAATTCAGATTCTCGAACAACAGATTGGCGCGCGGCTGTTTGCCCGCACTAATCGCAGCGTCAGCCTGACGGCGGCGGGAGTGCAGTTCCTCGCCGATAGCCGACAAATACTGACGCAGGTTGAAGATGCCGCCGCTCGCGCCGGGCGCCTGCACCACGGCGAAACCGGTGAACTGCGTATCGGCTTCACCTCGTCGGCGCCATTTATCAAAGCGGTTTCCGATACGCTTTCCACTTTTCGTCGCCGCTTTCCCGATGTCCATATCCAGACCCGCGAAACCAACACCCGCGAACAGATCGTGCCGCTGAATGAAGGGGCGCTTGACCTTGGCCTGATGCGCAACACGCAGCTGCCGGATACCTTGTGCTGGGAAAGGGTGCTGCGCGAACCGCTACTGGCGATGGTGCCCAGCGATCATCCCCTGGCCCGTCAGCAATCGGTCAGTCTGCTTGAGCTGGCGCGCGAGCCGTTTGTCTTTTTCGATCCGCACGTTGGTACCGGCCTGTATGACGATATTCTCGGGTTGATGCGCCGCTACGGTACCACGCCCGTTATCACCCAGGAGGTCGGCGAGGCAATGACCATCATTGGCCTTGTGGCTTCAGGTCTTGGGGTATCGATCCTACCGGCCTCGTTTAAGCGGGTGCAGTTAAATGAAATGCGCTGGCTGCCGATTAGTGAACCCGATGCGGTGTCGGAAATGTGGCTGGTGTGGGCCAAACACCGTGAACAGGGTCTGGCGGCGCAGCGCTTTCGCGATTATCTTCTCGCTGCCGCCGCCCTGGCGAATTAAGACAAAAACGGGGTAAAAATGTGCGGCAAATCACAAGGCTAAGTAAAAATTTGACGTGCACCATCGAAGTGCTTCACCATAGCCAAAAGTTTATTTCGAAGCGCGAAAATAAAGGGAGTCAACGGTGGTAGCGGACAGTCAACCAGGCCATATCGATCAAATAAAGCAGACTAATGCTGGCGCGGTATATCGCCTGATTGATCAGCTTGGCCCGGTGTCGCGTATCGACCTTTCCCGATTTGCGCAACTGGCGCCGGCCAGCATTACCAAAATTGTTCGCGAGATGCTGGAAGCGCACCTGGTGCAGGAGACCGAAATCCAGGAGCCGGGGAGCCGCGGCCGCCCGGCGGTCGGGCTGATGGTTGAAACGGAAGCCTGGCATTATTTGTCGTTGCGCATCAGCCGGGGGGAAATCCACCTGGCGCTGCGCGATCTGAGCAGCAAGCTGGTGGTGGAAGAACAACTGGAACTGCCGCTGCAGCATGCGCAACCGCTGCTGACGCGGATCATCGAACATATCGACCAGTTTTTTATTCGCCATCAGCACAAGCTCGAACGACTTACCGCAATCGCCATCACCTTGCCGGGGATCATTGATACTGAAAACGGTATCATTCACCGAATGCCGTTTTATGATGACGTGAAAGATATGCCGCTCGGTGAGGCTCTGGCTAATCACACCGGAGTGTCGGTCTATATACAGCACGATATCAGCGCCTGGACCATGGCCGAATCGTTGTTTGGCGCCTCGCGGGGGGCGCGCGACGTCATCCAGGTGGTAATCGACCACAACGTCGGCGCGGGAGTGATCACCGATGGCCGCCTGTTGCACGCCGGCAGCAGCAGCCTGGTGGAGATCGGCCACACCCAGGTTGACCCTTATGGTAAACGCTGCTATTGCGGCAATCACGGCTGCCTGGAAACCATCGCCAGCGTCGAAAGCGTGCTGGAACTGGCGCAGATGCGCATGGCAAAATCCATGAGCTCTATGCTGCATCAACAGCAGTTGAGCGTTGAATGGTTATGTCAGGCGGCGCAGCAGGGCGATTTACTGGCGCGGGATATCATTACCGGCGTTGGCGCTCATGTAGGGCGTATTCTGGCTATCATGGTCAATCTGTTTAACCCGCAAAAAATCCTTATTGGTTCGCCGTTCAATCAGGCGTCTGATATTTTGTTTCCGGCAATTTCTGACTGTATTCGGCAACAGGCGCTACCGGCATATAGTCGTCATATCGCGGTTGAGAGTACCCAGTTCTCAAACCGCGGAACGATGGCTGGCGCGGCTTTGGTGAAAGACGCCCTCTATAACGGATCGCTCCTTATCCGACTGTTACAGGGTTAACATTTTTTCATAGTCGCACCAAAAATTGCGCTATCTCAATCTGGGCCCCGACGGCTTCGCGTAGACTTTTCCCACTGTTGATTATTTCTCTTATGTATTTTTCGTATACACAACTTTGGGGTTAGTGATGTTTAAGCGTTTCTTTATAACAGGTACTGACACTGCTGTCGGGAAGACGGTAGTATCCCGCGCGCTGCTGCAGGCACTTGCTGCCAGCGGTAAAAGCGTCGCCGGGTATAAGCCTGTGGCGAAGGGCAGCAAAGAGACGCCGGAAGGACTGCGTAACAAAGATGCGCTGGTATTACAGAGCGTGTCGACGCTGTCGCTGCCGTATGATGCTGTCAATCCCATCGCGTTAAGCGAAGAAGAAAGCAGCGTGGCGCACAGCTGCCCGATCAACTACGGCTTACTCAGTGACGGCCTGCAGCAGCTCAGCGGCAGAGTGGATCATGTCGTAGTGGAAGGTACCGGCGGCTGGCGCAGCCTGATGAACGACTTACGCCCGCTCTCCGAGTGGGTAGTGCAGGAACAACTGCCGGTAGTGTTGGTGGTGGGCATTCAGGAAGGGTGTATCAACCATGCTCTGTTGACCGCTCAGGCGATCGCCAACGATGGTCTGCCGTTAATCGGCTGGGTCGCCAACCGCATTAACCCAGGCCTTGCGCACTACGCTGAAATCATCGACGTGCTGAGCAAAAAGCTGCCTGCGCCGCTGATTGGCGAGCTGCCTTATCTGCCGCGCGCCGAACAGCGCGAACTCAGCCAGTATGTTGACTTAGACGTGCTCGGCAACGTGATGGCGATAGATCGAATCCCGGCGTAACGTCCGCGACACTACCGAAGCCAGTACGCAGGCGATCAATAAACCGGGCAGCAGCACATACTGCCCGGTCATCTCACAAATCATCAGCGTCGACATCATCGGCGCATGCGTTGTCGCGGCGAGAAACGCCGCCATTCCGGTTAAACCAATCATAATCGCTATGTTCTGATCGTTATCTAACCACAGCCCGCTAAAAGTGGCGAATAGCATTCCTATTGCCAGCCCGACGAATAGCGTCGGGGTAAAGACGCCGCCCGGCGCGCCGGAGCCGCTGCTGGCCAGCACCGCCAACAGCTTACAGATAAAGACGATGATAATGACGCTAAATAGCGGCGGCGATAGCAGATAGCTTTGCACCACGCTATAACCATTGCCCCACACCGCCGGGGTAATAAGCGATAACATGCCAACGATCAGTCCCCCCAGCGCCAGCTGCCACGGCGGCGACAGTTTCAGCCTCACGAAGCCACGGTGGCTGTAGTCCATCAGCCAGATGAACAGCGGCCCGCACAGCCCGGCCAGCAGGCCGGTTGCCAGCATTAAACCGTAATGCAGCGCGGTCAGGTTTTGTTGCAAGACGACGTGGTACAGCGGCGCGGCGCCGCCATTGAGTAAATTGGTCAGCAGCAGGGCGATCACCGCTGAAATGACCACCGGCCCGAGCGAGGCCAGCATCAGGGTGCCGAAGAGGATTTCGGCGATAAACAGGCTCCCCGCCAGCGGCGCATGATAGGCGCTGGCCATCCCGGCGGCGGCGCCGCAGGCGACCCATAGCTTCCATTCAGCGCGTGGGGTAAAACGGCGGGCAAACAGCGAGGCGGCCAGCGCGGCCAGCAGGATCATGGCCCCTTCGCGGCCAATGGCGCTGCCGGTCACGACCACCAGCAGCGATGCCAGCGATTTGACGAGGCTTGCCGGCGTATCGAAACAGCCATCGCCGGTTTCCAGCGCTTCCATGTAATCGGTCGGGGCGTGCGGACGCGAGACGCTACGCCGTTGCCATAACCAGAGCAATGTCCCCGCCGTGATTCCGCCAAGCGCCGGCGTCAGCAGCCGACGCCACCACGGCATCGACTGCGCGGCGTTCACCAGACTGCCGCTATCATTACCGAGAAATAAAGTTTCCAGTGCCACCATCGAGTGGCGAAACAGCGCCACGGCCAGCGCCGCAAAGATGCCGACGAGCGTGGCGATGATCAGGCGACGAAACATCACCTGCACATCAGGGTAGTTATGAAGACGATGCATTAGCGGAAGTGAAATTGGGATTCATAGCGTTATTGTGATAGGGAATAACCTTAGATGCAAAAGCTATAAGTGCCGCGCCGGGGATCGACGCGGCGGGTGAGTTAACGATACAGCTGCTTTTCCGCCACCGCGATGGGCAAATATTCCTGCCAGCTAGCCAGCGTCGACTGCGCCAGTAGGCCCAGCGCCCGATAGAACGGATGCCCGGCGTTTTCCATAAAGACGCTCAGAAAACGCCCGGACCACGGCAGTAGATGCCAGGCCAGCAGTTGCGCAAACAACTCATCCTGATTTGTTTCACACAGCCATGCGGCCAGCAGCAGCAGTGTTCCGAAGTGGTCTTCGGGTTCGTTGCGCTCAAGATCCAGCGCGATACCGTTGGCGCGCATCCACTCGCGCAGCGCAAGCGTCGAGTCGCCGAATAACACCGACTCTTTATCAAGCCACACCGAACCCCACGGCGGAGCGGGAAGCGCCCATGGACCGATAAACAGACGCTGCCAGGCTTGCGGCAGCGCCTCGTCGCTGCTGGCGGTAAATTCCATCGCCAGTGAATCGGATACCGGGAGCGGCCACTGCGGCTGCCAGCTACCATCGAGAAAAGCGGCGACCAGCGGCGCGTTTTGCTCGCTATTCGGCGCATAAGAGAACAGCGCGCCCAGCGTGCGGGCGCTTAGTGCGACGGCGTCGCGATTTGGGATCTGCATCATTACCCTATTCCTTACTGCGGCGCGCACAGGCGCGCCGTCTCGTTAACCCGCAACCGCCATACCCACGGTCATATGCAGGCCATAAAACAGGCCGCGGCCTATACACTCCGCGACTAAAACCATTATCAGCCCGATCAATAACCCGGCGGCGCGCGGCGGCTGGCGGCGGATCAGCGGACACAGCCAGCAGCCGAGACCGAGCGCCAGCAGGATCAGCCGTAGAACCTGCAGTCTGCCGTAATCCGGTAGCAGGGCGTTCGCCTGTTGTACTGAACTGTGGATCGTGCCGAGATCCGCGTTTTGCAAGACAACAACTGCCACGCTGATGATGAGTGCGGCCACGCTAATAGCGGCAAAAAACCAGCCGTTGAAATCGACTTTCGCCAGCTTTAGCAGCAGGGCAGCGAACAGCGGCCCTGCGAGCAGTACCGTCAGGAAGAACGCGCTGGTGGTGTAGCCATTGTACCACGTTGGCACGGTGTCAATTTGGTAGACCCGGGTCATCGCCATCACAAATAGCAGCCCCAGCAACATGGTGAGAAACAACCAGATTTTGCCAGGTGCCGAGGGCATTTTTCCCACCGCCGCCAATAGCCACCAGAATCCGCCGACGATGAAGAAGAGGGCGCCGCTGGCGATTTCATTACTGAGCGCTGAAGCGCCAACGCGGTTCAATGAGTTAAATGCCCGTAGCGGCGAGCCGAGATGCATGACAGAAGCGAGAAAACCTATTCCCATCAATAGCCAGATAAAGAACATGCTGCGCACCAGCCGCTGTCGCGCTTCGCGCTGACCGCAGAGCGACACCCAGCCCAGGCCGCTGACAATAACCGCGCCAGCTACGCATTGCCCCAGTACCGTAAACAGAACCAGCGGCCATTCATGCCATCCATTTCCCATTTTAGACCTCCTGCGGATTGGCCAGATAGCCGGTGGTATCGCCGCACGGACGGCTGTTGGCGTTTGGTTTTATCACAATGCTCGGCCTGGTGAAGTGCGCCGACGGCAGCGGCGCCACGGCGGCCAGTTGGCCGTGCTTTTCACGCAGTTCGGCAATCGGCCCGAAGTCCAGCGCCCGCAGCGGGCAGGACTCGACGCAAATCGGTTTCTTGCCTTGTGCGACGCGTTCGTGACAGCCATCGCATTTGGTCATATGCCCTTTAGCGGCGTTGTACTGCGGCGCGCCATACGGGCAGGCCATATGGCAGTAGCGACAGCCAATGCACACCTCTTCATTGACCACCACAAAACCATCTTCGCGCTTGTGCATCGCCCCGCTCGGGCAGACCTTGGTGCACGCCGGGTCTTCGCAGTGGTTACAGGCGATGGAAAGGTAGTAGGCATAAACGTTCTGACTCCAGACGCCATTGTCCTCCTGCCAGTCGCCGCCGGCATACTCATAGATACGACGGAAGCTGACGTCCGGCGTCAGGTTCTTGTAGTCTTTACAGGCCAGCTCGCAGGTTTTGCAGCCGGTGCAACGGGCGGAATCGATAAAAAATCCGTATTGAGCGCTCATGGTTTACTCCTTAAACCTTCTCGATTTCGACCAGATTGGTATGCTGCGGATTTCCCTTCGCCAGCGGTGAGGGCCGGTGGGTGGTGAGGGTATTCATGCAGGCGCCGTGGTCGACGCGATCGCCAGCCATATTGGCATCGTGCCATGCTCCCTGACCCATCGCCGTCACCCCAGGCATAATACGCGGCGTGACCTTTGCCGGAATACGCAGTTCGCCGCGCTGATTAAAGACACGCACCATGTCGCCGTTGTTAATCCCGCGTTTTTCGGCATCGAGAGGGTTAAGCCACACTTCCTGGCGGCAGGCCGCTTGTAAGACATCGACGTTGCCGTAGCTGGAGTGGGTACGCGCCTTATAATGGAAGCCAAACATTTGCAGCGGGAATTGGCTGCGCAACGGATCGTCCCAGCCTTCCAAGGTGGAGGCATAGACCGGCAGCGGGCTAATGACTTCGTCTTTTTCCAGTTGCCAGCGGGCGGCAATATCGGCGAGGCGGCTGGAGTAAATCTCAATTTTGCCGGAGGGGGTTTTTAGCGGATGCGCTTCAGGGTCGCGACGAAAATCGCGATAGGCGACGAAATGGCCGTTCGGGTCTTTACGCTTGTAAATGCCCATTTTTTTGAGCTCGTCATAACCCGGCAGCGCCGGATCTTTGGCGACCATTTTGGCGTACAGATACTGTAACCACTGCTCCTGAGTTCGTCCTTCGGTGAAGCGCTGATGCACATCGTCGCCAAGGCGTTTTGCTACTTCACTTAAGATCCAGTAGATAGGTTTGCGTTCGAACTTCGCCGTGGTGGCGGGCTGGATGAAAATTAGATAGCCCATATTGCCGGCATAGTCGTTAGGAATGATATCTTCTTGTTCGACGGTCATCAGATCCGGCAGCAGAATATCAGCGTATTTTGCCGACGAGGTCATAAAGTTTTCGATAACCACGATCATCTCGCATTTGCTCTCGTCCTGCAGGATATCGTGGGTTTTATTGATGTCGGAATGCTGGTTAATGATGGTGTTGCCAGCATAGTTCCACAGAAATTTAATAGAGACCGTCAGCTTCTCTTTGCCGCGCACGCCGTCGCGGGTGGCGGTCATCTCCGGCCCGCGAGCGATAGCGTCGGTCCAGCTAAAGCAGGAGATGGCGGTTTTTACCGGATTCTCCAGCACCGGCAGGCGCTCAATGGTGATGGTATAGGTCGATTCGCGGGCGCCGCTGTTACCCCCGTTAATGCCGACATTGCCGGTTAAAATCGGCAGCATGGCGATAGCCCGCGCGGAGAGCTCACCGTTCGCCTGGCGCTGCGGGCCCCAACCCTGGCAGATATAGGCGGGTTTGGTCATACCGATTTCGCGCGCCAGCTTAATGATGCGATCGGCGGGAATACCGGTAATACGCGAGGCCCACTGCGGTGTCTTGGCGGTGGCGTCGTCGCCCAGGCCGAGAATATAGGCTTTATAGTGGCCGTTGGCCGGGGCATCGGCCGGCAAGGTTTTCTCATCGTAGCCGATGCAGTATTTATCGAGGAACGGCTGGTCGACCAGATTTTCGTTAATCAATACCCAGGCGATACCGGCGACCAGCGCCGCATCGGTACCGGGACGAATGGGGATCCACTCATCTTCACGCCCGGCCGCGGTATCGGTATAGCGTGGGTCGATGACGATCATGCGGGCGTTGGAACGCTCACGGGCCTGCTCCAGGTACCAGGTAATGCCGCCGCCGCTCATGCGGGTTTCCGCCGGGTTATTGCCGAACATTACCACCAGTTTACTGTTTTCAATATCCGAGGTGCTGTTACCGTCGTTGCTACCGTAGGTATAGGGCATGGCGCAGGCGATCTGCGCCGTACTGTAGGTACCATACTGGTTAAGCGAGCCGCCGTAGCAATTCATCAGCCGCATTACCGGCGAGGCGGAAGGGGAAGAGCGGGTCATATTGCCGCCGACAATCCCGGAAGAGTAGTTAATATAGACCGCTTCGTTGCCGTACTCTTTTACCACGCGTTCCAGATTCCCGGCGATGGTATCCAGCGCTTCGGTCCAACTAATGCGCTCGAATTTTCCTTCGCCGCGTTTGCCGACGCGTTTCATTGGGTAGTTTAGACGATCGGGGTGGTTGATACGCCGGCGAATAGAGCGCCCGCGCAGGCAGGCGCGAACCTGATGATCGCCGTAGATATCGTGGCCGGTATTATCGGTTTCCACCCACACCACTTCGTCGTCGCGGACGTGCAGGCGCAGCGCGCAGCGACTGCCGCAGTTAACCGAGCAGGCCCCCCATACGGTTTTTTCTTCTGCTCCGGTGGCTTGCTGCACGGCGGCGGCCGCGGCGTGTAGACTGAACGGCAGCGACAGACCGCCGGCAGCCAGGGCCAGTGAACCGATTGCTGAGGATTTTATGAGGTTGCGACGGCTGACGCCGCCGGGATGTTCTGGGTAGGACATTGTGCTCACTCCATGATTTTTATTATGCGAAATGCCGCTGGCAACCGCGGGGGTGCTGGCGCATGGGTGAGGAATAATACTTAAATAGGGGTAGGCGAATCTTATCTCCGGTCAACCAGAGATAAGATCCTTCACTCGAAAGCGGCGGTTATTGCCCGTCTGAATCGGTGGCCGCCGCGTCGCCGTTGCGGGTATAGATTATCTTGAAGGTGTCGTTAGCGCAGTGGCCCACCACCTGAGCGCCGGGTTGGTCAGGCTGATCGTTCGGTACAATGGCCAGGCTAAAACCAGAAGCCGGAACGCCGTTGTTGATGATCTTTTGCTGGATCTCGCCCTTTACCCGCTCGCAGGAGTCCGGCGCTGCCAGTGCGGATGCCGAACCCAGCAGCAGGGCCGCGCACAACCATGGGGATAGTTTCATCATAAGCTCCTTATTGATGTCATCCAGTTTTAAGCATAGCAGAATTGGTGTAAACAATTGTATTTGCTAAAATGATTGGAATGTTCCCAAAAAGGTAGCGGCTGTGAATAAACTGTTTTTGCTGATCCCGGCGGCGTTGCTGCTCAGCGCCTGCGATAAGCCGTCAGCGCCGGCGGCGTTTACCCCGGAGATGGCCAGTTTTTCCAATGAGTTTGAGTTCGATCCGCTGCGCGGCCCGGTTAAAACCTTTACTCAGATCCTGTTCGACGACCAGGGGGAAATGGTGAAGCGGGTGCGTGCCCAGGTGTCGGCAGAAGGGTGTTTTGATCTGCTGGATTTTAACGACCTCGAAAACAAAACCGGCGCCACGCTGGTACTTGACGCGAATTACTATCTGGATGCGCAAACGCAGGAGAAACGCCTGCGGCTGCAGGGGAAATGCCAGCTCGCCGAGATGCCGGCGGCGGGCGTCAGTTGGGAGACCGATGATAACGGCTTTGTGGTGACGGCTCGCGGGAAAGAGAGTACTTCCAGCTATCGCTACGACAGCGAAGGTTATCCACTGGGCAAAACCACCACCGCGAAAGATGAGCGCTTCAGCGTCGTATCGACGCCGTCCACCGATCCGCGTAAAAAGCTCGATTACAGCGCGGTGAGCGTATTTAACGACCGCGCGTTAGGCAAGGTCAATCAAACCTGCGACTATGACGATCACGACAACCCGATCCGCTGCGAGATGCAGGTTGTCGATGAAAGCGTCCAGCCGGCGGTGACGCGACACTACAGCATCAAAAACAGTATCGACTACTACTGAGCGGTGGGCTTGAGTAGCGTCTGGCCTTGAGGACGATGTTTCTCAAGGTACTGATGCTGGAACAGGCACATGCGAATGGTATTGCGGTATTCGCCGTTGATAAAGAACTCGTGAATCAGCTCGCCTTCGACCATAAAACCGAGTTTGCGGTAGATATGGATCGCTTTTTCGTTTTCTTTATCAACAATCAGATACAGCTTATACAAATTGAGAACGGTAAAGCCGTAGTCCATTGCCAGCTTAGCGGCGCGCGTCGCCAGCCCTTTGCCCTGATATTCCGGGGAGATGATAATCTGGAACTCGGCGCGACGGTGAACGTGGTTTATCTCCACCAGTTCAACCAGCCCGGCTTTTTCGCCATCGCATTCGATAACGAAACGGCGTTCACTTTGATCGTGAATGTGTTTGTCGTAAAGGTCAGAGAGTTCGACGAAGGCCTCGTAAGGTTCTTCAAACCAGTAACGCATTACGCTGGCGTTATTATCAAGCTGGTGGACGAAGCGCAGGTCTTCGCGCTCAAGCGGGCGGAGTTTGACGTGAGGGGCGTCAGACATGGGAAATCCTGTGTGCATTAATAGAGGATGGCGCCCACGGGCGCCGGGGAATTATGGCGTAATAACGCGACCGGTACGGCGGTCAAGACAGCGCAGGGTGTTAGGTTCCCAGTAGGCGTTGACGTTGGCGCTCTTCTGGCAGTTATCCTGCGCATCGAAGGCGACGTCGGTTTTGTCCCACTCTTTCTCCGCGCGTTTATTCACCTTCTGCCGTAGCGAGCGGGTATCGTTCCACTGCTCTTTTTCCATTGCGGCTTGCTGACGGCTCTGCGCGCTGTCGCCGGACTCGATCACCAGTTTGTCGGTTTGCGCGAAGGACGAAGCGGTATAGACCATTGCGCTTGCCGCCAGCAGGGCGGTCAGGCACCAGCGTTTATTGCGTGTCATTTTCATCACGATTTCCTTTGAGTGATAAAAAGGGTTAACCAGTTGGACAAGTTTACTACAACTCGCTACCCACGCCTACCTGACAAAATGGCATGGGTTCAGGCACATTATCGCGTACACTGGTGCAACAAATTGTCTCATTTACCAAACTTTAATGCTGAAAACCACGTTACTTTTCTTTGCTACCGCGCTGTGCGAAATCATCGGCTGTTACCTGCCGTGGCTATGGCTGAAGCGGGGCGGTTCGCCGCTGCTGTTGATCCCGACGGCGATGGCGCTGGCGATGTTCGTCTGGCTACTGACCCTGCACCCGGAGGCCAGCGGCAGAGTGTATGCCGCTTATGGCGGCGTCTATGTCTGTACCGCGCTGCTGTGGCTGCGTTTCGTCGATGGTGTGAAGCTAAGCCACTTTGACTGGGCGGGGGCGGCGATTGCGCTATGCGGCATGCTGATCATCGTTGCTGGCTGGGGGCGGGCATAGCGTCTTGTAACAGGATAAAAAATCGCCCTTTGTGATCTTCCACGCTAATTTCAACCTTAATTCTTGTATGGTAGAAGACTAGTTGCCTTACTTACCTTAACCGCATCGTGCTGTTTATCGTAAGAGGCAATTATGG
The DNA here is from genome assembly GCF_040062145.1 of Klebsiella sp. JN_Kp121. Taxonomy (NCBI): domain Bacteria; kingdom Pseudomonadati; phylum Pseudomonadota; class Gammaproteobacteria; order Enterobacterales; family Enterobacteriaceae; genus Klebsiella; species Klebsiella sp. JN_Kp121. The sequence continues at coordinate 158,742 of NZ_JBEAHX010000005.1, forward strand.
CTACACAAACCCTTGCCAGCGAAGCTGGCACCAAACCCGTGCGTATTGGCCGGGTGCAAAAAGTCACCCTGACGCTGCTGTTTATCGCCGGTATCGTCAACTTCCTCGATCGTTCGTCATTAAGCGTTGCCGGTGAGGCTATTCGCGGCGATCTCGGGCTTAGCGCGACCGAATTCGGCGTGCTGCTGTCGGCGTTCTCTCTGTCATACGGCTTTGCTCAACTGCCCTCGGGTATTTTGCTCGATCGCTTCGGCCCGCGAATTGTATTGGGGGCAGGGCTGATTTTCTGGTCACTGATGCAGGCGCTAACCGGGGTGGTGAACTCCTTTAGCCACTTTATTTTGCTCCGTATTGGCCTCGGGATTGGCGAAGCGCCGTTTATGCCGGCGGGGGTAAAATCCATTACCGACTGGTACGTACAAAAAGAGCGCGGCACCGCGGTCGGCATTTTTAACTCGTCAACGGTGCTTGGCCAGGCGATTGCGCCGCCAGCGCTGGTGCTGATGCAGATAGCCTGGGGCTGGCGTACCATGTTCGTGGTTATCGGCCTTGCGGGGATCGTTGTGGGCCTGTGCTGGTACGCGTGGTATCGCAACCGCGCGCAGTTCGATCTGCAGCAGGAGGAGCGCCAGTATCTGGCGGCGCCGGAAAAAGCGCGCCCAACGCTGGTATTCAGCGAGTGGCTGGCGTTGTTCAAACGGCGCACCACCTGGGGCATGATTTTAGGCTTCTCCGGGGTGAACTATACCGGCTGGCTGTATATCGCGTGGCTGCCGGGTTATCTGCAGGCGCAGCAGGGACTGAGCCTTGCGAAAACCGGCTGGGTGGCGGCGATCCCGTTCCTGGCCGCGGCGGTGGGCATGTGGGTCAATGGGCTGGTGGTCGATGCGCTGGCGCGCCGCGGTTACGATCTGGCAAAAACGCGCAAAACGGCCATTGTGGTTGGCCTGACGCTTTCTGCGCTCGGCACGCTGCTGGTGGTGCAATCAAACTCGCCGACCCAGGCGGTGGCGTTTATCTCCATGGCACTATTCTGCGTCCACTTTGCCGGGACCTCGGCCTGGGGGCTGGTACAGGTGATGGTCAGCGAGAATAAAGTCGCGTCGGTGGCGGCGATTCAGAACTTCGGCAGCTTTGTTTTCGCCTCTTTTGCACCGGTCGTCACCGGTTGGGTGGTGGATACCACGCACTCCTTCAACCTGGCCTTGGTTATCGCCGCCTGCGTGACCTTTGCCGGCGCGCTGTGTTATTTCTTCATCGTAAAAGACCGCATCAATTAATCGCTAACGGGGGGCGCCAGGCGCCCCCCGCAACCACATCCGTTTGTGATCCTTCGCATCTTTTTTAAATATCATACTTGTATGGTAGTAGGTCTGGTGATTTAATTTTGATCACTAACCGCACAGATGTAAGGAATTACCCATGAAGATCGTTGCCGCCGACGTGTTCGTTACCTGTCCAGGGCGTAACTTCGTCACCTTAAAAATCACCACCGATGAAGGGATTGTCGGCCTCGGTGATGCCACGCTAAACGGCCGTGAATTGTCGGTCGCCTCATACCTGAAAGATCACCTTTGTCCGCAGCTGATTGGCCGTGATGCTCACCGCATCGAAGATATCTGGCAGTTCTTCTACAAAGGCGCTTACTGGCGCCGCGGCCCGGTGACCATGTCGGCGATTTCCGCCGTTGATATGGCGCTGTGGGATATCAAAGCCAAAGCCGCCGGAATGCCGCTTTACCAACTGCTGGGCGGCGCCTCGCGCGAAGGGGTGATGGTCTACTGCCACACCACCGGTCATTCCATTGATGAAGTGCTGGACGACTACGCCCGCCATCAGGAAATGGGTTTTAAGGCGATCCGCGTGCAGTGCGGTATTCCGGGGATGAAAACCACCTACGGCATGGCCAAGGGCAAAGGTCAGGCATACGAGCCGGCGACCAAAGGCGTGTGGCCGGAAGAACAGCTGTGGTCAACGGAAAAATATCTCCATTTTACCCCGCGGCTGTTTGCCGCCGTGCGCGAAAGATTTGGCTTTAACGAGCACCTGCTACACGACATGCACCATCGCCTGACGCCGATCGAGGCGGCGCGCTTTGGTAAAAGCATTGAGGAGTATCGCCTGTTCTGGATGGAAGATCCGACCCCGGCAGAGAATCAGGCGTGCTTCCGCTTAATCCGCCAGCATACCGTCACGCCGATTGCCGTCGGCGAAGTCTTTAATAGCATCTGGGATTGCAAACAGCTGATTGAAGAGCAGCTCATTGATTATATCCGCACCACCATTACCCACGCTGGCGGGATCAGCGGAATGCGGCGCATCGCCGATTTTGCTTCGTTGTACCAGGTACGCACCGGTTCTCACGGGCCGTCAGATCTCTCTCCGGTATGTATGGCGGCGGCGCTGCATTTCGACCTGTGGGTGCCAAATTTCGGTGTACAGGAGTACATGGGCTATTCCGAACAGATGCTGGAGGTCTTCCCGCATAGCTGGCGTTTTGACAATGGCTATATGCATCCGGGCGATAAACCGGGGCTGGGCATCGAATTCGACGAGAAGCTGGCGGCGAAATATCCCTATGAACCCGCCTGTCTGCCGGTGGCGCGCCTCGAAGATGGCACGCTGTGGAATTGGTAAGGAGAGAAAAATGAAAAGTATTGTTATCCAACAGCCAAACGCGCTGGCGATTGAAGAACGGCCGCTGCCGCAGCCGGGAAATGGAGAAGTGCGGGTAAAGGTGAAACTGGCGGGAATTTGCGGCTCAGATAGCCACATCTATCGTGGACATAACCCGTTCGCCAAATATCCCCGGGTCATCGGCCACGAGTTTTTCGGCGTGATTGATGCCGTGGGCGAGGGGGTGACGGATAAAGTCGTGGGCCAGCGGGTGACGGTTGATCCGGTTATCAGCTGCGGCCACTGTTATCCCTGTTCGGTCGGTAAGCCCAACGTCTGCGCTTCGCTGGTGGTGCTGGGCGTCCATCGCGATGGCGGTTTTAGCGAATACGTGGTGGTACCGGCCAAAAATGCCTGGCCGGTGCCGGAGAACGTGAGCGACCATCATGCGGTAATGGTTGAGCCCTTTACCATTGCGGCGAATGTCACCGGGCAGGCTAAACCACGCGAACAGGATATCGCGCTGGTCTACGGCGCCGGGCCGATGGGGCTGACCACCATTCAGGTGCTCAAGCGCGTCTATAACGTGCGGCAGGTCATCGTTGCCGATCAGATCCCCGAGCGGCTGCAGATGGCGCAGCAAAACGGCGCCGACTGGACCATTAATAATAAGGAGCAACCGCTGGCGCAGGCGCTGGAAGCGCAGGGTATCCGGCCAACGCTGATTATCGACGCCGCCTGCCATCCGGCGATTTTCGCAGAGGCCATCGCACTGGCCTCGCCGGCGGGCAGGATCGTATTGATGGGCTTTTCTACCGAACCTTCAATGGTGGCGCAGCAGGGGATTACCGGCAAAGAGCTCACTATTTATTCTTCCAGACTCAATGCCAATAAATTCCCGCTGGTTCTTGAATGGTTGGCAAACGGATTAATAAATCCGGAGCGGCTCATCACCCATCAGTTTGCCTTTGAGGATGTTGTCGATGCCATGACGTTATTTGAAGAAGATCGCAAGCATTGTTGTAAGGTGTTATTAACCTTCAACGCATAAATATAAATAACCTCGCTGTATCCTACTTTAGAGATTATTATTATGACGACAGCTAAAAAAGAGAGAAGCACCTCGGATCTAATTCGCGCCGCGGTATCCGGTTGGCTTGGCACGGCACTGGAGTTTATGGATTTTCAGCTTTATTCTTTAGGCGCCGCGCTGGTCTTTCATGAGATATTTTTCCCGGAGCAGTCGGCGGCTATGGCGCTGATATTAGCGATGGGAACCTATGGCGCAGGATATATTGCGCGGATAGTTGGCGCTTTCATATTCGGTAAAATGGGGGACCGCATCGGGCGTAAAAAGGTTCTGTTTATTACCATCACCATGATGGGAATTTGTACCACGTTGATCGGCGTTTTACCTACCTACGCGCAGATTGGCATTTTTGCACCGGTGTTACTGGTGACCCTGCGTATTATCCAGGGACTGGGGGCGGGCGCTGAAATTTCCGGCGCCGGAACCATGCTGGCGGAGTATGCGCCAAAAGGCAAACGCGGCATCATCTCTTCTCTGGTAGCGATGGGCACCAACTGCGGGACGCTGAGCGCCACGGCCATCTGGGCGATAATGTTCTTCCTGCTCGATCGCGAACAACTCATCGCCTGGGGCTGGCGTATTCCGTTCCTCGCGAGCGTCGTGGTAATGATCTTTGCCATCTGGCTGCGTTTGAATCTGAAAGAAAGCCCGGTATTTGAACAGGTCAACGAAGCCGATGAAATTCAGGCTAAAGCCGCCGCCGCGCAAAACACGTTCGGCGCAATGTTAAAAAGTAAATCATTCTGGCTGGCGACCGGTTTACGTTTTGGTCAGGCTGGTAATTCCGGTTTGTTGCAAACATTTCTCGCGGGATATCTGGTACAGACTCTATTATTTGATAAAGCGATTCCGACCGATGCCTTAATGATTAGCTCAGTGATTGGTTTTATTACTATTCCGCTGTTAGGTTGGTTGTCAGATAAAGTTGGCCGCCGTTTACCTTATATTATCGTCAATATTTCGGCCATTATTCTGGCCTGGCCGATGCTGGCCATTATTGTCGATAAAAGCTATAGCGCCAGCACAATTATGCTATCGCTGATTGTCATTCATAACGTGGCGGTGCTGGGCTTGTTCGCGCTGGAAAATATTACTATGGCGGAAATGTTCGGATCGCGTAATCGTTTCACCAGAATGGCTATCTCAAAAGAGGCCGGCGGTCTGGTGGCGGTGGGATTCGGGCCGGTGCTGGCCGGTATCTTCTGTAACGTAACCGGTTCGTGGTGGCCGATTGTCGCGATGCTGATCTGCTATTCAGCTATCGGTCTCATCTCGTCCTTGCTGATGCCGGAAGTGTGCGACCGTGACCTGAGTCTGGACCACGATGCGGCGGACGCCGGTACGCGCCAGGCGCTGAGCGCGAACGGCCAATACGCGAAATCCTAATCTCATCGTTAACGCTATCCAGCCGGGTTTATTCCCGGCTCATTCCCACCATTGCGCGCAGGATCACGAAACGCGACAGCGCCGAATCTTCTTGTATGGTAGTTGATGGAAATCAAAGATGTCATACCAATTGCGTGCGATGGTTTACCTCACCAAAACATTCTGTTTGAGAATGATTTATCAGTCATCATAAAAATGAGAGACACCATGGAAAACACGCTTTTAAACGCCAGGGCAACGCTTCCTTCTTACGATCGCAGCAAGCTGGTTTCTCGCATCGTTCATCTCGGTTTTGGGGCTTTCCACCGCGCCCATCAGGCGGTGTATGCCGATATCCTTGCCGCCAAACACGGCAGCGACTGGGGCTATACCGAAGTGAACCTTATTGGCGGTGAGCAGCAGATTGCCGATTTGCAACAGCAGGACTTGCTCTATACGGTGGCTGAAATGTCCGCCGATGCCTGGACCGCGCGCGTCGTCGGCGTGGTGAAGCAGGCGATGCATGCGCAGGTCGATGGCCTGGAAAGCGTGTTGGCGAAAATGTGCGAGCCGCAGGTGGCGATTGTCTCGCTGACCATCACCGAAAAAGGCTACTGCCACTCTCCGGCCACCGGCCAGCTGCAGCTCGATAACCCGCTGATTGCCGCCGATCTGCAAACTCCACACCAGCCGAAATCGGCGCCGGGCGTGGTGGTAGAAGCGCTGGCGCGCCGTCGCGCCGCCGGTCTACCGGCTTTCAGCGTGATGTCCTGCGATAATATGCCGGAAAACGGCCACGTAATGCGCAACGTAGTTTGTGCGTATGCCAGCGCCGTTGATGACGAACTGGCGCAGTGGATTGAGCAGAACGTGACGTTCCCTTCCACAATGGTCGACCGCATCGTTCCGGCCGTGACCGCAGATACGCTGGATAAAATTGAACAACTCACCGGGGTGCGCGATCCGGCTGGAGTGGCCTGTGAACCGTTCCGCCAGTGGGTTATCGAAGATAACTTCGTGGCTGGTCGTCCGCAGTGGGAGAAAGCCGGTGCGGAGCTGGTCACTGACGTGGTGCCGTTTGAAGAGATGAAGCTGCGTATGCTCAACGGCAGCCACTCGTTCCTTGCTTATCTGGGCTATCTCGCCGGTTATCAGCATATCAATGATTGCATGCAGGATGATAACTACCGCCGCGCCGCGCAGGCGTTAATGTTGCAAGAGCAAGCGCCGACGCTAAAAGTACAGGGCGTCGATCTGGCGCGTTATGCTGGTTTGCTTATTGAGCGTTATAGCAATCCGGCGCTTAAGCATCGCACCTGGCAGATTGCGATGGACGGTAGTCAGAAGCTCCCGCAGCGTATGCTTGATTCCGTGCGCTGGCACCTGGCGCATCACAGTGATTTCAGCCTGCTGGCGCTGGGTATTGCCGGCTGGATGCGCTACGTGAGCGGCGTCGATGATCAGGGGCAGGCGATTGAAATCAGCGATCCGCTGCTGCCGGTAATTCAACAGGCGGTGCAGGGCAGTAAAGAGGGTAGCGAACGCGTGCAGGCGCTGCTGGGTATTAAGGCCATTTTCGGCGATAGCCTGCCGCAGGAAGCGCGTTTTGTCGATGCGGTGACGGCGGCGTATCTCTCTTTACAGATTCACGGCGCGAAGGCGACCGTTGCCGAATGGGCTAAAGCCCAGTAAAAAACCATCATTCCATTAGTAGCCCGGCAACGTATAGCGTGCCGGGCTATTTTTGTATTAGCAATACGAGTACCTTTTGATATTTCCCGCCTGTACATCACTCTAAAAATCTATAATTAATTATACATTGCTGAAATTTATTTTTATATCTTAAGTATTTATTTGGGTGATTGATCGTATTCCCATACGTTTAAATATGGCAGAATAAAATCATCCCAACGGTTTCTTCAGGACTAAGGAGCTCAGGCTATGTACAAAAAAATACTGTTGCCGGTCGATGTTTTTGAAATGGATTTCTATGTTAAATCCCACAATACATAAATATCAAGCAGTTAGCTTGTGAGGTGTGCCTTGTTGTGTATGAACCGTGTGTAATGCCTTGTGTGTTGTAGCTGGCTATGTCACGTGATGTTCCTGGTGAATGCTGTGCTGTGTGCTTCTTCTTGCTGCTCCGCTACGCTTTGCCGCCCTGCAATGCTGTATTCTTAGACTTTTATGAGTAATTAATAAGCCAGCTTAGGATCGGTTTAACTGTAAATACCCTTGCGGCACAAGGCTTGCAGAGCAATTGCTTCATGTCATACGCTCCGCTATTGCATCTCTCTGTGCTCATAACGCCGCAAACACATCAATATTTCCTCTCCGTGTTCTCTCCGTACATCAATAGACGGTGAATGTGTAGTAATCATTGGTATGAATGATATGAAGGGCTTTTAATAACTACGAAAAATGTGATGGTTATTGTTCCTTCAACTTCTAAGTTATTAATGCTTGTCACTTATCAATTGTCTTGTGATCCATTCACTGCAATTGCACTATTCATTCTCTTCATTGGGTATAACAAATACCAGAGCACAGAGGCCGTGTGAGCGGCTTACTACACCATCACAAGGGGAAACAAGTGCAACACGTTACCATTCGTTTTAGCTCTTTTTAGAGGCTTGGCACTATTCAGATAAATTAAAAAATAAGGATTCAAAATGATTAACAAAAGAATTGCTAGCTTAATTGCAGGTGTTTTAGTTGTTTCTGCTATTCAGCCTATAGCGGGTTTAATGGGTAGTAATCGTTGCTATATTTTTGATATTTCCCATTTCTACACAGATCAAAAAGCTAAAGAATATTCTGCTAAAACGATTGATGCAGCTACTAAAGGCGATAAAGTCGCCATGTGTGATAACTATAAAGAGGCTGATTTTTATTCCCGTATGGGTGGCGATCAATCAGGGCATGATAAGAGTGATAAAGATATTGCTGAATTAATGAAAATGTGTGGCATGGGATGACAGGGCTACAGCTTACAGGCGTTATTTTTGCTTTAGTGGTGGCTTGGATTTTCTTTGCCTGTAAAGAATATGCAGCTAAAGCACCACCTAAGAAAACCAAAAAGCAAAAAGACGATGAAGCTTGGATTGAAGAAATCAATACAGGCTTTGATGAATGGTTTAATGAATTAAAGGCTAGAAAATAATGGATGGGTTATTTTTATTCTTAATGTTTGCTGTACCTGTAGCCCTGTTTATCTGGACTGTTAATAAAATCTGTGATCTTATTCGCGATATTAAAGGTGTGAAGAAATGAAGAAATTAATTGTAGCAGCCTCTGTAGTTGTAGGTGCTTCCCTGCTTTCTGGATGTGTGACAACACAGCAGGATGTAGAAGCTATGGATAACATTACATTGGCACAGTGTGCGGTGAATGGTAGCGATGTAGGACACTTAGACGATGTAGATCATCTTTGCAGAAAGGAGCTACTGAAGCGTGAAGCAGAGAAGAAGATAAGCCCTGTGGACGTTCAGACGGGTACACAGGCCGCTTCTCAGGTCACACAGCAGAATGTAGCAGACACTGAAGGGAATAATTCAATTGTAGGCTCTGCAATTGTTGCAGGTGCCATTAACAAAGGGGGCTTCTAATGTATTTTCTTTCAGTAGGTGCTGTAAATTATTTTGTTCAATCCTTCATGGATAATTTTAAAGTTAACCGTGATACTGCAATCTTACTTTTTCAGAATGAATATCTTCATGATGAAGAGTTTAGAAATCGTGTTAGCCGTTATATAGCTACAGGACGTTAATTAATGAAACGTTTAATTCTAGTGGGGGCTGAATCGCCCCGGGTTTAACAGACACCTCAGAGTCATTTAAGATGACTTAAAAGAGAGGTGCCCATGAGCGGTAAACGTTATCCCGAAGAGTTTAAAATTGAAGCAGTCAAACAGGTTGTTGATCGTGGTTATTCTGTTTCCAGCGTTGCAACACGTCTCGATATCACCACCCACAGCCTTTACGCCTGGATAAAGAAATACGGTCCGGATTCTTCCACTAATAAAGAACAGTCAGATGCTCAGGACGAGATCCGCCGTCTCCAGAAAGAACTGAAGCGGGTTACCGACGAACGTGACATATTAAAAAAAGCCGCGGCGTACTTCGCAATGCTGTCCGACTGAGGTACGCCTTTATCCGTGACAACATCTGTTGCTGGCCTGTTCGCATGCTCTGTCGGGTGCTGGATGTTCATCCCAGTGGTTTTTATGCCTGGCTTAAGCAGACGCATTCACAACGCCATCAGACAGACCTGAGACTGACAGGACAGATTAAACAGTTCTGGCTGGAGTCGGGATGCGTCTATGGTTATAGCAAGATCCATCTGGATCTGCGGGATACCGGACAACAGTGCGGGGTCAACAGAGTCTGGCGACTGATGAAACGTGCCGGAATAAAGGCTCAGGTCGGATACCGGAGCCCGCGGGCACGTAAAGGCGAGGCTAGTATCGTGTCACCCAACAGGCTCCAGCGACAGTTCAATCCGGATGCTCCGGATGAGCGTTGGGTAACGGATATAACCTACATCAGAACCCACGAAGGCTGGCTGTATCTTGCCGTAGTTGTCGATCTGTTCTCACGAAAAATTATCAGGTGGTAAATGCAATACCGGATGACAAAAGACATTGTCCTGAATGCATTGCTGATGTCTGTATGGCGGCGTAATCCCCAAAAACAGGTGCTGGTTCACTCGGATCAGGGTAGTCAGTACACAAGCCATGAGTGGCAGTCGTTCCTGAAATCACACGGCCTGGATGGCAGCATGAGCCGTCGCGGTAACTGCCATGATAATGCGGTTGCAGAAAGCTTTTTCCAGTTGCTGAAGCGTGAACGGATAAAGAAAAAGATCTACGGAACGCGGGAAGAAGCCCGCAGCGATATTTTTGATTACATCGAAATGTTTTATAACAGTAAGCGTCGGCATGGTTTTAGCGATCAGATGTCACCGGCAGAATATGAAAACCAGTATTATCAACGGCTAGGAAGTGTCTAGATTATCCGTGGCGATTCACGCTGAAAGAAAAGCTGTGTGCTGAATACTCAAGAAACTTGAGATCCATAAGCGTAGCCCTAAGCGTTGCTGTGTTCGGATCACGCTCTTTCAGGGAGATAGATAAAGTGGATTTTTCGTAGCGTCTACGCCACACATAACCATCTTTAACTGTGTATGAAGTATGTTCGATTTTGGTAGCCAAGCTGAAGCCGTCAATTTATGCGGGGATAGTGTAAGCCCCGCCATATCTGGATTTCTTAGCTTCTAGTGTTAGCTTGTTGTGTGTGATCCAATTTAAGCGATAAGGCCGTTCGTCACGCCGATTTTTTAGCATCTGCCGAAGAGGGTGAAATCACGTTGCTGAACGTGCTGCCTAACAGCACCAGTTCTTTGCTGCGCGGCTTTACGGCGGATATTCGTAAATTTGAAGCCTATATGAAAGAGGAGTCGGAAAAGAAAATGCGCGATCTCTCGCGGTTGTTTTCTACCCCGGCTTTTCGGATCCATACCCACATTGTTTTTGGCAATGTGCGCGATGAAATATTAGCGCTGAGCGAAAAAGAAAAGTTTGACGTTATCGTTATTGGCTCACGTAAACCGGGTATTTCAACCCACCTTCTTGGTTCAAACGCTGAATCCGTTTTACGCTATGCCAAAGTTCCGGTGTTAGTGGTGCGGTAATCTATTTTACGGCAGCTACGCGACGTTGGCTGCCGCTTATCCCATTATTCTTCGCTGAACCACTCGCTATTTTCCTGACGAATTAACAATACCGACTCGCTAATCTCATGCAGGTGGATATTCATCGCCTGTTCGACGGCATCAAGATCGCGTTTTTCCAGCGCATGAAAAATATCGAGATGCTGACGCAGCAGCATCTCCGGCGGGGTCACGTGATCGAGACTCATATAACGAACCCGGTCGATGGTCGCTTTAATATTTTCAATGGTGTCCCACGCCAGCTGGCAGTCGGCGATAAGAGACAATTTCTGGTGAAATTCGTCATCGAGCTGGAAAAAATCATTGAGCTGCTGACGCTCTACCGCCACACGCTGCTGGTTGAGGTTTTGCTCCAGTTGATAGAGCTGTTCATCGTTGATCATCGATCCTGCGCGGCGTACTACCGCGCACTCAATGGCCTGACGCACGAAACAGCCGTTGCGCACCTGGGTCATCGAGATTTTATTCACATAGCTGCCGCGCTGTGGGCGGATCTGAATCAGCCCGTTTTCCGCCAATTTGATAAAGGCTTCGCGTACCGGCTGGCGAGAGACATCAAATCGCACCGACACCTCTTTCTCCGACAGCGGCGTTCCCGGCGGGATCAGGCAATGGACAATATCCCGGCGAAGGATGCGATAGATTTGCTGATTGACGGGCTGGGTCGGATTCAGTTGCGTTTCTGCGGCCATTGATGATTACTTTTTAATGGGTTATGAGCATTATTTTACTCGTTTTTTACCGTTCCGCCCAGACCTGGCCCGCAGGCCAGGCCGCAGAGGACGTTAGCCCTGACGATGGACGCTGAGACCGGCAAAGCTCTGGCTGACCGGCATCATTTCCAGCGTGTTAATGTTGACGTGTTTCGGTAGATTCGCGACCCACCACACCGCTTCGGTGACATCTTCCGGCGTCAGCGCCTGGGTGTTCTCATACGTTTTACCGGCTTTCGCATCGTCGCCTTTAAAACGTACGTTGGAGAACTCGGTGCCGCCAACCAGGCCCGGCTCGACATCGGTGACGCGAATCGCAGTGCCGTGCAAATCGGTGCGTAGATTCAGGCTGAACTGGCGCACGAACGCTTTGGTCGCGCCGTAGACGTTACCGCCAGCGTAGGGCCAACTGCCGGCGGTCGAACCGATATTAATAATATGGCCGCGATTACGCTCAACCATCCCCGGCAGCACCGCGCGGGTCATGTAAACCAGGCCTTTATTGTTGGTATCGATCATGTCTTCCCAATCTTCAACGCTGGCGCGATGGGCGGGTTCCAGACCTAACGCCAGGCCGGCGTTGTTCACCAGGACGTCGATAGCCTGCCACTGTGCAGGCAACCCGGCGATCATCTCTTCGATGGCGGCGCGATTACGCACATCGAGTTGCGCGGTATACAGGTTATCGCCAAGCTCCTCTTTGAGCGCCTTCAGGCGTTCTTCACGACGCCCGGTGGCGATTACTTTGTGGCCGTTAGCAATAAAACGACGAGTAATACATTCGCCAAATCCAGCAGTTGCACCAGTCACCAGAATAATCATCTTACTGTTCCTCAACGCTTTTTGTGTTGTCATAACATAGCACGCGATAACGCCGCGCGGTAAAGGAAAATCGTATCGTCATCTGTTGGTATAACGCGCTGGCAGGATAAATCATTGCGACCAATCAACGAGTTGCCTAATCTTAGTGGATACCCGCGTTCAGGAGAGAATGATGACGGACAATAATCCCTTTTTACACGTCAGCCTACTGCCGTACCAAGCGCCGCATTTTGATTTGATTGAAGATAGTCATTATCGCCCGGCTTTTGATGAGGGCGTACGGCGCCAGCGCGAGGAGATCGCGGCGATAATCAATAACCCGGCGCCGGCGGATTTTGACAATACCCTGGTCGCGCTGGAGCAGAGCGGTCAGTTGCTGGGGCGGGTGACCCGGGTCTTTTTCGCGATGGCCGGGGCGAATACCAATCCGCTGATACAGCAACTGGACGAACAGTTTTCCGCTGAGCTCGCCGAGCTTGGCAACGATATCTGGCTCAACGATGCGCTGTACCAGCGAGTCAAACAGGTTTGGCAGCAGCGCGACGCCCTGAGTCTGGATCCGGAGTCGCGTCGTCTGCTCGAGGTGAGCTGGCAGCGTTTTCAGCTGGCGGGAGCCGCGTTGGCGCAAGAGCAGAAAACCGCGCTAAAAGCATTGAATACCGAGGAAGCGTTGCTGCAAAGTCAGTTCCAGCAGCGTCTGCTGGCGGCGGTGAAGTCCGGCGGTCTGGTTGTTGATTATCAACACCAGCTTGATGGACTGGCCGCGGATGAGATTGCCGCCGCCGCCGATGCCGCGCGCGACAAAGGCCTGCATGACCGTTGGCTGCTGGCGCTGACAAATACTACTCAGCAACCGGCGCTGCAGGCACTTGCCGATCGCCAGACCCGGCACAATTTGTTCGCCGCGGGCTGGACGCGTAACCAGAAGGGCGATGCCAACGACACCCGTGAACTGGTTTTGCGGCTGGCGGAAATCCGCGCGCGTAAGGCCGAATTGCTGGGCGTCGCCGATTACGCGAGCTGGTCGATGGCCGACCAGATGGCGAAAACGCCGTCTGAGGCGCTTGCCTTTATGCGCCGCATCGCGCCTGCGGCCCGCCGACGCGCCGAACAGGAGCTTGCCGACATCCAGCAGGTTATTGATGAAGAGGGCGGTGATTTTCAGGCCGCGGCCTGGGACTGGTTATATTACGGCGAGCAGGTGCGGCGCGCTAAATTCGCCATCGATGAAGCGCAGCTAAAACCCTATTTCGCTCTGGACCGGGTGCTGGAAGATGGCGTTTTCTGGACCGCCTCCCAACTGTTTGGCATCCGTTTTGTCGAACGTTTTGATATTCCGCTTTACCATCCCGATGTGCGGGTCTGGGAAATCTTTGATGCCAACGGCGAAGGCATGGCGCTGTTTTACGGCGATTATTTCTCGCGTGATAGCAAAAGCGGCGGCGCCTGGATGGACGTATTTGTCGAGCAATCGACGCTGCGTGGCCAGCGTCCGGTGATTTACAACGTTTGCAACTACCAGAAACCAAAAGCCGGCGGCTGCGCGCTGCTATCATGGGATGACGTCATCACGCTGTTCCACGAGTTTGGCCATGCGCTGCACGGCCTGTTCGCTAACCAGCGTTATGCGAGCCTTTCAGGCACCAATACGCCGAGCGATTTCGTCGAATTTCCGTCGCAGATTTACGAACATTGGGCCCGCGAGCCGCAGGTCTTCGCCCATTATGCGAAGCACTACCAGACCGGCGAAGCCATGCCGGACGATCTGCGAGACAGCATGTTCCGCGCCTCAACGTTCAATAAGGGATATGACATGAGCGAACTGCTGGCGGCGGCGCTGCTGGACATGCGCTGGCACAGCGTCACCCCGCAGGCGCTGCCGCAGGATGTCGATGCTTTTGAACAGCAATCGCTGCGCGAGGAGCAGATGGATCTGGCGGCGGTTCCGCCGCGTTATCGCAGCAGCTATTTCTCACATATTTTCGGCGGCGGTTATGCGGCGGGCTACTATGCCTATCTGTGGACGCAAATGCTTGCCGACGACGGTTATCAGTGGTTTGTTGAGCAGGGGGGATTAACCCGGGAAAACGGTCAACGTTTCCGCGAGGCGATCTTGTCTCGCGGTAACAGCTGCGATCTCGAAGCGCTGTATCGCGACTGGCGCGGGCACGATCCGCTGATCGAGCCGATGTTGAAAAATCGCGGTTTGTAGATACTGTGCTACCCGCCGCCGCCAGGGTTTTTCCCGGCGGCGGCGCATTGCGCCTTGTTCGGGCTACCAAAACGCACGGCATGCTACTGTCACCAATGTACATTTTGCGACCATTCTCAACGCCCGGAACAACAAATAAGAGTTGTTAAGATTCACAATTCCACTTTTTTCCTTCATCATTTGTCGGCCTTTACTACTAATAATGCGTACTTACAAAGTGCAATTTGTTTTTTTTTATATTCCTGGCCGCTATGAACTATAAAAAAGTACTTACGATGATGTTTTTTCCTGCAGCGCTTGGGCGTGGCCAGGGACTTGTTCAATGATATTTTTGACCCCACTCGGGAGGAACACAGTGCACCCGTTAATTAAGGTCATGCTGGTGGGCGGCAAAGCAGATGGTCTGCTGGTCAGCGTCGCCGACACCGCGACGGAAGTTTCCGTCACGCCTGCGCAGTACGGCGCGCCATCCGGGCTTCCGCTGAACTACCGGGTGGTGTCGCAGGTTATTGATAATGAACGCCTGTTTTTCGGCGTGTTTAGTGATACACACCTGGATGCCGATAAGCTCGCCAGAGTCGCGCTGACGCGCGGGATGAAAAAATCGCTCAGTTGAGCGTCGGCACGCCTGAGGAATGGCATGATTAACCGTATTCGTATCAATAATTTCCGTTCAGTCAGAGAGATTGAACTGGAACTGGGGCCGCTGAATATTGTGTTTGGCCCTAACGGTTGCGGAAAATCGAATATCTACAAAGCAATTCATCTGTTAACCGCTTCGGCTAACGGCCAGTTCTCCAGCTATCTCAGCGAGGAGGGCGGGCTGGAGAACATCATGTGGTCAGGCAAGCAGGCGCCGACCGACCGCCACCCACGGCGTCTGCAAATCGCCTGCCTGACCGATGAATTTGAATATGAACTGCAGGTCGGGTTTCCGGAAAAACTGCCGTATCCGACGCAATTCATGCTCGACCCGATCGTTAAAGAAGAGAATATCTGGCTGTCGGGCTTTAACCGCCGGCCATCATCGCGTGTACTGCAGCGGAAAAACCAGGCGGCGTTCCTGGTCGACGTCAATGGTGAAAAAAGTACCTTCACCGATACCATTTACGAAAACGAGTCTATTTTCGGCCAGCTTGGCGAGCCGCATCGTTTTCCGGAAGTGTCGCGCGTGAGGGAGACCATGCGCCGTTGGCGTTTTTACCATGAGTTTGCCATCGGCAGGCTTTCACCGCTGCGCCAGCCGACGGTCGGCTACCGTTCGCCGGTGCTCGATAGCGATGGCGGCAATCTGGCGGCGGCATTTCAGACTATCGTCGAAATTGGCGCTGAGGAGTTGCTGCATGAAATCCTCGGCGAAGCGTTCCCCGACTGTACCTTTTTCTGTGAGAACGACAACTCGCGGTTCGTGATGAAGATGCGCCGGGAGGGAATTTATCGGCCGCTGCTGGCGGCGGAGATGTCTGACGGTACCCTGCGTTTTTTATGTCTGGCGGTTGCCTTGCTCAGCCCACGGCCACCGGCCTTTCTCGCCATTAATGAGCCGGAAAACAGCCTGCATCGTCAGATGTTCCCGGCGCTGGCGCGACTGATTGTCGAAGCATCACGCTATAGCCAGATCTGGCTCACCAGCCACTCGGCGGAACTGGCGCAATTGATCTCGGCGCGTGCGCAGAGCCGCATCTACGAACTGGAAAATAACGGTGGGCAAACGCAAATTAGAGCGGCGTTGCCGTCATCCCTGACGGAACGTTAATCTCTCAGGCCGCGTTGTTATACTCTGCCGTGGGCAGCAGCGTCTTACCGCCTTTTAAGGTAAATAGCGATACCAGGGTAAAGCTCAGGGTGATTGAGCCGAGGATCAGGTAGGCCTGGTGAAAACCCACGGTGTCGTACATCCGCCCGACCCAGGCCGAAAGCACTACGCCGGAAAGCTGTTTCGACAGGTTAAAGCCGATTAAAAATAGGGTGGCGGAAAGCTTAGGGTTAAATGCGGAAGAAATATATTTGAAGGTCCCGACCAGCAGGAACGGTAATTCAAACATGTGCAGCATTTTTAAAATGACCACTTCCACCGCCGAAGTCGCAAATGAAGATCCGAGAATGCGCATCGACATAATTATACCGGCGATCAGCAGGGCGTTTTTCGCGCCGATGCGGTTAATAATTGCCGGGGCGCAGAACATAATCATCGCGTTGAGTAATTCACCGCCGGTGGTGACAAAGCCAAAAACTTCGGTCCCGCGCTGCGGCGTGGCGAAAAAGCCTTTAAAAAAGTTTGCGAACTGCTGGTCAAAAACGTCATATACGCTGGCGACGCCCACAACATAAATAATAAATCCCCAGAAACGCGGCATTCGCAGCAGTTCGGCCGCCGTACGCAGAGAAAAGGCCTGGCGGTTGGCGCCGATGGCGTCAATAACCTGCGCGCTGCTGCTGACTTCCGGGCGCGATAGCCATAACAACACGCCAAGCACCAGCGCAAAACCGGAGGCTATCCAGAAGGTTATATTAGGATCAATACCGAACAAGATGCCGGTAATTGACGCGCACAGGGCCCAGCCGACGCAGCCCGAGACGCGCACTTTGCCGTATTCAAAACGGTTAGCGCGGCTGACGCGTTCAATATAGGCCTCGACCGCGCCGGAACCGCTGGAAAATACCACGCCTAAATAAATTCCCCCCACCAGCGCGCCGGCGATAATGTTCATTTGCAACAGCGGCGAGAAGACAAAAATAAAGAACGGTGCGAATAAAATAAGCAGTACGGTAATGGTCCACAGCAGATGTTTACGCAGCCCGAGCTTATCCGAAATCAGGCCAAACACCGGTTGGAAAATAATCGCGAACAGCGAAATGGAGGAGAAAACAATCCCTGTTTCGGTTTTCGTTAAATGGTTTACTTCCGCCAGCCATACCGGGAAAAAGGGAAAGTAAGCCGACATAATGAAATAGTAAAAGAAAAAGAACAGCATGAAATAGATAAAATTGTGCCGTTCGCGGGGCGTGAGTTCAGAGAGTTTCATATCTTATTATACCTGTGCGGTGGGGGCCGAGGCCCCCGTTATTATTGACAATGAAGCGTAACCTGATAGTGCCAGTGGGTCTCGAGCAGCAGCCACTGTGGCAGAACGCTTGGTGTCCAGGAATCATCGCCGCCAACGCCCATATGCTGGCCGTCGAGGGTGATCCAGACGCCTTTTTCCGGCGTCATGCGATGCCAGTGATCGGTCCTCATCAGCTGTTCCGTGCTGTACGGCTGCACCGAAAAGTGGAACTGGCCTGCGACGTGCCAGCATCCCCAGTCCAGCGCTTTGCAATCGCAGCGCAGACCGTTTTCGCTGGGGAAGATATAGGGAGTGCTCATCTCGCGCAGCGGCTGTTGCCAGCGTGAAAAACAGGCGCTACTTTTGCGATCCGGATAGTTTTCGTGCGGCCCTAATCCCAACCAACTGACCTCAGCGTGTTGTTCGGCGACCTGAAAGCGCAGCCCGACGCGCGCCAGCGGCGGTAACGTGGCGGCACGTTCGCCATCAACGGTGAGCTGGAGCTTGCCGTCGGCGGTGAAGGTCATACGCCAGTGGCTGGCAATGACCGTCTCCTCGTCGCGCAGATAGTGCCAGTGGCTATCAACGATCACCTCCCGTGCCAGCTGTTGCGCCTCGCATTTCACGCAGCGGGTCGTCAACGAATACAGACCGGCGCTCTTCCAGCGTTCGACCCAGGCGTTCGGATCGATACGTTCGACTTCGCTGACGCCGATATCATTGTCCAGCGGCGCACGGACAAACTGATCCTCCAGCGGCGTCAGCAGCTGCTGTTCTCCCGCGCAATACCATTCGCTTAAACGCCCGCTCTGGCGATCGATAACCCAGCGCTGGGATCCGACGCTAACCTCGTAGATCGCGGGTTTGATGGTCAGGACCGGCGCCGGGCCTTCGGCGGAGGTCTCAGCTAGCGCCAGAGGCGCGGTAAGCATTAGCTGCTGCCAGGCGACGCGGTGACCGGGCTCAGACCATGACGTCGCCTGCGGCTGGATCACCTCGAGTAGCAGCCAGACATCGCGGGCGCCGCGCGGCAGGGCCAGGCTGTCGCTAAGAATCAATTCCGCCCGCCCTTGCGGCGGCAGCGCCAGCGCTAAGTCGCCGCTGGCTATCGTTTCTCCGGCGCACTCTACTCGCCAGCGCAGCGTTTCGTTGTCGGTGGCGCGGAACAGGTATTCGCTGGTGATAGCAATGCGCAGCGGATTTTGTTCCAGCAAGGCGAACTGGAAATACTGTTGCGCATGTTTGGCC
This sequence comes from Klebsiella sp. JN_Kp121, assembly GCF_040062145.1. Taxonomy (NCBI): domain Bacteria; kingdom Pseudomonadati; phylum Pseudomonadota; class Gammaproteobacteria; order Enterobacterales; family Enterobacteriaceae; genus Klebsiella; species Klebsiella sp. JN_Kp121. The sequence continues at coordinate 177,585 of NZ_JBEAHX010000005.1, forward strand.
TCGATAAGCGAAGGATGAGCGCGCCGGTCGGGGAATACCAGGCCATTCATGCAGAACTGCCGGTCGTTAGGCTTATCGCCGAAATCGCCGCCATAGGCCCAGCCGACGCTACCATCCGGGAATGTTTTTTCGATTGCCTGGTCGGCCCAATCCCAGATAAAACCGCCCTGCAGGCGAGGATAGTCGCGGAAGGCTTGCCAGTAATCGGCGAAATTGCCCAGGCTATTGCCCATCGCGTGGGCGTATTCGCAGAGGATTAGCGGGCGTTGTTCGCCAGGCATACCGATCCACTTTTTGATCGACCATTTGGGCACCGCCGGGAAGGGCTGGTCGCGCTCGACGCGGGCGTACATCGGGCAGATAATATCGGTGGCGCTGCTGTCGGCGCCGCCGCCTTCATACTGTACCGGACGCGAAGGATCGTTGTGCTTCAACCATTGGTACATGGCCTGATGGTTGTCGCCGCAGCCGGACTCATTACCCAGCGACCAGATAATGATCGAGGGATGGTTGCGGTTGCTCTGGACCATACGGGTGACGCGCGCGCTGTAAGCGGCAAGCCAGGCCGGATCGTCAGACAGCCGATTCATCGGCACCATGCCGTGAGTTTCGATATTGGCTTCGTCCACCACGTACAGGCCGTAGCGGTTGCATAGCTCGTACCAGCGCGGCGCGTTGGGGTAGTGCGAACAGCGCACGGCATTGAAATTGTTCTGCTTCATCAGCAGAATGTCCTGCACCATATCCTCTTCGTTGACCACCTGGCCGCGCTGATGATGATGTTCGTGGCGGTTGACGCCGCGGATCAATAGCGGCTTGCCGTTGAGCAACAGTAGCCCGTCACGGATTTCTACCTGGCGAAAACCAATATCCCAGCCTTCCGCTTCAAGCAACGTCTCGCCGCGCCATAGCGATACCACCGCGCGGTAGCAATGAGGCTGCTCGGCGCTCCACAGCCGCGGGCGATCGACGTCGAGATTGATGATTGCCCGCTCGCCGTAGCTGCCGCGTTCATCAATAATCGGCGTACCCAGCGGCTGGCGCTGGCTGGCAAGGCGCGTTTTGCCATCCCACAGCGCAACCTCCACTTCCAGCGCCGCCAGCGCTTCCGACGCGGCCTCGACGCTAAGCTTGACCTGCAATTGCGCATCGCGATAGCGCGCATCGAGCTGCGGGGTTAATTGCACATCGCTGAGGCGGGCCTGCGGTTTATGCAACAACCAGACCGAACGGAAGATACCGCTCATGCGCCACATATCCTGATCTTCAAGCCAACTGCCCGCGCTCCAGCGCATCACCAGCACGCACAGGCGGTTGGCGCCTGGCTGCAGATACGGGCTTAAATCAAAGGCGGCGGGCAGGCGGCTATCCTGTGAGTAGCCGACCCATTCGCCGTTGCACCACAGATGAAAGGCGGAGTTGACGCCATCAAAGATAATTTGCGTTTGCCCTTCGGCCCGCCACCCCTCATCGACGGTCAACTGTAGCGAATAGCAGCCGGTAGGGTTGTCTTCGGGCACCCGCGGCGGCACGGTATCAATCGGATAGCGGACGTTGCTGTATATCGGCGCGTCATAGCCCTCCATTTGCCAGTTTGAAGGCACCGGCGTCGGGCGACTGTCAGGCAGGTCATGCAGTAGCCAGCTGGCATCCACCTGAAATGGACTGCGGGCATAGGAAAATTGCCATTTGCCGTCCAGCTGACGGCGGCGGTCGGAAGGACGGTTGTCGCGCGCCGCATCGGCATCGCGCCAGCTGGCAAAAGAGGGATGAGCGGGCAGTCGGTTGAGGTGGGTGATAGTCTGGTTCTGCCAGTCCTCGCGGGCCAGGACTTCGTGAAAAGCGGGGCCGCGAGCGGCGCCTGAATCATATCGTTGCATACGCATACCTGACGGATAATGGTAATAAATGTTATTCGCTAAACAATCTCATCGGGTTATCGGGTATTTTTTGCAGGCCCGCAACGTTGGCGAAAATGAAACCCATTCACGATCACGAATCACGGCGCAAATAGCAGATTTCTGTCGTAAGGAAGACATAAAATGTTAGCGTAAGACATTAAGTCATTTTCACTGACAGGAGTACGCGATGCAGCGCCGTTCAGCCACTTTAGAAGATGTCGCCCGCGAGGCGGGCGTTTCGCAGCAGACGGTGTCGCGGGTGGTGAATAACCCACAGATAGTGGCGCAGCGCACCCGTGAAAAGGTGCTGCGCGCGATGCAGACGCTTCACTATGTACCTAACCGGTCAGCACAGCTATTGGCGGGCAAAGCGGCAGCGTCGATAGGGCTTATCACGGCGTCGTTAACCTTACACGCGCCGTCGCAAATTGCCGCGGCGGTGAAACGGTATGCCGGTGAGCAGGGGCTGGAGGTCGCCATCGCCATGCCGGCGCAAAGTGATTACCCGGCACTGCAGGCGCGGCTGGATGAGTTTCGCGCCCAGCATATTCGAGGCGCCATTATCAGCCTGCCGCTGGAGAGCAGCGTCGCCGAACGGCTGGCGGCGGAAAATACGGATATCGCCTGCCTGTTTCTCGATGTCTCGCCGGAGACGGATGTCTCCTGCGTGCGTTTCGATCATCGTGATGGCTGCGGCGCCTGCGTGCGCCATCTTTGGGAATTAGGGCATCGCGAGTTTGGCCTGTTGGCCGGGCCGGAAAGCTCGGTATCGGCGCGGATGCGCCTTGGCAGCTGGCGCGAGACGCTGCACCGGTTGGGGGTCAGTCAATCGATTACGGTGTTCGGCGACTGGAGCGCCGCCAGCGGCTGGCAAAAAACCTTTGAGTTGCTGCATAAAAACCCGAAATTAAGCGCGATCGTGGTCGCCAACGATCAGATGGCGCTCGGGGTGTTAAGCGCGCTGGCGCAGCTTAATCGGCGCGGCAGCCAGGCGATTTCGGTGACCGGCTATGACGATACGGCCGATAGCCTTTACTTTCAGCCGCCGCTTACCACCGTCGCCCAGGATTTTGATCTGTTAGGCCGCCGGGCGGTGGAATTACTGATGCAGCAGATGGCGGCGCCGACCGGTAGCCTGCGCGAACTGCTGCCGGCGCGGCTGGTGGTACGCCAGTCGACGTGGCCGCTCGCGGCGCAGGACAATACCGCGCCGCTGATCGCTGAACTCAAAGCGCTGGTAGAGAAGCTATGAGTACGTCTGCGGTTTAAGATTTATTGAACAAGGGCGTGCTAGCCTGCGAGTCAGACGTAGGAACTCACGACGCTTTTCTACGAAAACGCTAAATACAATCTACGATCTATCCATGCAAGCATTTATTCACCGCCAGTCACATGGCGGTTTTTTTTTGCCCATTCCCCCGGTCTCGTCGCTTGTCGATTTTATTATCCTCTGCTGGTTGTTGATAATTTGCGCTGATGGCAGCGTAAATACGTTGTTTTTCATAGCGAGGGTCTCGGACATTCCCAGGGCTGTATTTTTTAAGGCAGCATAACATGCTGATAGCTATCGGGATGGAAAAAACGGCCAGGGCTAACCATACTGATGACATTGTGACAGGAGGTGGTGCTTTCAATGAACGATGATTTTCAGGCGATTAAGAACGAATTTGCGAAGTATGCCGATGCGGTGCAAGGGACCGCGGTGGCTTTTGCCATGTATGAAGATTTAGCCCGACGCTGGCAACTTACTTCCACAACCTCGATCAGCTTAACAAACGACGTTTTCTGCTGAAGCTGGAAGAGGGGGAACGCGAAATTGGCACCCAGGGCAGCTATGACTGGTATGGGGCGCTGACGCGCTTTTCATCGGCTGCTCATTAATCCCGCCACCTGATTTTTCGCTTTAGTGCAATGAGGCTTTATGAAATTCCCTGGCGTACCGGAAAATGAAGAAGAAAGACTAAAATCGCTGTATCTGGCGGACCTGCTCGATACCCGTGATGATGAGCGTTTCGAACGCCTCACCCGGCTGGCTAAAAAAATTTTTCAGGTGCCGGTGGTACTTATCAGCCTGCTCGACCGGGAACGGCAGTGGCTGCTCGCCTGTCAGGGGCTGGGAATTCGCCAGACCCGGCGCGATATCTCTTTTTGCGCCCACGCCATCTTGCAGGACGGCGCCTTCATCGTTAACGATGCGGTCAATGACGATCGTTTTTATGATAACCCGCTGGTGACGGGCGAACCCTATATCCGCTTCTACGCGGGCTATCCTGTCCATCTGCCCGATGGCGCCGTGGCCGGTACGCTATGCCTGATTCATACCACGCCGCGCGAGTTTAACGATGAAGAGATCGCCGTACTCAAGGATCTGGCGTATATCGTCGAGGATGAGTTCCAGGTGATTGGCATGGCGATGACCGACAGTCTGACCGGCATCGCTAACCGGCGCGGCTTTTACCGCATCGGCGATAAACGCTTCCGTACGCTTACCAGCAATGCAACGCCGTTTAGCCTGGTCTTTTTTGATCTCGATAAATTCAAACCCATTAACGATCTGTGGGGGCATGCGGAAGGTGACGAGGTGCTAAAAACCTTCGCGGCGTTTCTGGCGCAACATCTGCTGCCAGGCGAGGTTGTCGGCCGTTTAGGCGGCGATGAGTTCGCCGCCATCATTACCCGCAACGGGCGTGCCGACACATTCTTGCAAAAGCTGCGTGAGAGTGTCGATCATTACAACCAGACGTCAGGAAAACCCTATAACATTAATTACTCTTACGGCGAGCTACAGAGCGATGTCAGCCGTTATCCGACGCTCGGGGATATGCTAAAACAAAGCGATGAAGTGATGTATTCGCGCAAGCGTAGGAAAACCTTATAAACGCGATTATTCCGCCAGAGGATATTTTTTAAAAACGGCTAAAGCCTCACATGCTTCGGCTAAACCATGTATATGTTTAAAATCGTGGGGCGGGATTGTCGTTGGGATCATAGCCTGAATAAATGACCAGACGACAGTACTGGTTATCATGACCTGATCCAGCTGTTGGGCGGTAGTGCGGCCGGCCAATCTTGCATCCCATTCATGACAAGCTGCCAGCAGTTGCTGTGTTACACGCTCAATCCATGGCTGATGCTGTTTTTCCGCCGGACGGAGGCGATGTTCATAAATATTTTGTACCGCCTTTTCGCTGGCAGCGAGAATAAACCCCAACAGTTGCAGATCCTCCGCTAACCGATGCGGATTTTTCGCTAACAGTTTACACCTGGGTTCGGCCTGCATTTCGAAATATTGTAGAATCAGTGTCGAGTCCATTAATAACAAACCGTTATCCAGTACCGCCGTTGGCGCTTTAACAACCGGGTTAATTTGTGAAAACGCATCAAAGGTGTTGAATACTGATAAAGGAACGCTCACAAATTGTATGCCGTATAGTTCCAGCGAGATTGCAACACGCCTAACGTAAGGCGAATCCATCATACCAATAAGTTTCATCGTCATTTTTTTATTCCAGATTAACATCATTCTATTATCGGGAAATCATGTGTTCAGGCGCTGCCGATAAGCAGACCACCGCAGATTAGCGTAAACCGATAGCGACGAATATCATGGTTTTCTTATACAGAGCGTAAGTATTTCTGACATTAACCGGCAGGGTGCAGAGAGCAACAGATGTCGAATTATCCACCTATTGCAAGTTTGCGCAGTTTCGAGGCCGTCGCCCGTCTTGGCAGCGTGACGCTAGCGGCGAAGGAACTGAATGTGACACATTCGGCGATTAGCCAGCAAATCAAAATCCTCGAGGAGCTTGTTGGGGTAAAACTCTTTATCCGCCAGGGGCGTGGCGTACAAATCAATGAAGAAGGGCGGCTGTACGCGCTGCAAATTCGCGAGGCTCTGCAGCATATCGCAGAGGCGACAAAGCTGGTACAAATTAAACCTCGGACGTTGGAACTTACGTTGTCAACACTACCTTCATTTGGGTGTCACTGGCTATTGCCGCGGCTAATGAGATTTCGCGAGAAATATCCTCATATCTTATTGCGGCTTCAGGCCAGCTTGACGGTGAGCGATCTGGAACAGGAAGGGATTGATATTGCTATCCGTATGGGGCGTGGTGAATGGGAAGGGGTTAAAAGTCATTTTCTCTTTGCGGATGAATTAATGGTTGTCGCCGCGCCAAATTATAACGGCGGCAAGCTGCCAGCGACGCCGGAGGAGGTGGCTGCGAGCAACATTATTTATTCGATGGAATCATGGAAAAGCTGGTGCCTGAACGCTGGGCTGGAGAAAGAGATCGAGCCAGGCGGACTACGGGTTAATGATTCAAATCTGGTTCTTGATGCGGTACGGCTGGGCGAAGGTATCGCTCTGGAGCGTAGATCTCTGGTTCAGGGGGCGCTGGATAGAGGAGAGTTGGTGCAGATAACGGCAATTACTGCGCCTTATCCCTGGCACTACTGGTTGGCGGTCTCTCCGTTGGCGGAGGAAAAGGAGGAGGCAGCGCTGTTTATCGGCTGGCTTTTTGACGAAATCACTATCTGGCAGCAACAACGGCAATAACGGTCTTTAAAAACAGAACGCCCCCTGGTGCAACAGCAGCAGGGGGCGCTTACGGGTGGGGATTATCGTCGTTCATCAGTCATCCCATTTGTGGCTTAGATACGCGGCCAGAAAACCAAAGAACAGGATTGTTCCCAGTACGGCCATAAAAACATGCATGTTTCCCAGCATGGTCTACCTCCATCTTATTTATGCGCTAATGTTGTCCTCATTGAACAGGGTTTACGGTTGTTGAAGAGATAATATCCTGGTCAATCTAAACAAACGATTAACCAGAATGGCGTTAGGGTATATGAAATAAATTAACGCATCAGATGGCGCGTTCGAGCACAAATAAATAGGCTTCGCGCGACCAGAACAGGGCGCTGCGGCGGCGCTCGACCGCCATGGTTTTGACTTCCCAGCCCTGCTGCGTGTACTCAGTGAGGAACCGGCTCATTTTATCGGGATCGGCTTTCGCTTCGCCAAAAAACATACTGCCCAGCAGCCCCTCTTTATAGATAACGACGCGACACTCTTTTTTCATCAGCTTAATCCTTGCAGGTGTAAATCAACGACGCGAATAATTGTCGCTGGCCATATTAATATTATCACTGACGGGTGGAAAACTTTTTTCGATATTGCAGCGGGCTCACGGCGAAATGCTGGCGAAAGTGATGACGTAGCGTACTGGCATTAGCGAAACCGCAGATTTCGGCGATTCTGTCGATGCTGAGGCGGCTGTCGGTGAGCTGCTGGCGGGCGCGAAGCAACCGCTCATCGAGCAGCCAGCGGGCCGGTGATTTGCCGGTCGCCTGCTGAAAACGGCGCAAGAAAGTGCGCGGGCTCATATCCATCCGTTGCGCCAGCGAGGCGAGGGTATGGCTCTCAGCGAGATGCTGATACAGGTAATCAAACAGCTGGCCGAGGCGCTGGCTTTCACGCGCTGTAGCCACCGGGCGAATCACCTGCTGCGCCTGCCCACCGTCGCGGTGCGGAGACACCACCAGCCGCCGTGCGACGATATTCGCCGCTTCATGGCCGAAATCTTCGCGCACCAGATGCAGACAGAGATCAATGCCCGCGGCGCTGCCGGCGGAGGTCATCAGCCGCGCATCGCCAACGTACAGCACGTCTTCCACCACCTCAATCAACGGAAAACGCTGCTGCAGCCGGGCAGTATAACGCCAATGGGTGGTGGCCTGCCGCCCATTGAGCAATCCGGCGGCGGCGAGCACAAACACCCCGGAACAGATAGAAACGATTCTGCAGCCGCGCGCGTACGCAGCCGCCAGCGCCTGGCACAACGCTTGAGGAACATCGCTTTCTATGCCACGCCAGCCGGGCACCACGATGGTGTCCGCTTCATCAAGCAGCGCCAGCCCGCCATCGCTGACGATACGGATACCGCCGGTGGCGCGAAGCTCGCCATCATCGACGGCGGCGACCGCGAACCGATACCAGCTTTCCCCCATTTCCGGGCGCGGGAGGCCAAAAATCTCCACCGCCACGCCGAATTCAAAGGTACACAGGCCGTCATAGGCCAGAACGACGACTTTTGGTGGTGACAGTGTCACATTGCGGGTTGTCAGGATTTCAGCGTTTTCTGTCATCAATGGGGGCGGTGGTCCGGGTACGGTGGTGGTTAAAGTAGTGTTACCACAGACAAGGAGAATACGCCATGAGTGTTGTAAGCCAATTTACACCAGCCGCCCCGGTCGATGCCGCTGCCTGGTTTGCCCATAAATTGAGTTTCGAAACCGACTGCGCGGATGTCCATCACGCCATGCAGCACGGCGAACAGGACTTTGTGCTACTGCACGTGATTGGCAGTCATGATGTGTTTGCCCGTCGCCACCTGCCTGGCGCGCTGCATCTGCCGCATCGCGAGATCAATGCCGCGCGAATGGCGCAGTGGCCCGCGGAAACGCTGTTTGTTGTCTATTGCGCCGGGCCGCACTGCAACGGCGCGGATATTGCCGCCTTAAAGCTGGCACAGCTTGGCAGACCGGTAAAAATGATGCTCGGCGGCCTGACTGGTTGGGCGGATGAGGGGTTCGCATTTAGCCTCAGCGAAGCCAGCAACATGAAATAAATTCAACAGCCATGAATTTTTCTCGTTTGCCGATGCTCTCTCCGCATGACAGTATCTGGACATATAGACATCCAGAAGTCTAAAAATTCAAATAATGAATTATCACGGCGGGCAACTACCTGCCTGCCGTTAAGGAGAGAACATGCAACGTCACCAGGCCCCGTTCCGCGCAGATATTGTCGGCAGTTTTTTACGTCCTGACGCTATTAAGCAGGCGCGCCTGCAACTGGCGGAAGGCAATATTGATGCCGGCCATCTGCGTGAAATTGAGAATGAAGCCATCGGCCAACTGGTTCAGCAGCAGTGCGATTGCGGCCTGCACGTGGTGACCGACGGTGAGTTCCGGCGCGCGTGGTGGCACTTCGACTTCTTCGACGGTCTGGAAGGCGTGGAACGTTACGATTCAGAGAAAGGTATTCAGTTCAACGGCGTACAGACCAAAGCGCACGGCGTGCGCGTGACCGGTAAACTGGGCTTCGGCAACCATCCAATGCTGGAAGATTTCCGCTTTTTGAAAAGCGTCAGCGGCAATGCGCAGCCGAAAATGACCATCCCCAGCCCCAGCGTGCTGCACTTCCGCGGCGGGCGTAAAGATATCGATAGCACGGTATACCCGGACCTGGCCGAATACTTTGACGATTTAGCAACCACCTGGCGTGACGCGATCCGCGCTTTCTATGACGCTGGCTGCCGTTATCTGCAACTCGATGACACCGTCTGGGCCTATTTATGTTCAGACGAACAACGCCAGCAGGTACGCGAGCGCGGTGACGATCCGGACGAACTGGCGCGTACCTATGCCCGGGTGCTGAATAAAGCGCTGGAAGGGAAACCGCAGGATCTGACCGTTGGTCTGCACGTCTGTCGCGGTAACTTCCGTTCGACCTGGATTTCAGAAGGCGGCTACGAGCCCGTGGCGGAAATTCTCTTCGGCGGCGTCAACATCGACGCGTTCTTCCTCGAATATGATAATGACCGTTCCGGTGATTTTGCCCCGCTGCGCTTTATCCGACCAGGCCATCAGCAGGTGGTACTGGGGCTGATTACCACCAAGAATGGCGAACTGGAAAACCCGGAAGGCGTGAAGGCGCGCCTGCAGGAGGCGGCGCAGTATGTGCCGCTGGAGCAGATTTGCCTGAGCCCGCAGTGCGGCTTTGCCTCCACCGAAGAGGGCAATTCGTTAAGCGAAGCCCAGCAGTGGGATAAAGTGCGGCTGGTCACAGGGATCGCCGCCCAGGTCTGGTAAGGAGATAGCCCGCATTAAGCGGGCTTTTTCTATTTGCGCAGCAGGCGCTGTAGGCGTGCCTGTCGCCAGTGGCGGATCCACCCGGCAAAGACAAACAGACGTAATCCCCGTAGTAGCAATAATGCACCCCAGACGATCGCCACCCATACTGACCAGTAGACATCCGGTTGGGTGAAATAATTAATCACCAGCAACAAAACGCAAACCGTGACCGCCACGCTTAGCGAGCGGAAAAAACGGCTCTCCTGATGCAGACGGCTTTTCGCTTCTTCGATCCGTAAATCGAGCGACGCTTCGTGACCGACAGGCGCATCGTCGCTGAGTTCGGCCACATTTATCTCAAACACTGCCGCCAGGGCGCTCAGGGTTTCTAACCCCGGGCGATCGCCGTTTTCGATCCTCTGGATAGTGCGAACGCTGACGCCAGCCAGTTCGGCAAGCTGTTCCTGGGACCAGGCGCGCTGCAGACGTAATTGTTTGACTCGGGTACTGCTGTTCATGATGTTAATCTCCGGATGAGAACCTGAGACCAGTGTGGTTTTTTAGCCTGCCGGGCGCCACGACAGGCACCCGACAGACAGACGACAGCAACCCGACAGCCGCATGACGCGCGGCTTACGCCTGTACGGTTTGCCACGGACGCACGTTCATGCCGCGGAAAATCATCAGCCAGGCGGCGACTATCGCCAGCATTAAAATGAAGAATAGCGACCAGTGCGGCAGATGGGTGAGGATTATCCCGGTTAGCATCGGATTGAACGCCGCGCCTAACCAGCCTAACGACTGGGCGGAAAAGTAGCTGGCTTTCATACCGGGTGGGGCAATCTGATCGATCAGCATATATTCGCCCGGCGCATAAATAATTTCGCCAAGGGTAAAGATAGCGGCCGAAATGCCCCACATCAGCAGATTATTACCGGAGAGGATAAACCCGCCGAGACCCAACACATAGCACAGGGTGCCGAAGGTCATTAGCGGGCGGATGTTTCGCGCCGAAAGCCGTCGCCCGACGGCATATTGCAACGCGACGACCACCGCGGCGTTGACCGGCAGCACTACCGCGACCACTTTTTCCGCGAAGTCGCTGGTGCCTGCGGCCAGCACATACTGCGAAATGCAGGAGGCGAAAGAGCCGCCGACAAATGACGCCAGCAAGCCGGAAAAGGTAAACCACAGCAAGGCGCGGTCGCGCAAAAGCACCGACGGCGTCCACTGCGGCGTGATGCCTTCCGCACTGGCGGCAGAGGTGCGCTCGACGAAGAGCTGAATAAACACCAGCGGGAAGGCGGCGCACAGCGCAGCCAGCCAGAAAGGCAGGTTAATACTCTGCATTACCAGCAGGGTGCCGATTGGCGGCCCAACGGTCCAGCCGATATTGAGGAAGGTATAGTTGAGCGAAAAGATGCGCGCTTTTTTCTCCGGCGTCAGCACGTCGGCAAACCAGGCTTTCAGTACCGTGGAGAAAACCGAATAGGCGCAGTTGATCAATGAGAAAAAGAACACCACCAGCGCCACGCTATTGACCGCGGGGATGGCGATAAAGCCCACGATAAACGCCACGATGGCGATCAGCATATAGCGTTTTTTGTCGAATTTATCGGCAAGAATACCGAAGCCCATGCTGAAGATAACGCCGACGACCAGCGCGACGGAGAGCGCATAGCCAATGACATCGACTTCCAGCTGGAACCGACGGGTGAGATAAATCGTCATAAAAGGAAGCGTTGCGCCGCGGCCGATGGTTAACAGCAACGACGACGCCAACAGCGCTACCGTTGAGCGCCTGATGGTGGTTGTCATTTTTTCCTTGCCCGATGAAGTGTTTTATTTTTGTTGTGCCCGATCACAAATAGCATGCTAACTGAGCCTTGTATAGCGGGCTCCGTGTCGGAAAGTGCCTTCAGCACCTGCTAAAAATAATGATCTGTTCGAGCGGCGGGAATTTGGTTACTTTGACGGTGGTCATCGTTGACCAGGAAGACAGGGGCTTCGTATGACGCGCAGAGATGGACTGCTGGCAATGCTGGTAGTGGTGGTGTGGGGGCTTAATTTTGTGGTGATTAAGCTCGGGTTACACAATATGCCGCCGCTGATGCTGGCGGGGTTACGTTTTTTATTGGTGGCGTTTCCGGCGCTGCTGTTCGTTGCGCGGCCCAAAATACCGCTGCGTCTGCTGCTGGGCTACGGCCTGACCATCAGTTTCGGCCAGTTCGCCTTTTTATTCTGCGCGATCAACCTCGGTATGCCGGCCGGGCTGGCTTCTCTGGTGCTGCAGGCGCAGGCCTTTTTCACAATCGTGCTGGGCGCTTTTGTCTTTGGCGAGCGGTTACAGGGAAAGCAGGTTGCCGGTATCGCGCTGGCGATTTTTGGCGTCCTGGTACTGGTTGAGGCCAGCCTCGGTGGCCAGCACGTGCCGCTGGTCGGTTTTATGCTGACTCTGGCGGCGGCGTTTAGCTGGGCCTGCGGTAACATTTTCAACAAGAAGATTATGTCTCAGCAGCACAGGCCGCCGATTATGTCGCTGGTGGTGTGGAGCGCGTTGATTCCGGTTTTACCGTTTATGCTGGCGTCGGGTATTGTTGATGGGCCGCAGGCGATGGCGGAGAGCCTGGTGAATATCGACGCCACGACCGTGCTATCGCTCATGTATCTGGCGTTTGTCGCCACTATTGTTGGTTACGGTATCTGGGGAGTGCTGCTGGGACGTTATGAAACCTGGCGGGTGGCGCCGTTGTCGCTGTTGGTGCCGGTGGTCGGGATGGCCAGCGCGGCTCTGCTACTCGGTGAACGGCTCAATGGCCTGCAGCTGTTGGGGGCGGCGCTGATTATGGGCGGGCTCTACATTAACGTGTTTGGTCTGCGGCTGGTGCGCCCGGGCGCGGCGCGGGATAAAAAAGCCCCGCGTTAGCGGGGCCCAGGAGATATCAGAACAAGTGGAGCATTAGTTGTAATACGGTACGCCCAGCTCATCCGATTTATCATTGCCGGCAGCCATGTGATTAAAATCAAACGGCGAGTCGTTATGTTCCGAAGGAATAATCATCGCATCCCGGTTATTGTGGCGAACCGGAGTGGTGGTTTGCTCCGCGTAACTCTGGCTTGCAGCCAGCGCCATTAGCACGATGGCGGCGGTAGCGAATAATTTCATGATTTCCTCGATACGTCTTTATGCAGGCGATTAACAACAATAATTATTTAGTGGCATCAGGTAGCGGGATTCTCCCGGAACGTTGGTGATGCGATATTTGTGCGGCGGAACATCGAAGTAGTTTTTAAACGTTCGCGTCAGCGTCTGTTGCGATTCAAAACCGTAACGTTCAGCCAGATACAAAATTGGCTCGTTGCTCTGCTTGAGTTTTTGCGCAATCTCCGTCAGCTTACGACTGCGGATGTACTGGCCCAGCGAGTGGCCGGTCTCTTTCTTGAACATTCTTTGCAGGTGCCATTTGGAGTAACCTGAGCGCTCCGAAACTTTCTCCAGCGACAATGGAGATTCCAGGTTCTCTTCGATCCACGACAAAATACTATGGATAGTGATGGCGTCGTTATTGCGTCTGGACATCATCTTACCTCTTCTTATTACGGCAGGACTTTCTTGAGCAGTTGCTCAAGCATGACCACTTCGTCTGCCGTTAGATTTTTTGTTAGTTCCTGGTGCAATTTTTGACCCACAACCTGATGACAGTGCTCACAAAGGGCTGCGCCTTCTGGAGTCAGTTGCACCAGAATACCGCGCTTGTCATTGGGGTTGGGCAACCGTTCTATCCAGCCTTTGCAGACGAGTCTGTCGAGCATGCGCGTCATTGCGCCTGGATCGACCGACAGAACGGTCTTCAGCTCAACGGGTGTCGTACATACCTCGCAGCGAATGGAACAGAGCACCCGAAATTGGGTAGCGGTGATATCCATGGGTGAAAGGTAGTCGTTGAGCAGTCGATCTTTTTTCTGGTTAACCATCTGGATCAATCGGCCGAGAGGGATCATCTCGTTGAACAGATTGTTGGTGTTTTCCATGATAGTTGCCCAGGCAATTATTTAGTTGCGATGGATATTATTGCCGTGGCAATCATAAGTCAACATTATGAATTCGCCGATGCCACGATTTGCTAAAGAACGATAATTTGATGGTGGTCACTTTTTTCCATTTTACTAACGCTTGTTATTTTTTATAAGCGTGATTTTTTCATGGGGTGTGGCATCTGCGCTGCTGCTGTCGATATACTCACGGGGTGAAACTGTACTGAAAAAATGATACTTAACGGGATGTTGACTCACTATGCTGGAACTCTTTAAAGCAATAGGGATCGGTCTGGCGGTGATTTTACCGCTGGCGAACCCGCTCACCACCGTGGCGCTGTTCCTCGGCCTGGCGGGCAATATGAACAACGCCGAGCGTAACCGGCAATCGTTGATGGCATCGGTGTATGTCTTCGCGATCCTGATGGTGGCGTGGTATGCCGGCCAGGTGGTCATGAATACCTTCGGTATTTCCATTCCCGGTCTGCGTATCGCCGGCGGGCTGATCGTGGCTTTTATCGGTTTTCGTATGCTGTTTCCGCAGCAGAAAGCCCATGATTCGATGGAAGCGAAGATCAAATCGGAAGAACTGCAGGATGAACCCACGGCGAATATCGCCTTCGTGCCGTTGGCGATGCCCAGCACCGCCGGGCCGGGCACCATTGCGATGATTATCAGCTCCGCTTCGACGGTGAAGCACGGCGTCGATTTCCCTGATTGGGTAGTATTGGCGGCGCCGCCGATTATCTTCGCGCTGGTGGGGGTCATTCTGTGGGGCTGCCTGCGAAGTTCCGGGGCAATCATGCGGCTGGTGGGGAAAGGCGGCATAGAAGCGATTTCCCGCCTGATGGGTTTCCTGCTGGTCTGTATGGGGGTTCAGTTCATCATTAACGGCGTGCTGGAGATTATCACCAACTATCACGCCTGATCGCGATAACTTTCTGAAAGGCCCGGCGACGTGTCTGTTTCGGGCCTTTTGGGGATAGGATGTCGGCGCCGCGGGCGGCATTGACCGCCCGCGTCGTTATCATGAGTGATGCGCTTGCTGTTCATCAAGCGGCGTTGGCCAGCGGCGAAAAATCATCACTGCCCAGACCAGCGCCACCAGCGCCGGCACTGCGCCAACGTAGCCTATCGCCGACATCGACAGCTGCGTACTCACCTGACTGCCGACCAGCGCGCCGGCGCCAATACCAATATTGAAAATACCCGAAAACAGCGACATCGCGACATCGGTAGCATCCGAAGCCAGTGCCAGCACTTTCACCTGCATGCCGAGGCCGATGACCATTATCGCGATCCCCCAAAACACGCTGAGCAGCATCAGCTGGTTGGCGTTCCGTGAGGCGGGTAGCAGTAACAGCAGGCATATTAGCAACAGGCCGATAGCGGTGGTAATCAGCCCTGAAGCATGTTGATTGCCCAGCTTGCCGAAGACAATACTGCCGATAATACCTGCGCCGCCGAGCACTAACAGCAGTAGGGTGGCGAAGTTACCGCTAAGGCCAGCGACGGTTTGAACGAAGGGTTCAATATAGCTGTATGCCGTGTAGTGCGCGGTCACCACGATAACCGTCAGCAGATAAATGCCGAGCAGCGCCGGGCGGCGGAACAGCACCGGCAGGCTCTTCAGCGAACCGGAATGTTCGCTTGGCAGCGCCGGCAATAGTTTCGCCAGGCACACCAGCGTCGCTAAAGCGCCAAGACCAATGGCCAGGAAAGTGGTGCGCCAGCCGAAATATTGCCCGACGATACGGCCAATAGGGATGCCGAACACCATGGCCAGCGCGGTACCGGTGGCGATTAGGCTTAGCGCCTGGGCGCGCTTGCCGGGCGGGGCCATACGGATAGCCAGCGCCGAGGTGATCGACCAGAACACCGCATGGGCGAAGGCGATACCAATGCGGCTTACTACCAGCACCGTGAAGTTCCACGCGAAAAACGACAAGACGTGGCTGGCGATAAATAACACGAACAGGCCAATGAGCAGGCGACGGCGCTCCATTTGGCTTGTCAGCAGCATGAACGGCAGCGACATCAATGCCACTACCCAGGCATAAATGGTCAGCATGATCCCGACCTGGGCCGTTTCCATGCCGAAGCTGTCGGCGATATCAGACAGCAAACCGACCGGAGCAAATTCCGTGGTATTAAAGATAAAGGCGGCAATTGCCAGCGTGACGACCCGCAGCCACGCGACTTTGCGTGAGACCGTATTTGTAAGCATAAATTCCGGGCTGGTAGTAATGAGAAGAAGAGAAGGCGATCTTAAAACGAATGCTGCTGAAATTACAATCACTTTGTGATCTGTGTCTCATTTTATGCTGACACCTGTGCCTGCTAACAACTTAATTTTTCAGCTAATAGTGTGCACCCGCGCTTTCTGTGTCATGTTGATAGACGATAAAAAAGGGGAGCACGATGAAAGAAATTAGTTTTTACCTGGTCGATGCCTTCAGCGATCGCAATTTTGGCGGCAACGCCGCGGCGGTGTGCCCGCTCAGCGAATGGCTGCCTGATGAAACGCTTTTAAAAATGGCGCAGCAGCATAATCAATCCGAAACGGCGTTTTTTGTTCGTACCGACAGCGGCTATGAGCTGCGCTGGTTCACGACCCTTGATGAGATTAATCTCTGCGGTCACGCCACCCTCGCAGCATCGCACGTGATTTTTGAATATCTCGATCACCCTTCGGCAACCATCGTATTCAGCACCCGTTTTGTCGGTGAACTGCGGGTGACGCGCAGCGGCGATTGGCTGACGCTGGATTTCCCAGCCTGGCAAACGACGCCGGTGCATGACGTACCGCCGGCACTGTTCGCCGGGTTGGGTATCGATGATGCGCTGGAGGTGCGGGAAGGGCGTGATTACCTGGTGGTGCTACGCGACCGGGCGCAGGTTGAAGCGGTACGTCCGAATATGGCGCTGCTGGAGACGCTGGATAAGCGGATTTGCATCAGCGCCGCCGACGAGGAGTACGATTTTGTCAGCCGCTTTTTCTGTCCCGGTGATGGGGTGCCGGAGGATCCGGTAACCGGTTCAACCCACAGTATGTTGATCCCCTACTGGGGAGCGAAGCTCAATAAAACAGACCTGCTGGCGCGCCAGGTGTCGGCGCGCAGCGGAGAGCTGCGCTGCCAGTGGCGCGATGACCGCGTATTGATTAGCGGCCAGGCGACCACCTATCTGCGCGGCACGGTCTATTTGCGCGAAAGTTAACGATAGTTTCCCCGGCTGACGCAGCGCTTAGCCGGGCAATCCTAACTAAGCGAGGCGCCGCCGCACATTACCAGCTCTTGTCCGGTCATGGCCGCGGCCTCTTCGCTAAGAAGCCAGCTCACCAGCGACACCACTTCCTGTGGCTTAATCAATCTACCGAGCGGCGGCGTCTTCGGCGGCGAACTCTCCCGCCCTGGCTGGCGCAGCATTGGCGTATCGGTGGCGCCGGGGGCGACCACGTTAACGGTAATGCCCGCCGCGGCAAGTTCCGCCGCCCAGCTTCTCGCCAGCGCCACCAGCGCCGCTTTGGTTGCCGTATACTGAGAACGGCCTGCCGCTCCGCGAGAGGTTCGGCTACCCAAAAGGATAATCCGACCGCCGCGGCTCATAACGGGCGCAAAGCGGTTGGCTAAGGTCTGCGCCGCATCTACATGTAGACGCCACAACGTCTCGCCACGCAGTGCGTCAAGTTCTCCTAGCGGCGCCGCCGCCATCATACCAGCGGCATGGATAATCGCCTGCGGCGTCGGTACCGACGACAGAGCATCAACCAGCGCCTGGCGGTCGCTCACATCGACTGCCAGATGTCTGAAGGCTTCATGAGCGAATGGCGGCGCGGAGCGGCTTAGCCCGAGCACCTGCCAGCCCTCGGCCAGCAGTTGCCCCACAATCGCGGCGCCGATCCCCGAGCTGGCGCCTGTGACCAGTGCCTGCTTCATGGCGCCTCCAGCATGCTGCGCGGTACTTTAAACACCGCTTTCCTCACCGGGGCGGGTGTTGCAAAGGCGCATAGCGCCTGGTGTGGTTCGCCGGGCAGAAAGACCGCGAAGTCGCCGGCATGCAAATGCAGCGTGACGCTTTGCGGCGTATGCTTGCTGATAAAGAGATCTGGTTTGCGTTGTTCATCGTCGGGTTGGCCGCTGTACAGCGTACCGGCATGAATAGTCTCCTTTCCGCTTAAAATGACCTGAATATCGGCCCACTGGTGGTGGTATTCGGTATGTCGCTGTTCTGCCGCCTGGGTTTGCGCGGTGCCGATGGTGCAGTACCAGTCGCGATCAGCAGGCTGAAAGCGACCATCTTCACAGGCTGCCAGGGCGGCAAGAGAACATTCAGGACGGCTGAGGATTTGCCGTAACGCCAGTGGCAACCCCGCCTGAGGCAGGGCGTTCAGATTACCGATGATCATGCGATTTCTCCTTTCACCCACTGCGGCGATACGCGGATATACTTGATGGCCTGTCGGTACCAGGTATAGGCAATGTGTAAATTACCGTCTTCACCCTGTTTAATACTGGGGTAGGAGAATTCGCGGTTCAGTTTTTGTTCGGAATTGTTGGTCATACAGTAGCCGTCGCCCTCATCAAGGTTGCGCATCCATGGCCAGCTTTTACCGCCGTCAGCGGAAATCGCCACGGTCATTGGCGCACGCGGCGCGCCCCAGAAGGCGGTTTTGCCAGTGCGTTCAGGCTCTTTACGACCGTCATCATCTTCTATTTCATCGTATAACGATGCCCGACGCTCGCTGGCGCCTGCTGCGCTCATGTTATTGAACACCAGTGCCAGATCGCCGTTGCTCAACGTGGTAACCTGAATGGACGAGTTATTGTTTGGCAGCGTGGTGGGGATCGGCGCTGACCAGCTTTCGCCAAAATCTGTCGACCGGCTGTACCAGATATGATCGGCCCAGCGGCTGCGGAAGAAGGCGACCAGCGAGCCATCGGCCAGCAGGGTGATATTCATATGCACGCAGCCGAGGCTCTGCGGTACCGCCACGTCGCGCCAGCTCTTGCCGCCATCGGCTGAGATTTTTACCGCACTCACATCATCGTTACCGACCCATTTCTCTCCCGGACGGGTACGACAATAGAAAACCGGCAGCAACCAGTTGCCGTTGGGCATCACGCTGATGGGTTGCCGAATAAAGGTGCCGGGTTCATCGAGCAGGGTGGCGATTGCGCCCCAGTGCTTTCCTCCATCGCGCGACTGGCGATAACGCACAATAGCGGTGTCCTGATTGCCGGCGTGCTGCGCGGTCCATAACAGCCACAGCACGCCATCTGGAGCCTGAAACAGCACCGGGTTCTGTTCCGAACGCTGCGGATCGTCGGATAACTTTACTGCTTCGCTCCACGTTGTGGCGCCCGGCGCTAAACGCGCCCCCCAGACTGAAATATCCGCTTTTCCTTCCTGTGAACCCCCGAACCATACGCACAGCAGTGTGCCATCGGGCAGCGGCAAAAGATTGGCGGCATGGTTTTGCGGGCAGCCGGAGGGCAACATTGCCCATGCCAGATGAGGATCCTGTTGGTGTTGGCGAATTACGCCGTCAAAAGTTGGGGTGGTGGTCATTTTTACACTCCACGTTGTTCAATGGGGGCCGGGGATGATTGTTGCGCTTTATTGGGGATTAGGCGGTCGATCACCATAATCAGGGCCGGGGTGATCAGCGCGATGTACATGTTATTGATGCCGAACGGATCGCCGAGCAAATACCACGCCGAAGTCACCACGCAGGCGCCGATGAGGCCAGCGTTCGCGCCGCGGGCGCTCTTAAAGAACGGCACATAGAAGGCGATGACCGCGACGACGGTGATAGAGAGCCTGATGGCGCGGGTAAAGAAGGAGAGCTTCAGCACTTCCGGTACCAGCAGCACAAAAATAAGCGGCAGAAAACCGATGATCAGCGAGGCCCAACGGGTGGCTTTAAACTCCTGCTCCGGCGTTGGATTGCGCCACGGCACGTAAAAATCTTTTACCACCAGCGAGGCAATCGCCAGGGCAACGGTACTGACGCTAACGAAAATTGAAGCAACAAGTGACGTTGTCACTAACCCGGCAAGCCACGGGTTCATATCTTGCAGAAACACCGGCAGGGCGTACAGGCTATTGATTTCCGGGTGTAAAAACTTCGCCGCCACGCCGATAATGGCGATCGCGAAGGCGATAGGCAGGCAGAAGAAAAAGGCAATCCAGGTAGAGCGTTTCGCCGATTTTACGTTTTTTGTCGAGCTGATAGCCTGAATGACAAACTGAGTACAGAAGATGGAGCCGATGGTGCCGATAAGCCAGGCGCAGATCGTGCCGGCGCCAAAATTGCCATCCCAGGTCCAGTAGTAATCAGGCATCTTCTCAATCATCGGCGTGAAACCGCCGGTTTTTGCCAGCGCGAAGCCCATAATAATGAGTAGACCGGCATATTTTAATGCGCTGTGCAGCATGGTGACCCAGGCCACGCCTTTCATACCGCCAAAGGCAAAATAGAAAGTACTAACAATGGCGGTAATAAACGCCGCGAGGGGTAAATTGATTTTTAAGACCGTAGAAATGGCCGCCGCGCCGCTGACGTAGTTACCGACGTTCACCAGCAACAGGGCGTAAATCATAATAATGGAAATAATATTCTTGGTGCTGGTGCCGTATTTCTCGGCAATCGCCCCGGAAATAGTAATTTTGCCAGTGTTATAGATGCGCTTAACCAGTATCAGGCCAAACAACGGAAAGCCAATGGCGGCGCCCAACACTGACCAGGAGGCGGCAATCCCGCTCTCAAAGGCGGCCTGTGCGGTTCCGATAGTGGACTTGGCGCCGATATATTCCGACATCAGCAGGATACCGACAATAAAGGCCGGCATCGCGCGCGAGCCCTCCATAAAATCCCCGGAGTTTTTACTTCTAATACGGAACGTCAGCCAGGTGGTAAATAAGATATAGGCGATGACAATGCCAACAATAATAAAGGTATCTTCAGTGGTAAAATGATTCATCTTAGCCTCTCTTTGGGCGTACGAATCCTGGGCACGCAGGTGCCCGGTCTATTTTGTTGAAGAAGCGCAGCGCTTAATTAAGATACTGCGCGATGATTCCACGTATTTGCTGCTGTTGAGATGCGCTAAACTGCACCGCGTAGCGGCTATCGCCGACCTCATGGCCCATCAGCTGCAATGCTTTTTTCACCGCGGCGGGGGAAAAGGCGACTTTGTAGAGATCGGTACGCAGGCCGGTGACGTTTTCCTGCGCCAGCCTGGAGGCTTCAATATCGCCTGCCTGGAAGGTTGACCAAATCGCGTTAATCTCTCGTGGCGCAACGTTAGCCAACCCGGAAATGCACGCTGAACAACCGTCAACGAAACCCTGATGAATCAGCGAATCCGGCCCGTTCAGAACATTAAAACCGTCGATATCTTTCACCGCATCAAGAAAGCCCTTAAGACTCTCATAACTACCGGCGCTATCTTTGATGCCAATGATGTTGCCATGCGCAGCCAGCTGACGTGCGGTTTGCGGTTCAATGGTGTTACCGGTGCGCGCCGGGATGTTATAGAGGAATACCGGTACGCTTAGCGCATCGGCGATCGCCGTGTAGTGGCTTACCAGCTCATCTTGTTTTAGCGGCACGAACCACGGGGTGATGACCGACACCGCGTCGACGCCTGACTTTGCTACCTGCTGGCCAAGACGAATGGTTTCCCGCGTCGACACTTCGCCAATATGCGCCACCACCGGCGCGCGTCCGGCAACCGCCTCGACGCAGGTTTCGGCAATAGCTATTTTTTCCGCTTCATTGAGGACGAAAAACTCGCCGTTGGTTCCGCCGCAAAAAATGCCATTACCGGCGGCCAGCTGTCGTTCTACCTGTTGGCGCAGCGCCGTCAAATTAAGTTCACCGCTGGCGGTAAAGGGGGTAACAATGGCGGTTAACACGCCGCGAATGGAATGATGCATTTATTTCTCTTCTCCCTGATGAGATGACTGTGGAAACAGCGTCTGGTAAATCGCCTGGACTTCGTCCTGGTTCACGCTGCATGGGGCATTATTCATTAATCGTTTTACTTCCAGCGCCGCGGCGCTTAGCGTTTCAATACTCTCTGGTGGTACACCCAGCGCGGCGAGGTTGTCCGGCAGCGCCAGGCGTTTCACCAGTTGCGCCAGCCAGCGGACCAGCGCATGAGATTTCTCTTCGTTATTCAAGGTCAGATCGGCGTCCGGGATCAGATCCCAGACCTGAGCGAATTTATCCACCGCGTGCGGGCGTACGACCTGCATACAGGGGGCCAGCAGAATGGCGTTCGCGACGCCGTGCGGCAGATGCCAGGTGCCGCCAAGCGGGTAGGAGAGCGCGTGCACCAGATGCGTGCCGGCATGATTGATAGCCACGCCGCCATAGTACGAGGCCCACAGCATCTCCAGTTTCGCCGTAAGATCCTGCGGGTGGGTCACGGAACGCTCAATATGCCGCACCAGCTTATGCAGGCCGATTAAGGCGGCGTTATCGCTCACCGGGTTCGCGACGGTTGAAGTAAAGCACTCCAGTAGATGACACAGCGCATCGATGCCGGTGGAGGCGGCAATGGCCGCAGGCATACTGGTGGTTAGTTCCGGCAACAGAGCCACGAAATCCGGCAGCAGTAGCGGGGAGATAATCCCCACTTTGGTATTACGCTCGGGAATAGCCAGGATGGCGTTTGGTGTCGCTTCCGAGCCGGTGCCTGCGGTGGCGGGTATCAGCAGCGATGCCAGACGCAGACGCGGTTTCTCGCCGTCGATCAGCGCGTTGAGCGCAGGGGAGGCGGGATGAAGTAATACTGAGAGCAGCTTCGCCACGTCGAGGACGCTGCCGCCGCCGATACCGACGACCATCTCCGGTTGCGCTCCCGCGAGTTGGGCAACAATTTGCGCCACGTCATGTTGGCTGGGCTCTGCCGGTACGGAATCCACGGTCCTCACCTCAACGTTATTCTCGCCCATCAGGTGTTGGATCTGTTTGGTCGCTGCCAACTTACCGACGTTCGCATCGGTGACCAATAAAATGCGCTTTTTACCTGCCAGCACTGGCTTCAGGGCTGATATGGCGCCCGCGCCGCTGATAATCGTGCTGTTAATCGTCGCCACGTCTTACTCCTCTATTGTTATGATTGAATTCAATCAAAATGCTTAGTGTTCACTCATTTCAATGAGCAAAAGTTATAATTTATACGGACGTTTAATAACTTGAGCTTGCTCACATTTAATCAAATATGATTGAATATAATCATTAACGATTCAAATAAGCGATGAAGGAAAGAGAATGAGCTGCGGCGAAAACCCTGTTCTGGTGCTGGCAGATGACTTTACCGGGGCCAATGATGCTGGTGTCAGTCTGGCGGAAGCGGGCCTGGCGGTTGAGGTGGCCTTTAACGCCGGCCATCAGTCCACCACCCGGGCGTTGGTCCTCAATAGCGATAGTCGGGCGCTTTCCTGGGCGCAGGCTGCAGAGAAAGTGAACGCAGTACTCCGTGATGCGGCAAATTTCGCCGCCGTCTGGCAGGTGAAGAAAATCGACTCCACCCTGCGCGGCAATCCCGGCGCGGAACTGGAGGCGATGATGCGTGCGCGGGGCTGCGTAACCGCTGTCGTCGCGCCTGCCTTTCCGGGGGCAGGGCGTATAACCCGCGGGGGGCGCTGTTATGTCCACGGCGTAGCGCTTAATGAAACAGAATTCGCCAGCGACCCCAAAACCCCGGTCACTAGCGCCGATATTGGGCAATTGCTCGCCATGCAGAGCCAGCTGCCGTGCCGTTCGCTTGACGTGCGACAGCTGGCAGCCGCCCTCGCGGAAGAGAGCGACCAACCACGAGTGTTGATTATTGATGCCGAAGAAGACGAGCAGCTGGATGAGGTTATCGCCGCGGTAGCCAGCCGCGCGCGGCAAACGCTGCTGGTGGGCTCTGCGGGGATCTGCGAGGCGCTGGCGCGCTATCTGCGCCGGGATGCGGCCGGGCCGTTGCTGGCGGTGGTCGGGTCCATGAGCGAAATAGCACAGGCTCAGGTCGCCGCTTTGGCCGGCCATCCGCGGGTCGAGCGGATCGGGATTGATACCGCCCGCGCCTTTAACGGCGACGCCCTGGCCGATGCCCGGCGAATCGCCGCGGTGCTGGCGGCAAATCATCATTGCGTGGTTAGCACCTGTGCGGACAGCGCTGCCCGGCACGGTATTGAGGCGCAGTGCCGTGAACGCGGGGTGAGCCGCGCTGCGCTGGGAGAACGGATCTGTGCTTATCTCGCGCAGGTCACCCAACTTGCCGTTGAGTTACGTGCGCCCGGGGCGCTTTATCTGTCCGGCGGCGATGTCGCTATCGCCGTCGCTCATGCGCTCGGCGCGCAGGGGTTTCATATAACCGGCCGGGTGGCGCAATGCGTGCCGTACGGCCATTTTCTCGGAAGTCGCTGGCCGCGTCCGGTGATGACCAAAGCAGGGGGATTCGGTACGGAGACCACGCTGCGGGATGTCGTGAATTTTATTGAGGAGAAACTGAGTGTCTAACATGATTGCGGTAACGATGGGCGACCCGGCGGGCATTGGTCCGGAAATTATTATTAAATCGCTGAGCGAAGGGGAACTGAGCGGTGCGCCGGTGGTGGTCGTGGGCTGCGCGCAGACGCTGCGGCGAATCCTGGCGCTGAACATTACTCCGCGTGCGGAGTTGCGAATTATTGAACACCCGCGTGAAGCGCAGTTTTCACCCGCGACGATTAACGTGATTGATGAACCGTTAAGCGACCCTCAGGCCCTGCGGCCCGGCGAAGTCCAGGCTCAGGCCGGCGATTTGGCGTATCGCTGCATCAAGCGCGCCACCGCGCTGGCGCTGGCTGGCGAAGTCAAAGCTATCGCCACCGCGCCGTTGAATAAAGAGGCGCTACATCTGGCCGGGCACCATTTCCCTGGACACACCGAACTGCTGGCTCATCTGACGCAGACCAAAGATTACGCTATGGTGCTGTACACCGATAAGCTCAAGGTGATCCACGTTACCACCCATATCGCGCTGCGGCGTTTCCTCGATACCCTAAGCCAGTCGCGGGTGGAGACGGTTATCCGGGTTGCCGATGATTTTTTACGCCGCGTGGGGTATTCGCAGCCGCGCATCGCGGTAGCCGGAGTGAACCCGCACGCCGGTGAAAACGGTCTGTTCGGCGATGAAGAAATCCGTATCGTCGCCCCAGCGGTTGCCGCCATGGAGGCGCAGGGTATCCATGTTGTCGGACCGTGCCCGCCGGACACCGTCTTCATGCAGTGCCACGAAGGCATGTACGATATGGTGGTGGCGATGTATCACGATCAGGGGCATATTCCGCTCAAGCTGCTTGGATTTTATGATGGGGTGAATATCACCGCCGGGTTGCCGTTTATCCGCACTTCCGCGGACCACGGCACCGCCTTTGATATTGCCTGGACAGGTAAAGCGAAGTCTGAGAGCATGGCAACCTCCATTGAGCTCGCCATGCAAATCGCACAGGAATAACATGAAGGGATATAATCGGTTAGAGCAGATTATGGACTTCCTGAAAAGCCATAATCTGGTAACGGTCGACCAACTGGTTGCGGTAACTAACGCCTCGCCGGCGACCATCCGTCGCGATCTGATTAAACTCGATCAGGAAGGGGTCATTAGCCGTACCCACGGCGGCGTGACGCTCAACCGATTTATTCCCACACAGCCGACGACGCTGGAAAAAGCGCAGCGTAGCCCTCAGGAGAAATACGCCATCGCCAGGGCGGCGGCGTCGCTTATCAAGGCCGGCGATGCCATTGTGCTGGACGCCGGTACCACCATGATTGAACTGGCGCGACAGATTACGCATCTGCCGCTGCGGGTCATCACCAGCGATCTGCATATCGCGCTGTTTCTGGCTGAATTCAAACAGATTGAGGTGACGATTATCGGCGGGCGCATCGATGACAGCAGCCAGTCGTGTATTGGCGAGCATGGGCGACGCTTGCTGCAGAATGTGTGGCCGGATCTGGCATTCGTCAGCTGTAACGGTTGGGATTTGCAAAAGGGCATTACCGCGCCGACGGAAGAGAAGGCGGCGCTGAAGCGCGATCTGATCGCCAACGCCCGGCGGCGGATCCTGCTGGCCGACAGTTCGAAATACGGCGCCTGGTCGCTGTTCAATATCGCGCACCTCGACTTACTCACGGACATCATCACCGATGCGCATTTGCCAGGGGAGACCCGTGATGCGCTCCAGGAACTCTCGCCGCGGCTGATTATCGCCGATTAACGTCCGGCCATCATGTCTCGCTTGCCGCCTGACGGTCCTCGTTCAGCAATTCAATAAATGCCTCCAGCTGGCGCGTCTTCGCGCCGCGTCGCCACACAAGCCAGGTCGTCAGCCAGCGCCACTCTTCGGCGAGCGGCCAGGCGGAAACCTGCTGATGGCCTGGCATACTCTCCAGCATACTGCGTGGGATCAGCGCCAGCCCAGCGCCGGCGATTACGCAGGCTAACATACCGTGGTAGGACTCCATCTCATGGATCCTTCCGGGCGTCGCGCGGTCGGCGTGAAACCAACTCTCAAAATGACGGCGGTAGGAGCAGTTGGCGCGAAATGCGTAGACATTCGCGCCGTTGACCTCGCTGGCGCGGGTTACCGGCGCATGGCCATAAGGGGCGACGATCATCATCTCTTCCGGGAACACCGGTAGCCCCTCCAGACCAGGATGAACCAGCGGACCGTCGACAAACGCCGCGCTGAGCGCGCCTTCCAGTACGCCGTCAATCATGGTGCCGGAAGGGCCGGTGGACAACGCCAGGTGGATCTTCGGGTAACGCTGGTTGAAAAGGGCTAACGTGGTGGGGATGCGCACCGCAGCGGTGCTTTCCAGCGAGCCGAGGGAAAACAGCCCCTGCGGCTCATCGCCGGCGACCACCATCCGCGCTTCATCGACTAACGCCAGGATTTGCTGGCTGTAGCGTAAAAAACTGTGCCCGGCGGGCGACAGACGCAGCCGTTGGTTCTCGCGAATAAATAGCTCGACGCCGAGGTCGGCCTCCAACTGGCGAATGCGGGTGGTCAGATTCGACGGGACGCGATGCACCTTCTGCGCGGCCTGGGTAATACTGCCGGTACTGGCGACGGCGTTAAACATCTCAAGTTGGGTAAGGTCCATAGCATTCTTCTTTTGTGAATGTGTTGCTTAATATTATTCATTTTCAATGAAAGGAAGAGTAGGCCACACTATCCACACTTCGCAATCCCTACAGAGAGAATAACCATGAATTTATCTGCCACCCACGCGGTTTCCGTGAACCCGACCACTGGTGAAGTCGTGTCGTCTCTGCCGTGGTCAACCGAACAACAAGTGGATTCAGCCATTGCCCTGGCGCAACAGGGTTTTCGCCAGTGGCGCCAGGTAACGGTCGCCGATCGCGCCGCCGCGCTGCGTAAAGTCGGCGGCGCAATGCGCGCCCGCTGCGAAGAGCTGGCGCAAATGATCAGCCTTGAAATGGGTAAGCCCATCGCCCAGGCGCGCGGCGAAGTGAGCAAATCGGCTAATCTCTGCGACTGGTATGCCGAACATGGCCCGGCGATGCTGGCGACCGAAGCCACCCAGGTAGAAGATAATAAGGCGGTGATTGAATACCGGCCGCTGGGGCCGATTCTGGCGGTGATGCCGTGGAACTTCCCGGTCTGGCAGGTTCTGCGCGGCGCGGTACCGATTCTGTTGGCAGGGAATAGTTATCTGCTGAAACACGCACCGAACGTGATGGGCTGCGCGCAGCTGCTGGGCGAACTGTTTGCCAAAGCGGGTCTGCCGGCTGGCGTCTTTGGCTGGATCAACGCCACCAATGAAGGCGTCTCGCAAATTATCAATGATGATCGTATCGCGGCGGTCACGGTGACCGGTAGCGTACGCGCCGGGCGGGCAATCGGCGCTCAGGCCGGCGCAGCGCTGAAAAAATGCGTGCTGGAACTCGGTGGTTCCGATCCCTTTATCGTACTCAACGATGCCGATCTGGATGAAGCGGTAAAAGCCGCCGTCATCGGCCGTTATCAGAATAGTGGGCAGGTCTGCGCGGCGTCGAAACGCTTTATCGTTGAGGCGGGTATCGCCGACGCTTTTACTAAAAAATTCGTGGCCGCGGTGGCGGCGCTGAAAATGGGCGACCCGCGCGACGAGCAAAATTACATCGGCCCGATGGCGCGTTTTGATTTGCGCGATGAACTGCATCAACAGGTTGAAGCCACGCTGAAGGAAGGGGCGACGTTATTGCTTGGCGGCGAGAAAATCGCCGGCGCCGGCAACTACTACGCGCCAACGGTGCTGGCCAACGTGACCCCGGAGATGACCGGTTTCCGTCAGGAGCTTTTCGGCCCGGTGGCTACCATCAGCGAAGCCCGCGACGCGGCCCATGCCCTTGAACTGGCTAACGATAGCGAGTTTGGCCTTTCGGCAACCGTCTTTACGTCAAGCAACGCGGAAGCGGAGCGTTTTGCGCGTGGTCTGGAGTGCGGCGGGGTGTTTATCAATGGCTATAGCGCCAGCGATGCTCGCGTGGCTTTTGGCGGCGTGAAGAAGAGCGGCTTTGGTCGGGAACTGTCGCATTTCGGTTTGCATGAGTTCTGCAATATTCAAACCGTATGGAAAGACCGCCGCTAATCGACGTTAGCGCCTGACGTCCGTCGTCGCGCTCTGCTATACTCGCCACCCGAATTTCGATGGTGGGCAAGGAGCCGAGTGTGGCGACGGTTATTAATAATGCAATGCTGGATGCCGTTCTGGCAGAAATCAGGCCGCTGATAGGGCGCGGCAAGGTAGCGGACTACATTCCAGCCCTGGCGCGGGTCAGCGGCAATAAACTGGGCGTCGCCATCTGTACGGTTGACGGCCAGCACTATAGCGCCGGCGATGCCCACGAACGTTTCTCGATTCAATCTATCTCGAAGGTGCTCAGTCTGGTGGTGGCGATGAACCATTATCAGGAAGAGGAGATCTGGCAGCGCGTCGGTAAAGATCCCTCCGGCCAGCCCTTTAACTCCTTACTGCAGCTGGAGATCGAGCAGGGCAAACCGCGTAATCCTTTTATCAACGCTGGGGCGTTGGTGGTCTGCGACATGTTGCAAAGCCGCCTGAGCGCGCCGCGTCAGAGAATGCTGGAGATCGTGCGTCGGCTGAGCGGGGTGGACGATATCGCCTATGATTCGGTGGTCGCGCGCTCCGAGTTCGAACACTCCGCGCGTAACGCCGCCATCGCCTGGCTGATGAAATCCTTCGGCAATTTCCATAATGATGTCGCCACGGTGCTACAAAACTATTTCCACTACTGTTCGCTGGAGATGAGCTGCGTTGAGCTAGCGCGGACCTTCCTGTTTCTCGCCGATCGGGGGATTGCCCCGCATCTGGCGAACCCGGTCATCGCGCCGATTCAGTCACGGCAGGTTAACGCGCTGATGATGACCAGCGGCATGTACCAGAACGCCGGCGAGTTTGCCTGGCGTGTCGGGCTGCCGGCAAAATCCGGCGTCGGCGGCGGCATTGTGGCGATTGTGCCGCAGGAGATGGCGATTGCAGTGTGGAGTCCTGAACTTGATGAAGCGGGTAACTCGCTGGCGGGGATCGCCTTACTGGAAAAACTCACCCAACGTTTAGGAAGATCGGTGTTCTGATGTCTGCAATGGAAAATCTGTTCGCCCGGCTTGGGCGTTCAACGTTCCGCTCTCGCTTCCACCTTGGGGTGAAAGAGCGGCAGTATTGTTATGATAAAGGGCCGGAGATTATCGACAGCCACGCGGCGGATTTTATCGCTAAACGGCTGGCTCCGGCGCAGATTGCTAATGACGGTAAGCAGACGCCGATGCGCGGGCACCCGGTATTTATCGCCCAGCACGCTACGGCGACCTGCTGCCGCGGATGTCTGGAAAAGTGGCATGCGATCCCGCGCGGGCGTGAACTGAGCGGCGAGGAGCAGCGTTACGTGGTACAGGTGATTCACCACTGGCTGGTGATGGAAATGAACGCGATTACCAACCGTTAACCGATAACGCTCAGGCATGGCAGTATGCCTAACAAATATTCTCATGCTATGATAATCCGCTAACTAATTATTTACATAATAATTGCCTGAAACAATTAGACGGATAATTACTGAATGTCTTCACTGTCGATTCGGTCATTCACGCTATTTCGCGAGGATCAACCGGTGCGCGATGCGCTGGTGTTATTCACGCTGACGATCCTGCTGCACTTTATGGGCGCTATGTTACGTCTGGTGCAGGAGCTCTCGTTCTTTTGGCCGCTCAATGCCGTTATGGCAGGTATTTTCGCACGCTACGTCTGGCTAAATCGCAGCTATTTTTACGCTATTTGTTTTGCCGCGATGCTGGTTTATGACGGCCTGACTTCCCGTTGGGGCATGGGTTTTGCGTCGCTGCTGATTAACTTCTCCAATATCGTCTTCATCGTCATTCTGGCGCAACTGGTGCTGTGGGATAAGCGGCGTGCCGATTCGATGCCGGGGCCAATTAACGCTCTGAATCTTTTCTGTTATTGCCTGCTGGCGGCGCTGGTGTGCGCAGCGGTTGGCGCGTTGGGCTCTGTTGATGTTGAACGGGCGACTTTTATTCCGCAACTGGCGGACTGGTTTAGCGAGCAGTTCTCGACCGCGGTCCTCATCCTGCCGTTTATTCTGACCCTGACGCTGCCATCGGTGCTGGGCCGCTTTCGCTTTAGCCAACTACTGCCGGTGATAGCGCTGGTGCTATCGATGGCGCTCGGCGTGGCGGTAGGCGGCGCCGGAAGCCTGACTTTCCCGCTGCCGGCGCTGATCTGGTGCGCGATTCGCTATCCCTTGCCGCTGACCTGCCTGCTGACGTTTATTACCGGTATCACTGAGATTCTGCTGGTGGCAAACTCGCTTATCCATCTGTCGCCGGATGCGCGTCCGCAGCCGTGGCAGCTGTTTTCAACCCGTCTCGGCATGGCGGCGATGCTGATTAGCCCGGTGATCGTGGCGACCAGCGTCGAGGCTATCAACAACCTGGTCAAACAGCTGGCGCTCCGCGCTGACTTCGATTTTCAGACCCGGGTTTACTCTCGTTCCGGTTTGGGCGAGGCGCTGAAACGCCAGGCGCCGCACCCGGATAAACAGCTCTCGGTGATGGTGCTGGACATCGATGGTTTTAAACGGGTGAATGATACCTGGGGCCACGAATGCGGTGACTGCGTGCTAACCCAGTTTGCCCAGCGCGTGCGCGAGCTGGCGGGCGAAGAGGGAATGGTGGCGCGTATCGGCGGGGAAGAGTTTGCCGTTGCGGCGCTGCTCGATAATGCTCAACAATCCCATCTGCTGGCGGAAAAAATTCGCCAGGGGATTGAGTCGGAAACGTTCACCTGGGGGCAGCAGCGTATTCGCCTGACGGTGAGTCTCGGCTTGCAGTGCCGCGAAGTTGGTGAAGGACGGATCGCCGAGCTGTTTAATCAGCTGCTGATGGAAGCGGATGACCTGTTAGTCAACGCCAAGCAGGCCGGGCGCAATCGTGTTTGCGTGCAGGCGTTGCCTGACGGCGTGTGATAAGAAAATCCAATGGTCTTTTTGCTTGAGTTAAATATTAGTTAAAAACATAGTGATGTGGTCATTATCAGGGAGCAACCCATGGCCACACCTATTTCACTTCGCACGCTGACGCGTGAATCTATTCTTGAATCCCTTCCGCAATTAAATGAAATCCTCGCCAGCTGCGTGAACGGCGGGGCTTCGGTCAGTTTTATGCAGCCGTTTTCACCGGACACCGGGGAGCGCTTCTGGCAGCGGATGGCGCAAAGCGTCGCTGCCGGCGAGCGGATTGTTCTGGCGGCCGAAAACCAACAACGGCAGATAGTGGGGACCGTCCAGTTGATTATCGACCAGCCGGAAAACCAGCCGCACCGCGCCGATGTCGCCAAGCTTTTGGTTCACCAAAATGCGCGCCGGCAGGGGATCGCCGGGTTACTGATGAGCGAGCTTGAGGCTATTGCACTGGCGCACGGGAAAACCGTGCTGGTGCTGGATACCGCCACCGGCAGCGGCGCGGAGAGCTTCTATCAGCAGTGCGGCTGGCAAAAAGCGGGAGAAATTCCGCAGTTTGCCTTAATGCCTGACGGGGAAATGTCGGGTACCTCGCTGTTCTATAAGATCCTCCCGACGACAGAATAATGCGAAGAGGTTTGATCAAAACGGGGTTTTGCGAAGCATAAAACCTGATAACTTATTGGACCAATTACTCAGGTTGTATGACTACTCTAAGAGGGAACCCATTGTGAAAACCTTAAACCGTCGTGATTTCCCCGGCGCGCAGTACCCTGAACGTATCATCCAGTTTGGCGAAGGTAACTTCCTGCGGGCGTTTGTTGACTGGCAAATTGACCTGCTTAACGAGCATACTGACCTGAATGCTGGCGTGGTCATCGTCCGACCCATCGCCAGCGATTTCCCGCCGTCGCTGAGCACTCAGGACGGCCTCTATACCACGATTATTCGCGGACTGAATGAAAAGGGCGAAGCAGTCAGCGATGCGCGTCTTATTCGTTCGGTAAACCGCGAAATTAGCGCCTACGCCGACTATGACGAATTTCTGCGCCTGGCGCACAATCCGGATATTCGCTTTATCTTCTCCAACACCACCGAGGCCGGTATCAGCTACCATGCCGGGGACCGTTTTGACGATGCCCCGGCGGTAAGTTATCCGGCGAAACTGACCCGGCTGCTATATGAGCGTTTCAGCCATTTTGCCGGCGCCGCTGATAAAGGCTGGGTCATCATCCCTTGTGAGCTCATCGATTATAACGGCGAGGCGCTGCGTGAACTGGTGCTGCGCTATGCGCGTGAATGGTCGCTGCCGGAATCCTTTGCCGCCTGGCTTGTAGAGGCGAACACCTTCTGTTCGACGCTGGTGGACCGCATCGTTACCGGCTATCCGCGCGATGAAGCGGAGCAGATTGAAACGCAGCTTGGCTATAAAGACGCCTTTCTTGATACCGCCGAGCACTTTTACCTGTTCGTGATCCAGGGGCCGAAATCGCTGGCCGCCGAATTGCGCCTCGATAAATTACCGCTCAATGTGCTGATTGTTGACGATATCAAACCCTATAAAGAACGGAAGGTAGCGATTCTTAACGGCGCGCATACCGCGCTGGTGCCTGTAGCCTGGCAGGCGGGCTTGGATACTGTCGGTGAAGCGATGAACGACGCGGAAGTCTGCTCATTTGTCGAAAAAGCGATATATCAGGAGATTATCCCGGTTCTCGATCTGCCGCGCGATGAGCTGGAATCATTCGCCAGCGCGGTAACAGGACGCTTCCGCAACCCCTATATCAAACACCAGCTGTTATCCATCGCCCTCAATGGCATGACCAAGTTCCGTACACGTATCCTGCCGCAGCTGCTGGCAGGGCAGAAGCAGAGCGGTAAGCTCCCAGCGCGCCTGACTTTCGCGCTGGCGGCATTGATCGCCTTCTACCGCGGCGAGCGTAACGGTGAAGTCTACCCGGTTCAGGACGACGCGGAATGGATCGCACGCTTTCAGACGCTGTGGGCGCAGCATCGCGATGGCCAGCTTTCAACGCAGGATCTGGTAACGTCGGTGTTGTCGGTAGAATCGCACTGGCAGCAGGATCTGACGCAGGTGCCAGGACTGACGGCGCAGGTAACGGCTAATCTGGATGCTATCTTACGTGACGGCATGCGCAGCGCCGTAAAACCGCTGTGCTAAACGCTCCTCTGCAATGACCCGGCATGCTGCCGGGTTAATCTCTTTCATTAGTTACAACATTCTGGTTGTTGTTAGCAGTAAACCGTTGCAGTAACATCGTACCGACATCGCTTCGCAGCGGGGAAAGGGATGAAATGTGCACTCGGCGCTTGAAGTCATTTTCAGAAAGCAAAATAATGACTTAACGATGATGTTTAGCGTGCGGAGATCCCATCAATGAATATAGACATACGTGAACCTACTGACCGGGATTACAGCGCCTGGCGAGTGTTATGGGAGGGGTACACGCAGTTCTATAATAGCCCGCAGCCGGAAACCGTCACCGAACATACCTGGCGACGTCTGCTGGATCCGCAGTCTCCGGTGATCGGTCGGGTAGCCGTGGTTGAGGGCGAGGTGCTGGGGTTTGCTATCTGCGTACTTCACGAAGGCACCTGGGTAACGACGCCTGTCTGTTATCTGGAAGACCTGTTTGTTGCACCAAAAGCCCGCGGGCGGGGAGTCGCGAGAACGCTGATTCGAACCCTGCAGGCTGAAGGTAAAATTCAGGGATGGTCGCGGCTGTACTGGCACACCCGTCACGATAATCCTGCACGCCGACTGTATGATGAATTCACCCCTGCGGACGATTATGTTCGGTATCTGATGAAGCTCTAGCTGTGCGACACAGGAGAAGCAGCATGGAAAAACGAATCGAAACTACCGTTAATCTGATTATGTTTCTGTCGTTACTGGCCACCGCCTGGGATCTTTCGCTGGTTCACGACTTCCCCTGGTAACATGCAGCGGCGCCGTCGGGCGCCGCTGGTACCGAACCTATTTGAGGTAATCTGCCATATACTCTTCGATCATTTCGCTGAAGCTGTGGTTGGCGATAAACCCAAGACGTTGAGCATAGCGCGTGTCGAAATCGCCAGGCCACGAATTGACAATGCGTTCAATGGCGGCATTGTGCGTGAAGGTGATACGCTGCGCGACTTCACTGCCGGCAACCTGGCGCAACGCCGCGATCATCTGTTCGACGCTGACCGACAGCCCGCAGAGATTAATCACCCGACCGTCCGTCAACTGTGCTTCAGCCAGTTCATGCCCGTGAATTAAAGCCTTAATCGCGTTACGGGGCGACAATAGCCATAGACGGGTATCCGCCGCGACCGGGCAAACGGCGGATTCCCCATTAAGTGGCTCGCGGATAATACCGCTGGCAAAACTCGATGCCGCCTGATTGGGCCTCCCCGGGCGCACGACGATGGTGGGCATGCGCAGGCTTCTGCCATTAAGCCAACCGCGACGGCTGTAATCCGCCAGTAACAGATCGCAAATGGCTTTTTGCGTGCCGTAAGAACTCTGCGGCAACCATACTTGTGAATCGCTCACTTTTTCCGGCAAGTCGCCGCCGAATACCGCCACCGAACTGGTGGTCACCAGTTTGACGCTCTGCGGCAACTGACGCAGGTGCTCCAGCAGTTGGCGGAAGGCATCAACGTTGATTTTCATCCCCAGCTCGAAGTCCTGTTCCGCCTGGCTTGAAACGACGGCGGCTAAATGAAAGACGCTATCGACCTGAGTGGGAATCGCGCTACGTAACCATTCGCTATCGCTGATGTCGCCGGTTAATACCTGTAAACGACTATCGTCAATCCCCTGTAACGCCACGCGGTCGATAGCGATCAGTCTACCGATTTCCTGCGTTTCACCCTGCGGGCCGGTCAATGAGCCACGCTGGAGTAACGCCTTGACCAGTTGGGAGCCAAGAAATCCGGCGGCGCCGGTGACGGCAATCGTTAATTTATTATTCATGGTGTTTTTCTCAATATTATTAATGGTTAACCATACGGGCAGGAATACGGAATATCGCCGCAGCGCCGATAAACAGCGTCGCGGAGATGATTAAGGTGCCGGTTAGCGTCGAATGGGTCATATCGGTGAGCAGGCCCATAATCCACGGGGCGACAAAGCCGGCGAGATTGCCAAAGGAGTTGATTACCGCGATACCGACCGCGGCGGAAGTGCCGCCAAGAAAGGCCGTCGGCAGGCTCCAGAAGAGTGGTAGGGTGCTCAATCCGCCCGCTGCGCCAATTGTTAAACCGATCATCGCAATCACCAGATCGTGGCTGAACAGCGCCGCAATAATCATCCCCAGGCCGCTCATGACGGCGATGGCGGCGAGATGCCAGCGACGTTCTCTACGTTTATCGGCGCTGCGCGAAGCGGCAATCATGGTGACTATCGCTGCGGCATAAGGAATAGCGGTTAACAATCCGACTTTCAGCACATCGCCTTCACCGGCGTTATGAATCAGCGTTGGCATCCAAAAACTGACGGTATAGAACCCGGCAATCAGGCAGAAATAGATAAAAGTCAGTAACCACACCTTCGGATTCTTCAAAACAGCCAGCATCGAACCATGCTGTTCGGTCTTATGGCTGCCATCGCTGCGCAGTCGCGCCTCGAGCAACGCTTTTTCGTCATCTGACAGCCATTTCGCCTGCGCAATGCGGTCGGTCAGCAGAAATATCACCAGCACGCCAATGAGCAGAGATGGCGCGCCTTCAATAATGTACAACCACTTCCAGCCAGCGAGACCGCCGTACTCATGAAAATGGCCCATAATCCACCCGGAGAGCGGAGCGCCGAGGATCCCGGAAAGCGGTACGGCGGTAGCAAAGAGGGCGAACATCCGCCCGCGGCGATAGCTGGGGAACCAGAACGAAAGATACAGAATTACCCCGGGATAAAAGCCAGATTCCGCCACGCCTAAAAAGAAGCGCACGGTATAAAACTCCAGCGGCGTGCGCACAAATGCCGTCAGCGGCGCAATGAGCGCCCAGGAAATAAGTAAACCGCCAAGTAAACGTCTGGCGCCAAAGCGATGAAGGATCATATTACTGGGAATTTCAAAAAAGAAAAAACCGATGAAAAATATTCCCGCACCGATACCGTAAACGGTGTCGGAAAATGCCAGATCGCTCGACATTTGTAATTTAGCGATACTGACGTTGATCCGGTCAAGATAGGCCAGAATATAGCAAATCATTAATAAGGGCAGCGTGCGGCGGACGACTTTCTTCCACACTAACTCTTCATTTATGGCAGGCGCAACGCCCTCCAGGCTCAACGCAGAGTGGTTTGACATAGTTCTATCTCCGAAAAATGAGCGCGCACCGGTGCTCACTGAGGCATTGATATTATGTAGGTTTTAGTTATTTAACCAGACTTGCGCCCAATCCAGTCCGGCTTGCGTTCCGGCGCGAGGACTATATTCCGCGGCGACGTAACCATCATATTTTTCCTGCTCGAGTACGGCGAAAATCCATTGATAATCCACTTCGCCGTCAATCGGTTCCTGGCGCGCCGGTACCGACGCAATCTGAATATGGCCGATATACTCTTTATAGTTTTTCAATAAATACGTTAGATTGCCATCGACCTGCTGGGCATGGAAAATATCAAGCTGCAGTCGAATATTGTCGCGGTCCGCCTGGCGAATATATTCCATCGCCTGATATTGGCTGGAAAATAAATAACCCGGACGGGTGGCGGGCGATAAACCTTCAAGCAAAATGGTGATGTTATGCGGTTTGGCCAGATCCGCCGCGTAGCGTACGTTGTCAATAAACGTGTCCGCACAGTGCTGCCGATCGAACCCTTCGGTGACGCCCGCCATAACATGTATCGCCGGGCACTGCAGAGCCGCAGCATAGTGAATGGCTAAATCAATGGCTTTGCGGGCTTCCTCTTCACGGCCAGGTAAAGCCGATAATCCCCATTCGCCGCGTGCGGTATTGCCTGCCGGAGTATTAATGCCGATAAGCTTGAGGTGATGTTTCTCTAATTCGCGGGCGACGGTCTCTACGGGATATTCGTAAGGGAACCACATCTCAACGGCATTAAAACCGGCTCTGGCCGCCAGGGAGAAGCGCTCCAGAGGCGGATTTTCGCCGAATAACATCGATAAATTGGCAGCAAGTTTCAACATTATTGCATTCCTCGAAGCACAGTCATTTGTTGATGATCGAGATAGTTCACCGGGCTGTTTTTCAACGTGAAGAACAGGCGGGCGGACGCTTCCATCTCTTCCAGATTGTCGGCGGCATCGCGTAGCGATTTGCCCACCACCACCGGGCCATGATTAGCCAGCAAAAAAGCCTTATGCTTCGCGGCGCGTTCGCCGAGCCATTGGCCAATCTGCGGATCGCCAGGGCGGAAATAGGGGACCAGCGGTATTTCGCCGACCCGCATGACCACATACGGTGTACAGGCCGGCAGGGTATTAGCCGGGTCCAGGTCCTGCAGGCAGGATAGGGCCGTCAGGTAATGGCAATGCAGATGGACGACGGCGCGACACTGCGGATTGTTGCGGTACAGCGCGAGATGAAAACTCACCTCTTTTGAGGGTTTTAAACCCGAGAGCAATTCACCGCTCAGAGTCACGTGCGACAATTCTTCGGCGTTAAGCTCGCCAAGACAGGAGCCTGTCGGGGTGGCCAGAATCGTGCCGTCAGCAAGCTGGACGGAAAGATTGCCAGCCGAACCGGTTGCATAGCCGCGATTAAAGAAAGAGCGAGCGATAGAGACCATCTGTTGGCGTAAGGATGACTCGTTCATGCGCAAGCCTCCGCGGTCTGCGCGCGGGCAAAGAAATTGTCATCGCCAAAATTACCCGATTTGAGCAGCAGGAAAAGCGGCCGGGAATCTGCCTTGATCCATGGAACGCCGGGTGAGACCGCGGCGCCAATAGTGAAATGGCGAATATCAAGCGCTTGCGTTACCGCGCCGGAGGTCTCTCCGCCCGCGACGATGAACCGGCTCACGCCTTGCTGCGCAAGTTGTTTTGCTAATTGAGAAAACAGCGTCTCAACGATCAACCGACTTGGCTCGGCGCCATAGCGCTGTTGGATGTTGTGCAGCTCTGCGACCGAAGTCGTGGCGTAAACCATTGGCGCCATGGCCGCGTCGGACTGCTGGTGCAGCCATTCAACGATCTGACCGCAATACTCATCAAGCGTCCAGCGTTTATCAAGCAAACCTGCCACGTCCACGGCCAGCGCTGGCGCCAGTTGGCGGTATTTTTCCACCTGTGACTGAGTTCTCATAGAGCAGGACCCGGATAATACTACCGTACAGGCCGCTGGCGTGGTGACGCTAAAGGGAAGGGAAGGCTCCGTGGCGTTGGCCCAGCAACGCGCGAGACCCGCGGCTAAGCCGGAACCACCGGTAACCAGCTTCATATCGTGCAACGCTTGCCCCTGAATTTGCAGATGTTTCTCGTTTAATGCGTCCAGCGCGATATAGCGATAGCCCGCGGCGGATAGGGTTTGGATCTCGTCGCGCACGGCTGCCTCGCCGGACTCCAGAATCTGCGCATTGATAAGGGCGCATGTGCCGCGTGACTGACGCTCCATCAAACGGCGCAGATCGCTATCATCCATGGGATTGACCGGATGATTGCGCATACCGGACTCCTGTAGCAGGCGGTCTTCTACGAATAAATGTCCCTGATACACCGTACGACCGTTAATAGGCAACGCCGGGGAGATAATCGTGGTTGCGACGCCCAGCGAATCCATTAAGGCATCGGTTACCGGGCCGATATTCCCCTTTCTCGTGCTATCGAAGGTGGAGCAGTATTTAAAATAAAAGCGATCGCACCCCTGTTGTTGCAACCAGTGCAGCGCACTAAGTGACCGTGTCACAGATTCTTCGGCTGGTACAGAACGTGATTTCAGACTCACGACTAATGCGCGAGCATCGCCCTGGTAATCTTCACCGGGGACGCCGCTAAACAGGCTGGTCGCTATTCCGTTATTAGCCAGAAAACTGGCGATATCCGTCGCGCCGGTAAAATCATCGGCAATTATGCCTGCTCTCATATTCTGTCCCCTCATACAGCGAGTGTTAATTTACGGTATTATCTGTTGTTAAATGTTAATATCAATGATTGAGGTGATGAATACAGCGACGACGATCACAATAAATAACATTTATTATCTATTTTTCACATTAACTGGCCCTGTTAATCCGATGTACAGCCCTGGATGATGTGATAAAATGTGAAAATATGAGATAGCGAGACACCATCAGGAGAAATCGATGCTGCCATTGGAGAGACAAGAGAAGATATTGGAAATCATTAAAGACAAAGGGGTGGTCAGCGTCGTCGAACTGGTCGAGGCGCTGGGCGTGTCGCATATGACAATCCGGCGCGATATTCAGCGCCTGGAGCAGCTTAACGTGCTGGCCAGCGTATCGGGTGGTGTGGCACTTCCGCAACGAACCCGCCTGCTGAATGAACCTTCGCATCGCGATAAAACGCTTATGTTTCCCCAGGAAAAGGAGGCTATTGGTCTGGCGGCGCTTAAGCATATTCCCGCGAACAGCACCGTCTATCTGGATGCCGGGACCACGACGCTCGCACTGGCCGAAAACCTGGTTGAGCGTCAGGACTTGCTGATCATCACCAATGATTTCGCCATTGCCAATTTGATGATTGAACGCGGGCAATGTGAATTGATCCATACCGGCGGACGCTTATGCCGTGAGAATCAGTCGACCGTTGGCCACCTGACGGCAAAAATGCTGGAGAACCTGTTTATCGATGTCGCGTTTATTTCGGCGTCATCATGGAATTTGCGCGGACTGTCGACGCCCAACGAAAATAAAGCCATCGTGAAACAGACCGTGGCGAAGGTAAGTGAAAAATGTATCCTGCTAAGCGACTCATCAAAATATGGAAAAATGGCGAATTACCTGATCCTGCCGCTGAGCGAGCTTGATGTCATCATCAGCGATGACCGGCTGAGCGGCAGTGTGGTAAATCAGCTGAATGCGCTTAACGTTGATGTCGAACTGGCGACTACGCGTTAACCCGGCGTCGCGCGACAATAAACAGTCGCGGGAACAATAACAGCACTTTCCCGTTACACTGTAACGGATAATGTTGTTGTAACAGCGTCAGATAACGCTCTAAAAACACGTTCTTTTCTGCTTCATCAAGATTCTGCAGATACGGGCGCAGACCGGTTGCCTGCAGCCAGTCAACGATCGCCTGGTGCGATTCCAGAGGGTGATAATAGGTGGTGCGCCAGATGTCCACCTCGCAACCGCTGTTGCTCAGCATGTCGTAATACAGCTGGACGCTGGGGAGCGGCTGTCGGCCACTTTCCGGAAATCCCAGCTCTTCAGCGACCTGACGCATCAGGGTATGAGAGGGCTCTTGCCAGTTATCCGGCATCTGAACCGCCAGAACGCCGCCATCGCTTAACTGGCCGGCCAGTCGCGGGAACAGCGTTTGATGGTCTGTGAGCCATTGTAAAGAGGCATTCGCATAGATCACGTCTGCGGGCTCAGATGGCTGCCAGTCTTCTATATTTGCGGTGATAAACTCACAATCGGGAAGCGCTTGCGCCGCCTGTGCCAGCATGGCGGCGGAATTATCAACGCCAATAATTCGCGCTTCAGGCCACGCTGCACGCAGTAAGGCCGTGCTGTTGCCTGGACCGCAGCCCAGATCCACAGCCAGCTTGACCGGCTGTTGCGCAATACGCGCCGTTAACTCAGCCGCCGGTCGGGTGCGCTCATCAGCAAATTTCAGATACAGCGAGGGATTCCAGTCTGCCATAGATAACCTCAAGTTAACGATCCGCGTCTATCAGCATAGAGGACGTAGCGCGGTTGTGAAGCTGTTTTTTAGTGACAGTGTCACTTTATTCGGAGTGAAGGGTGCGGCGCTCATCACACAGATTGCAGGGTTTCTTCGTTACACTGGTCGTGCATATATAACAGGGATGAATGAAATAATGGCCTTAACCATCAGGGTATTACTGGAAAATCGCCTTGCGGCGCACGCCGATCCGGCGTTGACAGCCAAAGCAGGACTTAGCCTGCTCCTTGAGGATGAAACCAGCAAAGTGCTGTTTGATACCGGCCCTGACGGCAGTTTTCTTAAGAATGCGCAGCGGATGGGGATTAAACTGGATAACTTGACCGCGACGGTATTATCACACGGCCATTACGATCACTGCGGTGGCGTCCCCTGGCTGCCGGAGGGGAGCCGAATTATTTGTCATCCACAGCTTACCCAACCGCGCTATGCCGCTATCAGCCTTGGCCGGCACGTACGCAA
This sequence comes from Klebsiella sp. JN_Kp121, assembly GCF_040062145.1. Classification (NCBI taxonomy): domain Bacteria; kingdom Pseudomonadati; phylum Pseudomonadota; class Gammaproteobacteria; order Enterobacterales; family Enterobacteriaceae; genus Klebsiella; species Klebsiella sp. JN_Kp121. Next base: position 219,240 of record NZ_JBEAHX010000005.1, read on the forward strand.
AATCAAAAAACTCTCGCTTGAGCTCGACTATTCCCGCTTTCGCATGGAATGCTACCGGCAGCCGTTTGCCATCAGCGAACGTCTGTTGTGGTCCGGCGAGATTGTGGTAAACCGTCCGCAATCCTTTGGCGTTTTAGCCAGCTCGCCGTTGACGCCTGATTATATCGTCGATGAAGGCGTCCTTATCTATCTTTCTGACCACGGTCTGGTCATCATCTGCGGCTGCGGGCATCGTGGCGTAGAGAACATTGTGCGGCATTGTCAGAATATCACCGGTATCGAGCGGGTCCACGCATTGATCGGTGGGCTACACCTGCGCGCCGCATCCGTCGCCAGGGTCTGGCAGGTCCGAAGTTATTTACAACAGCTGCAGGTGGAGAAAATTTTGGCCTGCCACTGTACCGGCGCCTGGGGAAAACTGTGGCTCGCCGGCGCACAGGCGCCGGCTACAGGGGATATTTTGCAGCTAGCTTAATAAGGATCAGTCGGCATCTTTGAGCATTTCGGCGCGCCGGGCGGTGGCATAGACGAATTCCAGCATCGGCTCAAGGTCAGTATCGTGTCCCGCCTGGATGATTTTGCCACGCAGCCATTCGATTTCGCTGGTGATATCCGGATGAAAAATGTTGTTGTCCTGCGCCTTGCGTAACCATTTGAGAAGAAAATTATTTTTTCCTCTCGCTCCGCCCGATTTCTTCGTTTTTACGTGGATTTTCAGCGCGACCAGAATGCAGTAGTAAAAATGGACGCGCTGGTTGAAACTTTGATGCATGTCGGTATTTCCCGCCAGGGTAAGCCGCTCGCCGCGGCAGGCGACGAGTCGAATGGAGCCAGGTCACGGGGGGATCGTTTTGTTGACGACCTCTATCACTGCACCCGTACCGCCCGGCATCCAGGACTGGATGCTCGCGGAATGGTGGCACGGATATTAAAGCGTCGTCAATTATTGATTAAATTGTTACCAGTATCATGATTAATCGGCATACATCATACGTTCGCCCTGGTCTGTTGCAGACGAACCCGAAGCAGCAGGATAAACGCCATGGCGACGACCACCGCCGCCAGTAGGTACAGCGTATCGAGCGCATAATAACCCGCCACCCAGCCGGCCACCGGGCCGGTCAAACCCAGCGCCAAATCGAGAAAGGCTGAATAGGTACCCAGCGCCGTGCCCTGGTTTTGTTCTTCTACCTGTTTCACCGCCTCGACGCCCAGCGCCGGAAAGACCAGCGAGAAACCAGAACCGGTGAGGAATGCGCCAATACCGGCGACCCACGCCGACGGCGCCTGCCAGATAATCAATAATCCAAGACACTCCACTACGAAGCAGACAAGCGACACCGGCACGCCGCCGTAGCGGGTGATGGTGTTGCCAAGGATCAGGCGTATACAAATAAAACCGATGCTGAAGAGAGAGAGGGTGAAGGCCGCGCCTTGCCAGTGGTGAGCCGAAAAATAGAGGGTGATAAAGGTGGCGATAACGCCAAAACCGACGGTACCCAGCGCCAGTCCCAGCCCGTAGGGCCAGATCCTGCGCACTACCACATGAAACGGCGCTCTCACTCCGGCGGTTACGCTGACATCCTGGCGGGTGCGGGCAAAGAGCAGGCCAATTAGCGCAACCAGCACTACCACTACGGCAAAACCGCTGATGCCAAAATAACTATTGAGCATCACCCCCAGCGGCGCGCCGACGGCCATTGCCACGTAGGTCGCGACGCCATTCCATGAAATCACCCGCGAGGTGTGAATCGCGCCAACGGTTTTAATGCCCCATAACGTTGCTCCGGTGGCGGTAAAGCTTTCTCCCACGCCGAGGAAAACCCGGCCAATCAACAGGGCACTGACGGCGAGAAGTGGTATAGCTTGCAACATCACCGCCGCGAGGGTGAAGAGTCCGCTTAACATGCAGCAGATGATGCCGAGGCTAACGACCTTTTTTGGCCCCCAGATATCGGTATAGCGGCCAGCATGCGGGCGGCTTACTAGCGTTGAAATGTACTGCAGGCTGATAACGACTCCGGCGATTAGCGTACTGTACCCGAGCTGGTAGTGGATGTAGCCGGGAAGCACCGCCAGCGGCAGGCCGATGGAGAGATAGCAGATACAGGTGAAGACAACGATGGAAATAATTCGCAGGTTAAGCTGAGTGGTGCTGACAGAAGTAGTCATAACGCTAAGTGTTTAAAACGAAAGGGAGGTTAAGCATAGCGCAAGCGCGGCGGCTCCGGCGAGCGGGCGAGCATTTTATGCCAACGCTCGGTTCATTTATTGGCAAAATGACCGATAATATAGCTATACAGATGATAAATAACGCCCATATTATTTCTTAGAGTGATACCTGAGTTTGAAAGGGAAATGGATGAGTGGCCAGTCTTAGGATGGAGCACGGCAACCTATTTGCTTCCCGGAGGTCATCGCGATGAAAAAATTACTTATATTGCTCATTGTTTTTGCTGTATCCGCCTGTTCAGGAGGTTCCTCATCATCCTCGGGGATGGCGCCGGGTCAGGGCCTTGATTCGCAGACCTGCATGAACGACACCATTGACGCTAACAGCGCCTGCGGCCATTCGGTCGCGCCACAGTTTAATTGATGATAAAGACAGCCTGAGAGAGAAACTCGCCTCAAATCAGGCTGCCGACTATTTTAACGGGCAAAGCGCTTCGAACCGATCACGCAGAAAATGATGCCAAGCGTGACGACAACCATCAACGGGCTCACTGCTTCATGAAGGAGCAGCGCCGCCAGCGCCAGGCCGAAAAAGGGCTGCAATAGCTGGAGTTGACCGACCGCCGCAATACCGCCGATTGCCAGTCCCCGATACCAGAAGATAAAGCCTACCAGCATGCTGAATAACGAGACATAGGCCAGCGCCGTCCATGCAGACGCACTGATACCCTTGAGGCTGACGGGAAGCGTTAACCCGCAGGCTATCAACATCAGGGGCAGGGAGAGGAGCAGCGCCCAACAGATGACCGCCAGCCCGCCAAGCTCTCGGGTGAGGCGCCCCCCCTCGGCATAACCCAATCCGCAGACCACTACCGCCGCCAACATTAGCAGATCGCCCGCGACGGAGATCCCGACATTACCGGCCAGCGCGAAACTGGCCACCAGCACGCTGCCCAGCAGCGAGAATCCCCAAAAGGCAGGGCGCGGTCTCTCACCGCCGCGGATCACCGCGAAAATCGCCGTCGCTAGCGGCAATAACCCAATAAAAACAATTGAGTGGGCAGACGTCACCCGCTGCAACGCCAGTGCCGTCAGCAGCGGAAAGCCGATGACCACGCCGCCGGCAACCAGCGCCAGTGAACGCCATTGTCCCGCTTGCGGGCGCGGCAGGCGTAAAAGCCAGATCAGGCCCAGCGCAAGCCCCCCGGCAATCGCCCCACGGCAGAAAGTCAGGAAAAAAGGATCGAACTCCTGCACGGCGATGCGGGTGGCGGGTAGCGAGCCGCTAAAAATAGCGACGCCGATAAAACCGTTTATCCAACCGGATATAGAAGTGGAAGCGCGACGGTTGTGCACGTGTGACCTCTTTGTAGTGATAGTTAATGTGGTTGACCGGGTCGATAGTAGGTCGCACAATCCATGACAATCAAATAATTGTCATGGATACAATGACGATGAAAAACCGCTATAAATCTCTGGTTGATCGCTATGCGGCAGCTATCCGCAGCGGTGCGCTGGCGGCTGGCTGCCAGCTGCCGACCCATCGGCAATTGGTCGTTGAACACGGAATTTCGCTGGCTACCGCGACGCGGGTCTACCGTGAACTGGCGTTAATGGGGCTGGTCAGCGGCGAAACGGGACGCGGCACTTTTGTGCGTGAACTGAGCTTGCCGCCGGGGCTGGGTGTCGATCAGCACGCCATTGCCCCGGACATGATCGATCTTAATTTCAACTCTCCGGCGTTGCCGGAACAAACCGTTCTCCTGCGCGAGGCATTAAAAAAACTGTCTGGCGCGGGCGATCTGGAGGCGTTGTTACGCTATCAACCGCACGCCGGACGCATGAGCGAACGGGAAATAGTGGCCCAGCATCTTAACAGACAGGGTATGGCGGCCAGCGCCGGGCAGATCGCTATCGTTAACGGCGCTCAGCATGGGCTGGCGGTCACGCTCGGCGGCCTGCTGCGTCCCGGCGATGTGGTTGCGGCAGATGCATTGACCTATCCGGGATTTCGCGCTCTCGCCAGGCTCTATCAACTTGAACTGGTTGCTATCCCGCACACAACACAAGGGCCGGATCTCGACATGCTTCGCAGCCTGTGTGAAAAACGGCGGGTAAAAGCGATTTACACCATGCCGACGCTGCATAACCCTCTCGGCTGGGTAATGAATCTGGCGCAGCGTAGTCAACTGGTTGATATTGCCCGCCAGTTCGATTTGTTCATCATTGAGGATGCCGCCTATGCGTGGTTGATTGAAAACGCGCCGCCGCCGCTGATGTCGCTGGCGCCTGAGCGTACGGTCTATGTGTGCGGTTTTTCAAAAAACATCGCCACCGGTTTACGGGTTGGCATGGTGGTATGCCGCGAAGCGTTAATGCCGGCGATAGAGCGGACGATCCGCGCCACCAGCTGGAATACGCCGGCCTTAACGACGGCGCTGGTCTGCGGCTGGATCCAGGATGGGACGCTGGCCCGGCTCGAAACCATAATGCGCGCAGATACGCGGCGGCGGCAGGCCATCGCCCGTCAGGCGCTGGCTGGCTTACCAATGATTGGCAATGAAAATGCCTGGTTCCTTTGGCTGCCGTTGGGCGAGGAGATCCGCGCCGATCGCGTCGTGAAACAGCTGCTAACCATGAATATCGCTATTTCCACCGCCGAACCTTACAGCGTCAGTCGTGATGTGCCGCATGCTTTGCGTCTGGCGCTGGCGTCACCGAGCCTCGATAAACTGAGCGCTGCGCTGAAGATAATGCGGCCTATTATCGAGTACGGCGTTTAACGACCGTGCGCTTTTGACAACCATCCTTCGTCGCTAACCGAAGTATCCTCTGGTTGGTGCTTTTACTCTTTGCCCTGGCGCGGCGGCTTGCTCGTCGCATCATGCTAATACATAATAAAAAGAGAATTAAAATTAAATAATATTCTCTTTTTGAGATTAAATTGTGCAAGGGGTAACGCAGATGCGACAAATCAGGCCGGAGATAAACGCTTTCTTATTAGCGCTGGCAGGGGCGACGGTATTAATGATTGGTATGGGTTACGGCCGCTTCGCCTTCACCGGGATCCTGCCGGTGATGTTAAGCGATCAGATCCTGACGCTGCGTCAGGGGAATCTGGCCGCCTCCGCTAATTATGCCGGGTACCTGCTGGGGGCATTGTTACTGGCGAAGGCAAAGCCGGAGCAGGCGAGCAGAATGAATATTGTCTCGGTCATTCTGACGCTAATTTGTCTGGCGCTACTGGCCTGGCTGCGTTCGCCGCTGGCTATCATTATCCTGCGCGGGTTGGCCGGGGTGCTCAGCGCGGTAACGCTTATCTCCGCCTCGTTATGGCTACTGCAACATATGAAACATCATAACGGCGCGCCGGTACTGTTTGCCGGTGTCGGGATGGGGATCTTTTTGTCGGCGGAGTTTATTGCCGCCGGTAAAGCGCTGGCGTTTAGCAGTCAGCAAATCTGGCTACTGTGCGCCATCACGGCGACGATGCTGTTTTTATGCGCCTTGCGCGGATTATTAAGCCCGGCGGATTCGCTGCTGGCGTTAAACAGCGGGCCCGCAACAACGATGCCGAGCGACAATGGGCGCACGAGCGATGCGGTAAAATTGCTGCTGATTTATGGCCTCGCGGGCTTTGGCTACATCATCACCGCGACCTATTTGCCGCTGTTTTTGCACGGCGCGCTCTCGGGTATCGACCCGGTGCACCTGTGGGCGGTATTTGGTCTCGCGGCGGTACCTTCCTGTTTTATCTGGCATCAACTCGTGCTGAAAATTGGCTATCAGCGGGCATTTTGTAGCAATCTCGTTATTCAGGCCTTCGGCGTGGCCTTACCGGCATGGAGCCACTCATTCACCTTTTGTCTGTTGAGCGCGCTGCTGGTTGGAGCGACCTTCCTTGGGACGGTAACCATTGCCTTGTCAGAGGGCAAGCGGCTAAATCAGGCGGTAAAATTTAATATGATCGCCGCGCTAACGGCGACTTACGGCGTCGGACAGATAATCGGGCCGCTGGTCGCCGATGGGTTATACAGCCTGACGGGATCGTTTAACCCTTCACTATTGACGGCCAGCGGCGTGTTGCTGGGAGCCGCCGGGCTGGTTGCCTGCGGCCGGCGCCAGCAATAACTGGCGCAGGGCGTCGAGAATCGGCGATACATACCCGCGGCGCCAGATAAGCTGGGTGGCGGCCTGGGTGACGTATTGCGTCTGGCAGCCTGCGGGTAGGGTGAGCAGGGCCAGAACGCTTTCCGGGAGCAAACAGACGTAGCGACCGGTGGCGACGTTGGCCATCATCGCGTGATAGGAGCTGACATCGACGATGTCCACGTGTGCTCCCGTCTGCTGCAGATATTCGATGCCGCGCTGGCGGTAGGTACATCCTGCCGGGAAGGCGGCAAAGCGGTAGTCGCGCCCATCAACAGGGGAGATCAGGACCAGCTGTTCGATGAAAAGCGGTAGATATTCAAGCGTCTGTGGGCATTGAAGGCTGCCGTCTGGACCGGCCGGCAGTGAAACCAGCGCGCAGTCCAGCGTTGCGTTTTCGACCAGTTCAGTCAGCTGACGGGTGGGCATGGTACGCAATGTCAGGTCGGCGTCCGGGCAGCGTTGCTGAAACAAAGGCAATATGGCCGGCAGGCGGCTGGCGGCACAGGCTTCCATCGCGCCGAGCTTTAACGTTCCCGCGGGCCGTGCAGGGTGCAGCGCCAGTTTGGCTTCTTCGGCAAGGCTTAAAATTCGCCGCGCGTAGCTGAGGAAGTTTTGCCCGGCGGGAGAAAGCAGCATCTTCTTGTTTCCGCGCACGAAAAGCTCGGCCTCCAGCTCCTCTTCTAGCTGCTGAATGCGCGTGGTGATATTGGATTGCGCGCGACCAAGTTGTTTCGCCGCCTGAGTGACGCTTTGGGTTTCGGCCACCAGTTTAAAGATCAGTAATGTGGTGTGGTTCATATTTTTCTTCTCAATATGACAATATTGTTGATCTTAACATCTTAAAAAGAGATGGTTAATGCCTCACATCGCAAATTGCACAGGATCGCCAATGAATCAGCATTTACCGCGATTACTTAATATTCGTTATCCGATTATTCAGGCGCCGATGGCAGGGGTGTCGACGCCGTCCCTGGCTGCAGCGGTAAGCAACGCCGGAGGATTGGGTTCGCTGGGGCTCGGCGCGTCGACGGTTACGCAGGCGCAGGCGCTTATTGAACAAACCCGGCAGCTCACCGATCGTCCCTTTAACGTCAACCTTTTCTGTCATACGCCGTCGCGCCGCGATGCCGTTCAGGAAGCGCAGTGGCTGGCGCGGTTGGCTCCGGCGTTTGCCCGTTATCACGGCACGCCGCCGAAACAGCTTAACGAGATTTATCAGACCTTCCATCAACATCAATCCATGCTCGATATGCTGCTTGAACAGAAGCCGGCGGTGGTGAGTTTTCATTTTGGCGTGCCGTCGTCAGAGGTTATTCGCCGCTTCCAGCAACAGGGAACGGTGACGATGGCGTCCGCCACCTGCGTCGACGAAGCGCGATTAATTGTGCAAGCGGGTATTGATGTCGTTATTGCGCAAGGGTATGAGGCCGGTGGCCATCGGGGGATTTTTGACCCACACGGCGACGATCGTCAAATGAGCACCTTCACTCTGCTTCAGGCTCTAAAGCAGGCTGTCGATTTACCCATTGTCGCCGCCGGCGGCATTATGCATGGGGCGGCGATAGTCAGCCTGATGCAGCTCGGCGCGTCGGGCGTTCAGCTGGGAACCGCATTTTTATTGTGCCCGGAAGCGGCTATAGATAGTGGATATCGACAGGCGCTCACGCAAAATAGTGACGTTGTCACATTTTTGACAGCGGCTATTTCGGGTCGGCCAGCACGCTGCGTTAAAAATAGCTGGCACGAAATCGGCGAAGGAGAAATTCCCGCCTATCCGCTCGCTTATGACGCCGGAAAAGCGCTGGCGACGGCGGCAAAAGCGCAGGGCGATCATGGTTTCGGCGCGCACTGGGCGGGACAAGGGGTGGCGATGATCCGCGAAATGCCGGCGGCAGAGCTGGTCAGGGTTCTCGTGGAGGAAGGCGGCCTGCAGTAGCCGCCTGCGAATGAGAGCTTAGCGGCGATGGGCAAGCTGTCGTACCAGCCTGTCGCCGATCATTTGTACGCCCTGAACCATCACCACCAGAATCAGTACCGTACCGACCATTACCTGATCGTTAAAGCGCTGATAACCGTAGCGAATCGCCAGGTCCCCAAGACCGCCGCCGCCAATGACGCCCGCCATCGATGAAAAGCCAATCAGCATCACGATAGTCAGGGTGATCCCGGCAAGCAGGGTCGGTAGCGCCTCTGGCAGCAGCGATTTAAAGATAACGTGCCACAGATTACCCCCCATCGACAGAATGGCTTCAATGCGTCCGTAATCCACTTCGTCGAGCGCGTTTTCGGTCAGTCGCGCGAAGAACGGAAAAGCGCCGATGGTAATCGGCACGACGGCGGCGGTGCTGCCTAAGGTGGTGCCGATAATCAAACGCGTGAAGGGGATCAGCGCAATGAGCAGTACAATAAACGGCAGCGAGCGGCCAAAATTGATAATCGCCCCCAGCAGCGCATTCAGTTTCGGCATCGGCGCCAGGCCGTTGCGCCGGGAGACAAACAGTAACACGCCGACCGGCAGGCCGATTAAAATGGTAAACAGCGCCGCCAGCCCTACCATATAGAGGGTTTCCAGGCTGCCTTCCCATAATAAGGGCCATAAATCTTCCCAGCTCATGCGACTACGCATAAAGGCCTCCCGTGAAAGCCGTGGCGGGCGAGGAAATCCTGCTCCGCCTGCGGATTATGCAGTAACGACTGACGTAATCTGGACCACGGCGCCACCAGCAGGTCGGCGATTTTACCGCTCTCGATGACTTCGCCATGCTCCAGCAGCGCCGCGTGATCGCACAGCGTTTTGACGACTTCCAGCTCATGGGTAATGAGCACAATGGTCAGATTGAGCCGCTGATTGATATCGGCCAATAACGCCAGTACCGAGGCGGTGGTTTCCGGATCGAGGGCGCTGGTTGCTTCATCGCATAGCAGCACATCCGGGCCGGCCGCCAGCGCGCGGGCGATGCCGACGCGCTGCTTTTGACCGCCGGAAAGCTGGGATGGAAAGGCGGTTGCTTTATCCGCCAGTCCCACTAACTCCAGCAACTCGAGCACGCGTTCGCGGCGCGCACGTTTGTCGACACCGGCGATTTCCAGCGGTACCGCGACGTTGTCAGCCACGTTGCGGGCATGCAGCAGGTTGAAGTGCTGGAAGATCATTCCGGTGCGCAGACGGTGCTGACGTAAACCGGCTTTGTCTAACTGAGTGATATCCTGCCCGTTCACCACAATCCGGCCCGCAGAGGGCCGTTCGAGTAAATTGAGACAGCGGATCAGCGTGCTTTTGCCTGCACCGCTGCGCCCGAGAATGCCATAAATCGCGCCTTTCGGGATCTGCAGCGACACGTCGTTTAACGCCGGTCGGCCTGTTCCGGCATAGGTTTTACTCAGCCCGACGACCTCAATCATGATTGCGGTGCAACCGGGATAACCGAGCCGTTATAGTTTTTGCGAATAAACTCGGCAACCTGCGGCGAGGTGAGATCTTTGGCCAGCGCTTTAATGCGTGGGTCATTAGCCAATTGCGGCGTCGTCACCAGGATATTGGCGTAAGGGTTGTTGTTCGCGCTCTCCAGCCCTAACGCATCTTTCGCCGGTACCAGTCCCGCCTCCAGCGCGTAGTTGCCGTTAATGACCGCTAAATCGACATCGTCTAAGGAACGCGGGATCTGCGGCGATTCAATTTCGAGGATCTTCAGATGTTTGGGGTTTTCCACGATATCTTTCGGGGTAGCTAACGTGGTCGCCGGGTTGGTGAATTTAGCGCCGAGTTTGATTAATCCCTGGCTTTGTAGCAGGAACAAGGCGCGACTGAGATTGGTGGTGTTGTTCGGCACCGCGACGGTCCCGTTTTCCGGGACGGAATTAAAGTCTTTGTGCTTACGGGAATAAATACCCAGCGGTTCAATATGCACCGTAGCGGCGACGGCAAAGGTCTTACCCAGCGCTTTTTCCTGATCCTTCAGATACGGAACGTGCTGGAAGTAGTTGGCATCAACGTCGCCATTCGCCAGCAGCTCGTTGGCGTTAACGCCGCTGGTGAGTTCGACCACTTTGATATCGAGGCTGGGATCGATTTTTTTGATGTAATTGAGGATCTCAGCGTGTGGTACCGGGTCAGCGGCAACGCGCAGCGCGGCAGCCTGGGCGGATGTCCATGCCAGAGAAAGAGATAAAGCGACCCCTGCCAGTTTGAATGCGGCATATTTCATATTGTTATCCTTATTAAATTAAACGATCAGTTGCTCAGTACGTTCGCGAAAAACATCCTGGTAATAACGTTCGGCGACATCCGGGTGGGAACGCAGCCGCCCTTTGAGGTAATTCCAGCCAACATCCCGCAGCAGCGGATTTTGCGGATCGCTATCCGGGCCGAGCGCTTCCTGCGCCAGATGGGCGGGCAGGCGGTACACCGGCACCACGGCATCGAGCTGCGCGCCAAGAAAGAAGGCGATTGAGAGGCGTTCCTGTTCTGCCGGCGGCGAGACCACGCGATGAACGGTGGCGCGCAGGTAACCGTTAGTCGCCAGCTCAAGTAGCTCACCGATATTCACCACAAAGCTGCCCGCCAGCGGCGTGGCGTCGATCCAGTGCTCCGGCGCGACTTCCACCTGCAGTCCTTTTTGCTCGTCCTGTAACAGGAAGCTTAAGAATCCAGAATCTTTATGCGCCCCAACGCCTTGTGCGCTTTTGGTTTCACGCTGACCGGGGTAGCGAATCAGTTTGATATGTTCATTCGGCTTCTCGCCATACAGCGCGTCAAAGGCGTCGGCAGGTAACTGTAGCGCTTCGGCAAACGCGCGCAGCAAGGTGATCCCAACGCCGGTCATCGCCTGCTGCCAGCCCAATAGGGTCGGTTTCAGCGACGGTAGCGCGGCGGGCCATAAGTTCGGTCCCTGCAGACGCTGCCAGCGTGGCGCGTTTTCGGCGAGAGTTAAAGCCGGGCGTTCGGCGCCGATGTCAAACTGTTCGCGCCAGTCTGGCTGGCCGCGAGTGAGCTCGGAAGCCGCGCGGTTATAGCCGCGAAAGTGCGGGGAATGAATCATCGCCACCTGCTGCTTTTCGCTATCATCAAGAGCAAAAAAGCGTCGCGCCTGGCGTTGAACTTCGGTTTGCAATCCGGCGTCCACGCCGTGATTAATAAGATAAAAGAAACCAATATCGCGAGCGGCATGGCGGAGGTCGGCAAGAAAACCGCTCTTTTCAGCAGGGTTGGTATAGCGGGCCAGATCGAGAATCGGCAAAGTCGTGGCGTTCATTGTGTTCTCCGAGAACGGGGTACGGGTCATTGGCTATGAAGTGATTCTGGGTTCGGCAACAACAACGGCGCATGATGATTTCCTCTGTCGGGTAGATGCGCTCAGCTTGCCTTAGCGCAATTTTTTCGACCAATAACGTTCTTTTCTAATTTATGACCGCGGTGGGTTCAGTGCTTTTGCGAAAAACAGATAAGGAGTGGGGTTTCGGCCTAGCCGTTATTTAAAAAAAGTGGCGGGATGTTGCATGATGCCGCCGCGGTCCGTATGGTGAGCGAAATTTTTCATGCAGGAAAGACAATGCACACGTCAAAAGATCCGCTTCACGGCGTGACGCTCGAAGCGTTACTCACTGCCCTTGTGGCCAGATATGGCTGGGATGAACTGGCCCGACATATCAAAATCAACTGTTTCAAAAGCGATCCGAGCATTAAGTCGAGCCTGAAATTTCTACGCCGCACGCCGTGGGCGCGTAAAGAAGTGGAAAACTTTTATCTCGATTCTCTGGAAGGGCTCATCGACAAACCCGCCGACGCTGGCCCGTGGGCCAACTGGCAGAAGAAGTAACGCTTATCAGGTTACCGCTTGTTCATTGACCCCATTGCGTAGCGCTCCCGGCGCTTTGCCGGTAATGCGTTTAAAGGCGCGGCTAAAGGCAGCGAGCGAGTTGTAGCCGAGGCGGAAGGCGACTTTTTCCAGCGCTTCGCCTTCATGGCTGATGTATTGTACCGCCAAGCGCATGCGTAATTCTGTCAGGTAGCGGGCCGGCGTGGTACCGGTGGCGGTGAGAAACCGTTCGGCGAACACCGAACGCGACAGGCCGGATTCGCGGGCTAAGTCTTCTACCTTCCAGTTGACGCCGGGCTGCTGATGCATAGCATATATCGCGCGCGATAGCTTCGGGTCGCGCAGTACCTGTACCCAGCCGGTAGCGTTACCGCAGCCGCATTCCACCCAGGCGCGGACGATCAGCGCCGCGACGACATCGGCGAGACGTGCCAGAATGCCGGCATAGCCCACCTGACGCGTCAGGGATTCACGCTCCATTGCCGCCAGCAGCGGCTGGATTTCGGGGCGGGCGCTTAACAGGCTACTCACCAGCATTACCTCCGGCATGGCCCGAACCAGCGGCTGCATTCCGCCTAATTCAAAATCCATACAGGCGCTGAAGATAACCGCATTCTCTTCGGTATTAACGCAGCCTGCGTTTTTGATGCAGGAAACCGTCCCGCAGACCGGTTTGCTGTCGAGCTCCATCACGTTCACCCGCGCGGCTTTGCTATCTGAGAGCAGGGCGTGCGCATCGCTATTGGGAATGAACACCGCATCGCCGCTCTCAAGCGAGAACTGTTTACCGTTGCTCATTTTTAGCAGCAGCGGGCCGCGGCTGACAAAATGAAACTGCGCTTTGCCAGGAACCGAATTAAACTCCACGCCGAAAGGACGTGAGGTTTCAATCCGTCGGTATTTCACTCCCGACAGTCGCATGCCCTGTAACAGCTCGCTGGTCAGATCTAAGGTTTGCTGGCTCATCGTTTTTCCGGACGAATAATCAATAATTGCAGAGTATGTATCATATATCGTCTTAACGGAAGCCACTAAGCTTGGCGAATGTTAATGATTCTGGAGAGATGTATATGAGTTCTTGCATTGTCGCTGAAGAGAGCGCGATTAACGCCCGCCCGGCGTGGCGCGCCGTGTATGCGCTGGCGCTGGGGGTCTTTGGCCTGATCGTCGCTGAATTTCTACCGGCCAGTTTACTGACGCCAATGGCCAGCAGCCTGGGCGTGAGTGAGGGGATGGCCGGACAGGCGGTGACCGCCACGGCGTTAATCGCTCTGGTGACGGGGTTATTGATTACCTCTGCAACCCGCAATATCGACCGGCGTTGGGTGCTGATGTTCTTTTCCGTGTTGCAAATCATCTCCAGTCTGATCGTGGCCTTTGCCGGTTCACTGGAGTTGCTGCTGCTGGGACGCCTGCTGCTTGGCATCGCTATCGGCGGCTTCTGGGCGATGTCGACGGCGACGGCGATGCGGCTGGTACCGGCGGCGATGGTGCCGAAAGCGCTGGCGATTATCTTCTCGGCGGTGTCGATTGCCACCGTAGTGGCGGCGCCGCTGGGTAGCTACCTGGGCGCGCTCATTGGCTGGCGTAACGTCTTTATCATCTGCGCCGTACCGAGCCTGGTCGCGCTGCTGTGGCAGCTATGGGTACTGCCGTCGATGCGCCCGGAAAGTGCTGGCAGCTTTAGTACGCTCTTTAAGGTACTGCGGCGGCCGGGAATGGTTGGCGGTCTGCTGGCTTCGATTTTGATTTTTGGCGGACACTTCGCTTTCTTTACCTATCTGCGGCCATTTCTCGAAACCGTGGCGCTGGCAAGCGTAGAAGGGGTATCGTTGATTTTGCTGGGGTTCGGCGTGGCCAACTTTATTGGCACCTCGCTTGCCGGGCATCTGCTGGCGCGCAGTTTGCGGATGACGCTGGCGCTGGTTCCACTGGCGATGAGCTTGCTGGCGCTGATGATGGTGCTGTATGGTCATATTGCGCTACTGGATGGCCTGTTGGTCGCCCTGTGGGGATTTGCATTCGGCCTGGTGCCGGTGGCCTGGTCAACCTGGCTTGCCACTACGGTACCGGATGAAGCGGAAAGCGCGGGGGGATTATTAGTCGCGGCGATCCAGCTGGCCATTAGCGCCGGGGCTGCCGGCGGTGGGGCAATATTTGATATCAGCGGCGCCAGCGGCGTATTTACCGGCAGCGGGCTGTTATTATTAAGCGCCATGCTGATTGTCTTTATTGGCGTCAGGGTGACGCCGCCGGTCAGAAACAATTAATGATTAAACGCGCCGACTGGCGCGTTTATTTTTCTTCAGGCGCAGCGAGTACTCATTTTATTATTATAAAACGAGCGGCTAATTGATGAGTTGAAAAACTTCTTACGCTTTCCCGCGTGAATGCGGTTGCTGGCCTCAGCGTTTTGTCAGGTGGTTTCCATCACAGATTGGGCGCTATGTTATTAATTATTCTGTTAAATAGCGTCTGTCAGTTGGTCAACGATAACTTTACCGCTGTTATCAAACTGGGTAATGCGAAAATTGACATTCCACGAGCGACGAGTATTAAATTTATCAAACAGGGAGACGCGGCCTTTTTTCTTACCCTCTTTATTGAGGATCACCCACTCAGTCACTTCGGTATACTGCTGGCTAGGTTGATGACCGCTTTGTTGTTCAACTAATTGGTCTTCAGAATCCAGTTTTAAATAATCACGTAACATTTTGCACCTCTTTGTTAATGTTTTTTTAACGTTACTCCTTTTTTTGATTCTTTCAATCTGAGTTTTTAATCGATGTGTGTGACTATTAGTTGGCGATCTAGCTGTTATATTTTTGTTAATCACTCTGCTGAATCTCAGGCTATTGTAACCATTCAGCACCAGACCGACCTACGGAAGCGAAGCGATGAATGCCTCATCCAGCGGAAAGAGGCCCGTTGGATGTGGCATCGATTACCCGGTTTTTGGGATTGAGGTTATTCATCGTGCTGATGAATATTACAGCACCGCTACGTACTTAATACCATTATTGTTCTGTTTTAGCCTTTCCAGCGCCTGTGGGATCTCGTCGAAGCTGACGCTTTCTATCGGCGGCATCACCAGTTCGCCGCGGCCGATCTGCTGCAGCATGCTTTCCCCGGCCTGACGTAATCGACTCCACTGTCTCTGGGTACCGTAAGGATGGATTGCCGCCAGCGCGACCTCATGTAGTGAGATACTGGTAGTAAACGCGGGTAGCGGCGCGTGCTCGAGCCGGTCCTGTATACAGACCAGATGGCCGTAGTAGCCGAGCAACCCGGCAAGCGAAAGGGCATTTTGCTGATTTACGGTATCGAAAGCGGCATACAGCGATTTACCCGCCAGCGCGCGTTTTAGCTCCTGCGGCCAGGAAGTATGGTGATAATCAAAGGCCTGAATCACCCCGCGAGCCAGCAGTTTCGCGTGATGTGTGGCACTGGCCGTGACGTAGACGTTAGCGCCGCTCTCAATCAATAACTGGCTTAACAGACTGCCGGCAGCGCCGCCGGCGCCGCTGACCAGTACATTCTCGCCAGCCGGAAGGGGGATCTTTTGCGCTGCCTGCCACGCCGTCAGACCGGGGCACGGCAGCGCCGCAGCGGTGAGGTCGCTGATGTGGTCGGGAACCGCAATCACCGCCTGGGCGCTGACTAACGTATGGCGGGCAAAGCTACCGTCAAAACGCAGGTCGGTGTGATACATCACTCGCGTGCCGGGACGAAGGTGGCGGGCGTTGCGGCCAACGGCGGTAATCACCCCCATACCGTCGACGCCGGGGATCTGATCCTCCTGCCAGGCGTCGGAGAGACCGGCCATCAGCTTCCAGTCGACCGGATTAAGACCAATGGCGCGGTTCTCGATCAGCACCTGATCGTCAGCGGGCGTGACTAATGTTTTCTCATGGCGTTCAAGCAGAAGCGGGGAGGCGTGCCTTTTCCACAGCCAGGCGTCGGTTTTTATCATTGTTTCTTCCTCTGGTGTTGGTGAGCGGTCCATTAAAACAAAATCAGAACTAAAGATAATTCCATAAATAGCAATTATCTATTGCGATTAGTGCTGTTTATCGCAATAGCATTCCATGAAACACTTTGCTCATATTTTCAACGTGATACCGCACGGCGGTTGACGGAGTGACCCATGAGCATCGAAAAATTAACCCAGCAGCCGCTAACGATTGGCGTGGAACTGCCGCTGGACAATGACTGGTCGACAAGCGGACAGCTAAAACGGCAGCGCGACGGGCGACCGTTTGGCGTGCCGGATATGAGCGAGCACGCGGAGCGCATTAAACTGGCGGATACGCTCGGGTTTCGCGCTGCCTGGATCCGCGATGTTCCGCTGTACGATCCGCAGTTTGGCGATGCGGCTAACGTCTTTGAAGCCTTTACCTACCTCGGCTATTTATCGAGCCTGACGCAAAATATTTTGCTGGGCACAGCGGCGGTTGTGCTGCCGCTACGTCAGCCATGGCTGGTACGTAAAGCCGCCGCCACGGTGCAGGCGCTCAGCGGCGACCGGCTGCTATTGGGCATCGCCAGCGGCGACAGGCCGGTCGAATACCCGCTATTTGGTGAAGACTACGCCAGCCGCGGCGAGCGTTTCCGTCACGGCGTGAGCGTGCTGAAGGGCGAGACCGATCGTCAGCTGGAGCCGGGCCTGGAGTTGCTGCCAGCCAAACCGACCCCGCCGCTGCTGGTTGCTGGTTTGGCGCAACAAACGGCGCAATGGGTAGGCAGCAATATGGATGGCTGGCTCGCCTATCCTGGCCAGCCTGACGAGCACGTTAGCCGCGTCAAGCTGTGGCGTTGGGTAGCGGGCGAGAAACCCTATATCAGCTTTATCCACCTGGATCTGCAAGATGACGCCAATGCGCCGATTCAGCGCCATCGTTTCGGCATCAGCAGCGGCCGCCATGGTCTCATTCAGGAATTAAATGCGATGCGCGATGCCGGCGTGAACCATATCGGTCTGCATTTTCGTCGCAACCAGCGTCCGCTGGCCGAGACGATGCAGGAGATTGGCGAACTGGTGCTGCCGGCATTCCATTATTAAAGTACGCCGTCACCGCCGTCTGAACACCAGACCTGGCCGGAGGCATACGAGCAGGCATCAGAGGCGAGAGTCACATACAATGGGGCGATCTCAACGGGTTGCCCTGGCCGCCCAAGTGGCGTATCGCCGCCAAAGTTTTGCACTTTTTCCGCCGGCTGTCCGCCGCTTGACTGCAGCACCGTCCAGTACGGGCCGGGAGCGACCGCATTGACCCGGATCCCACGCGGCCCTAACTGCTTGGCCAGCGATTTGGTGAATGCCACCAGGCAGGCTTTGGTCTGGGCATAATCCAGCAAAATAGGGCTCGGTTTAAAAGCCTGTACCGAAGAGGTGTTGATAATCACACTTTGGGCTTTGAGGTGCGGCAGCGCGGCTTTGGTTATCCAGAACGGCGCATAGACGTTGGTTTTGAAGGTTGCATCGAAATCGGCGGTGGTAAGTTGCTCAATTTTTTCACAGTATTGCTGACGACCTGCATTGTTCACAACAATATCCAAACCGCCAAGACCGCTTACCGCTTTTTCCACCAGCGTTTCACAGAAGGATTCCACGCGAATATCGCCCGGTATTGCCACCGCCGTACGGCCTTCCGCTTTGATAAGCGCGATGACGGCGTCCGCATCGCTCTGTTCTTCCGGAAGATAGTTAATGGCAACATCCGCGCCTTCGCGGGCAAAGGCGATAGCCACGGCGCGACCAATACCGGAGTCTCCGCCGGTAATCAGCGCTTTCTTACCCTGTAGCCGTCCTGACCCGCTGTAGCTGACTTCACCATGATCCGGTGTGGGTTCCATTTCGGCGGCCAGGCCGGGAGGCGTTTGCGGTTGATCGGGGAAAGGGGGTTGTGGCCAATGGTTGGTACGCAGTTTGTCATTATCCATAGCAATCTCCTTCACAGAAAAGAGTAATGATAGAAGGTATGCGGACGCTACGATAAATGTAAATCCCTGCCCAATGGACATATTCCCGCTTTTCCTTAGCCAACTTACTGATATAAGGCGATTTATATATAATCTTTCGCTGGGTTATTTTTCAGATTATTCAGCGAAATATTTAAAAATAGAATATTTAACTTTATTTACATTTCTATTTTTTCATGCTCAAGTCGTGGTGGGTTTTGGCCGTGCCGTTGCGTTTATTTCTTCTGGTTAATATGATCTTAGCGATGTCTTGTTTATTTTTGCTGCCCCGCTATTTATTTTTTAATTAATTTTATAGCAACTGTTAATATATTTTGTTTAATTTGCATTTTTCACTTATTGCTCCAGACTTAATTCTCGACGGCGATGATTTAGAGCGTTAAATCATCTTTTACTAACCAAGCTAAAAGGTAAACGTTATGGCAGAACACAGAGGTGGTTCAGGTAATTTTGCAGAAGACCGGGAAAAAGCATCTGAAGCCGGACGTAAAGGCGGACAGCACAGCGGCGGGAATTTTAAAAATGACCCGGAACGTGCATCCGAAGCCGGTAAAAAAGGCGGTAAAAACAGCCATGGCGGCGGCCGTAAATCCGGTGATAGCTAGCTTGTGAATATAAGTGATTTGATCTGGTAACTGCTGTTAAAAATACCCTGCGGGTCATCCGACCCGCAGTTTTTAAAAGGTGTGAATTATGAAAATACAAACCATTGAAGATATTTTTATTCATTTATTATCGGATACCTACAGCGCGGAAAAACAGTTAACCCGCGCGCTGGCTAAACTATCCCGCGCCAGCGCATGTGAAGAGCTACAAACGGCATTCAGCGCTCACCTTGAGGAAACACAGGGCCATATAGAACGTATTGATAAGCTCCTCGAACAAAATGATCAAATTCGCCTGAAACGGATGAAGTGTGTGGCGATGGAAGGGCTTATCGAAGAGGCCAACGAAGTGATCGAAGCGACGGAAAAGAACGAGATCCGCGATGCTGCGCTGATAGCCGCCGCGCAGAAAGTTGAACACTATGAAATTGCGGCCTACGGTACGCTGTGTACGCTGGCAGAGCAGCTCGGCTATAAAGCCGCGGTGAAATTGCTGGCGGAAACGCTGGAAGAAGAAAAAGACGCTGATATGAAATTAACGGACATCGCCGTTGGACACGTCAATCAGGATGCCCAACAGTCCGCTTAACCCTATCTAAGGCATCAGGCAAAAAAATGAGTCTTAGTCCGGTTGTAATAAAAAGGTGTCATCTCGTCGCGGCGATAATGTGGTTTGTACTGGCTATACCGTCGGTAATATGGTGGAAAGACAGTGTCCTGTGGGTCATCATTATTAGTATTTATGCAAATATTGTCGGCCACTTATCAGGGTATAGAGCAGCGCGAGCCGACCAGGCCGCAGAAGAAAATGAAGATAAGGCTGAAGAGTAATTATCTTTTTATAAAGAGGTTGTTATGACTGATATTGAAAACTATCACGATTGGTTGCGTGACGCGCACGCTATGGAAAAGCAGGCCGAATCGATGCTTGAATCGATGGTCAAACGCATCGACAGCTACCCGGAATTATGCACCCGCCTTGAGCAGCATCTTTTTGAGACCCGTCGGCAAATTACCGTGCTGGATGATATTATTGCGCGCAATAATATTTCCCGCTCGGTTCTTAAAGACTCAATGAGTAAAATTGCCGCAATGGGACAATCTATTGGTGGAATGTTTCCACAAGATGAAGTGGTGAAAGGGGTGATCAGCGGCTACGTTTTCGAGCAGTTTGAGGTCGCCTGTTATACCTCCTTATTAACCGCCGCGCAAAAGGTCAACGATCATGATTCAATTGCGGATTTAGAAAGTATTCTGGCGGAAGAGAGAGGCATGGCCGAATGGTTGCTGCAACATATTCCGGATATTACGGAGCAATATATTATCCGCTCCGAAACGCCGGGTTTTGATGCCAAACGTTAGCGGCAAAAGGTCTGTAAATGATCCGTCTCCTTGCTATCTTGTCGCGTATTAACGATAGCGCGCCGCCGCTAACGGCAGCAGGGCGGCAAATTACATTAGAGATAAATTTTGACGCGCACTGTCAGTGTCCGTCATTGACCCCGAGGCAGCAAATTCTGGTAGATAAACTGGCCAGACGTTGTACGCCTGCACGGGATAAAAGTCATCCGTCAAAGAAAGGGTAGCCGCTGGCGGTTACCCTTTCTTTGGTCAATCAATCTGACTATCTTGTCAATAAGGGGAACCTGATGGCTGAGTTTGATGCATTTCATCTCGCGAGGATCCAGTTCGCCTTCACTATCTCCTTTCATATTATTTTTCCGGCATTAACCATTGGTCTTGCCAGCTATCTGGTGGTACTGGAAGGCATGTGGTTAAAAACACGGCGCCTGCTCTGGCGCCAGCTTTATCATTTCTGGCTAAATATTTTTGCGATTAATTTTGGTATGGGTGTGGTATCCGGCCTGGTCATGGCCTACCAATTTGGCACTAACTGGAGCGGTTTTTCCCAGTTTGCAGGCAGTATTACCGGGCCTTTACTGACATATGAAGTTTTAACCGCTTTTTTCCTCGAAGCTGGATTTCTTGGCGTGATGCTATTTGGCTGGAACCGGGTCGGGCCGGGATTACATTTCTTTTCCACCTGTATGGTGGCCATAGGAACCCTGGCCTCAACGTTTTGGATCCTGGCTTCCAATAGCTGGATGCAGACGCCTCAGGGCTTTCATATTGAGCAAGGGCAGGTGATACCAGATAGTTGGTTGGCGATAATCTTCAATCCCTCATTTCCCTGGCGCTTACTACATATGTCTATCGCCGCCTTTCTAAGTACCGCGCTGTTCGTTGGCGCTTCGGCGGCCTGGCACTTATTACGTGATAACGATACGCCAGCCATTCGAACAATGTTTTCAATGGCATTGTGGATGGCGTTGATTGTCGCCCCCATTCAGGCCGTAGTCGGCGATATGCATGGGCTGAACACGCTCAAGCACCAGCCGGCAAAAATTGCCGCTATTGAAGGTCATTGGGAAAATAAACCCGGCGAAGCTACGCCGCTGCTACTGTTCGGCCTACCGGATATGGCAGAAGAGCGCACACGATATCCGCTGGCTATCCCCGCCCTGGGCAGTTTGATTCTCACCCATAGCCGTAGCGCCCAGGTTCCAGCACTGAAAGACTTTCCCGCCAACGAACGGCCTAATTCGACGATTGTTTTCTGGTCGTTTCGTTTTATGGTCGGAGCCGGTTTTTTGATGATCGCGCTTGGCGTCATTGGCTGGTATTTACGTCGCCATAAACGTTTATGCGACTCGCGACCTTTTTTGTGGTTTGCGTTAGCGATGGGACCTGTCGGTTTACTGACCATTCTGGCCGGCTGGATCACGACGGAAGTCGGACGCCAGCCCTGGGTGGTGTATGGTCTGTTGCGCACGCGGGACGCCGTCTCAGCGCATAGTACGCTGCAGATGAGCGTCAGCCTGACCGCCTTTGTGGTGGTCTATTTTGCGGTGTTTGGCGTGGGATATCTCTATCTTATTCGTCTACTCAAACTGGGGCCTCAGCCTGAATCGGAATTAGCGCTTAATTCCTCCGGAACGCCAGCGCGTCCTTTATCGGCGCCGGATAAATTACCGAGTGAGGAGAAATTCTGATGGGAGTGGATCTGGCAGTCATCTGGTTTGCGATAATCATCTTCGCCACGCTGATGTATATTGTTATGGATGGTTTCGATCTCGGCATCGGCGCGCTATTTTTATTTACCCGCGATAAGGCGCACCGCGACACCATGGTCAATAGCGTGGCGCCCGTGTGGGATGGAAATGAGACCTGGTTGGTATTAGGCGGCGCCGGGTTATTTGGCGCTTTTCCGCTGGCCTACGCGGTGATCGTTGACGCCCTGACCATCCCGCTTACCGCGATGCTTATTGGCCTGATATTCCGCGGCGTGGCGTTTGAATTTCGTTTTAAAGCCGCGGAATCCCATCGCCGGTTTTGGGATAGCGCGTTTATGTGGGGGTCATTATTAGCCATCTTCAGCCAGGGGATCATCGTCGGCGCCATTCTGCATGGTTTTCCGTTGCATGGGCGGCAATTCGCTGGTTCGCCGCTTGACTGGTTGACGCCATTTAATTTGTTCTGTGGATTAGCGTTAATTGCCACTTATGCCTTACTGGGGGCGACCTGGCTTATTTTAAAAAGTGACGGGGCGTTGTTACGCTTGATGCGTCGGTTAACACGCACACTGCTGCTGCTTTTTCTAATTGCCATGGCTGTCATTAGTTTATGGACGCCGCTTACCCTCGAACGAATTGCTGAACGCTGGTTTTCGCTCCCCAATGTCTTCTATTTTCTACCGGTGCCGCTACTGGTCCTTACCCTCAGCCTCTGGTTATGGCGGCTGAGTCAACGCGCCGACAGCCACGCCGCGCCTTTTATTCTTACGCTTGGGTTGCTGTTCCTTGGTTTTAGCGGTTTGGGGATAAGTATCTGGCCCTGGATCATCCCACCGAATGTGACGCTCTGGCAGGCAGCGGCGCCAGTGGCCAGCCAGTTGTTCATGTTGGTCGGCACGCTGCTGATTGTTCCGGTTATCCTGGCCTATACCGCCTGGAGTTACTGGGTCTTTCGCGGCAAGGTGCGGGCAGATGAGGGCTATCACTAATGTGCAAGCGTATCGCCAAAAGGCTGGGCTGGCTGCTGTTGATCTGGTGTTGCGGCGTTCTGGTTGTGTTAATCATCAGTACGCTGGTGCGCGGTTTTATGACGCTGGCGGGGCTGCATGTCTAAAACGAGGGGACGAAGATGGCAGAGCAACCGTGGTTTCAAAACGCTGTAATTTATCAGGTTGATACCTCGCTGTTTTATGATGCCAATGGTGATGGCTGTGGCGATCTGGCCGGAATAAGGCAAAAACTCTATTACTTACGTAGCTTTGGGGTGACGGTATTGTGGTTAACCCCCTTTTATCTGACGCCATTTCTCGACGACGGTTACGACGTGCAGGATCATCTGCAGCCCGATCCGCGTTTTGGGCAAATCCGTGACGTTATTCAACTGATTGATGACGCGCGGGAACTGGGGATACGCGTTATCATTGAGTTGGTTATCCAGCATACCTCTTCGCAACACCCCTGGTTTCTGGAGGCGCGTAAAAACAGACATTCTCCTTTCCGGCCATATTATCTCTGGGCCGATTCGCCGCCCGAACAGGACGACCCGCCAATGTTTCCCGGTGTCGAAAAGAGCGTCTGGCGCTGGGATCAACAGGCGGGACAGTATTATCGTCACATGTTCTATCGCCACGAGCCGGATCTCAATCTGGTGCACCCTCCGGTGATAGACGAAATTGACAATATTGTGCGTTTTTGGCTACGCGTTGGGGTGAGCGGTTTTCGGCTAGACGCCGCCTCACACCTGGTTAAACAAGCCGGAAATGGCGACGAAGAGCAGGGGTACTGGATATTGGCCCATCTTCGGCAACTGGTTGAACAGACCAATCCTGAAGCCATTCTGCTCGGTGAAGTTGACGTGGCAGTGAACGATTACCGTCACTATTTCGGCCACAGCGATCGCCTGCAACTGGTGCTTAATTTCTGGCTGAACAAATTTTTTTACGTCAGCCTCGCCCGGCAGAGTGTGAAGCCGCTCGTTAGCGCGCTGCAAGCGATGATTAAGCCGCCGCCCGGTTGCTGTTTTGCTAACTGGCTACGTAATCACGATGAGCTCGACCTGGAGGGTATTGAGGACGCAGACCGGCAGTTTGTGCTGCGCTGTTTTGCCCCCGAGAAGTCGATGTCAGTCTATCAACGTGGCATTCGCCGCCGCCTTGCGCCGATGCTGGAGGGCAATATCCGTCGGCTGGCGCTTTGTCATGCGGTGTTACTGTCGCTGCCTGGCGTGCCTGTGATGCGCTATGGCGATGAAATCGGTATGGGCGAGGATCTGTCGCTGAAAGAGCGTTATGCCGTGAGGACGCCCATGCAGTGGTCAGCCGGGGTGAATGGGGGCTTTTCCACCGCCGCGGCGGAAAAATTACTCGTCAGGCCGGTTGCCAGCGGCCCCTGGCGATATCAGCAGGTCAACGTCGAACTGGCGTTGCGTCAACGCCACTCGTTGCTGCAGCGAGTGCGGCAGATGGTTCAACTGCGCGCCGAATATCATGAGCCTGGCACCACCCCCTTTGAGCTGGTATCCGGCTTGCCGCCATCGGTGTTAGCGCTGCGCTACCGCAGTCAATCTCGCGATCTGCTGATGCTGGCGAACTTCAGCGAACGCCCGGTAGAGGTACGATTGCCGCGTCAGGAGACAGGTTACTGGTCCTGCGTGCTGGAGGACCGCCGTTATCGCGATAGCCTTACCGGCGGCAAGGTCTGCCGGTTACAGCTTGCCGATTATGGTTATCGCTGGTTTAGCCGCCAGCACGATTAACGGCGCTTGCGCGGGCGGCGTAGTAGTCCGCGTAATATCATCAGTCCAAATGCGATCCCAACGCCGGAGGCGACTTTACCAGGCAAATCGGCGCTGACGTTAAATGAGCGCTGGCGAGCGCCAGCGCTAAATGTCCCGCGGGTGCTGTGCTCGCCCCGCACGGCAGAATAGAGATCGTCTGGCTTTTCGCTACGTTTCGCTTGCGCTGTCAGCTGACCTTCCCAGGCTTTGTTAACCATCAGGCGGTCAAGTAGTGAAGGGAAGAAAAATTGGCCAACGATGGATTGAATGGTGCTTTTACCTACCCACAACTCGCGAACGGGGCGCTGAACGACGCTAAAAATCGCCTCTGCCGCCACCTCAGGCTGATAAACCGGGGGAACGGGCTGCATCTCTTTATCCATTTTATTTCTTGCCCAACCAAACTGCGTCGTATTCATTCCCGGCAGTTGGACCATGGTTAATTGGATCCGGCTGCGTTGATGCATCAGTTCGGTTCGCACTGCATCGGTAAATCCGCGAATCGCCGCCTTCGCGCCGCAATACGCCGATTGCAACGGAATGGAACGCCAGGCAAGCGCGGAGCCCACCTGGATTATTATCCCGCGGTTTCTGGGGCTCATCACTTCCAACGCGGCGCGTGTGCCGTTGACATAACCTAAATAGGTCACCTCCGTCACGCGGCGAAATTCATCATCACTCATCAAATGGAAGGGCGCTAACACCGTGGTCATGGCATTATTGATCCACACTTCAATGGCGCCGAGCTGGGTTTCGATTTCCGCCGCGGCCTGCCGCAGCGAACGGGCATCAGCGACGTCAGCGCTGATAACCTGCGTCCGGACGCCGTACTGTCGACATGCGTTTTCGGCCTCCTGTAGCCCACTTTCATCGCGCGCAATAATCGCCACATCATAGCCTGCCTTAGCAAAACATAGCGCCGTCGCTTTACCGGCGCCCGCACTGCCGCCGGTGATAACCATTACCGCCATAGTCGCCTCAATTGGTCTGAACATGGCATTTCGCCATGGTGTATTGGTCACTGAGTACTTGAGTATTATTGATTCATTGCTGGCCGGTGGTCGGAAATATCCGAGAGTACTTATTATGGCTAACAGACGACATTATTTATTATGGCAATGGCCAAATTTCATGATAACGCTACAATTTATAATTCAATGCCGCAAAGTTGGAGGTGGTATGTATATTAATCATGTTACTGAAAAAGAAGAGGACGACCCGACACGGGCTCCTGAGTCAGGCGATAAACAACCGGAACGCGATAAGTAACGTCTCTACGCTTCGGTCGGAATAATTGAAATCTGGCCATTACGTTCGAGGATCGCAAATTTAATCTTCTCAAGTTGATATATACCATGGTGCTGTCGCGCGGCGAGCAATATGTCATCCACAGAGATATTGACCATTTTCATTTTATCGTCAGCGACAACACCATTTTCTACGACGATCGTCGGCGAACCATCAAGATAATTCTCAGCCTGAGAAAAGCGCTTCTTTATATAGCCAAATAAAATATCCACGCTGACCAGCGTGACAATAGTCAGCATTGAACCGGTAACAGAATAGTCGGTGCTGAGCATGGCCTGCTGCGTGGCCTCACTGATAATCAACAGTAAAATCAGATCAAAACTGGTGAGTTGCATAAGCGTTCTTCTGCCAGCAACTTTAAATATAATCAATAAGATAAGATAGATTGCGACGGCTCTGAGCACCATTTCCATCGTTGTGACTCCTAAGGAAAGACAAATTGGCTAAAGGTGACGGCAGGTTGCCGGTTCGCCTGTAGTGTCGTGGAAAGTTTGCCAAATGTTTTTGGCGTGATAGATAACCACAGCGAAAGCGGCGCGCCACTGCTATTTTCATTGTAAACCAGTATCAGATGACCGTTAGCGCTGTACATTTTATCGGGCTGCGGTCGAATATCACCAATTTGGTAATGGCTTAATAACGTGGGTGAAAAATCCACTGAGGTATGAGCGAGGCCACTGTTTTTTACCTGAACATTGACTTCGGTTTCGCTCATTAACCTGGCAAAACGGTCATAGTCTACCGTTAACGATGAAGCGGAATTCTCATGATGGGCGGAGCTCAGGAAGCCAGATGAAAATAAACCGCATAATGCAGCAATGATAATAATGGCGAGAAAAACCACCCCATAGCGCCGGAAGTTATACTCGAAGCGTAACGCCTGTAGATTCTCGTTTATCTCTGGCGGATCCTGTTGATTATTGTCCATCTTTCGGCTCCAGCATGATGTTTATATTTAACGATACGATAGCGACGTTGTTATTTTAGCTGATATCAGAATTATTGACGTTGTTAAAATCGCTATCCGCGGCCAGACTTTAATAACAGTCATGCTGACATGAAAGGTGAAATAATGAGGAAAAAGCTAATCGCGACACTCTGTTTGTTACTCACCGCTGGCGTCTGGGCTGAAGAGAAGGGCGGTTTTAAAAACGATGCCGCACCGCCGCCGCCGCACCAGCTGGACGACGGCTATCGCGGTATGGAGGATGGCCGGATTATGACCATTGAGCAGGCGAAAACCATGCACGACGGCGCGACTATTTCCCTGCGCGGCAATGTGATTAAGCATGAAGGCGACGACCGTTATCTGTTCCGTGATAAAACTGGCACCATTGCGGCCATTATTCCGGCAGCCGTTTTTGATGGTCAGGACATCAAGCCAGACAAACTGGTGAGCATCAACGGAAGCCTGGATAGTAAAATGACGCCGCCGCTGGTGCGGGTTGATAAGCTGCGCAAACAAGCGCCCAATTAACCGGAGAGCCTGAGTATGAGCAGAGCGCATCACCATGAACTCGATAAACGCGGTAAACACCCGGCGCGAGAAGAGCCGGGTAAACACGGCGAGATCCCGCGGAAACGGGATGATAGCGACGATCACCGAAGCGATCCCTATCATCCGACGGAAAACGCCAAAGCGGTATGTTTCTGCTGAGGGTAATGAAACCCCGCGCCGCGCGCGGGGTTAGCGTTTACTCACGTAGCGCGTTTCGCCAGTCAGCGATCAGGTCTTGCGGATCTTCAATACCTACCGAGAGTCGAATCAACTGCGGCGTTATGCCATTCGCCAGCCGCTGTTCCAGCGGAATGGAGGCGTGCGTCATGCTGAATGGCTGGCTCACCAGGCTTTCCACCCCCCCCAGGCTTTCCGCCAGCGTAAATAACCGTAGTTTTTTGATGATGCGCCCGGCGTAGTCATCATCTCCTTTGACCACAACGGAAATCATACCGCCTGGCAGGGCCATCTGTCGGCGGGCCAGATCGTGATGGGGATGGCTGGCGAGCCAGGGGAACCACACTTTCTCGACCTGCGGCTGCTGCTCCAGCCATTCCGCCAGCAGCAGAGCGTTGCTGCTATGACGTTCCACCCGTAGAGCCAGGGTGCGAATGCCGCGCAGCGTCAGGAAGCTGCTGAATGGGTCAAGTACGCCGCCGACGGCGTTTTGCAGATAGCCCAACTTCTCGGCCAGCGTCGGATTGTCGCCAACCACCGCCAACCCGGCGACGACATCCGAATGACCGTTGAGATATTTGGTCGCTGAATGCACCACGATATCAAAGCCCAGTTCGATAGGGCGATGGATGATCGGTGAGGCAAAGGTATTATCGGTGACGCTGATAATGTTATGTCGACGGGCAATCTCGGCAATGGCCGCAAGATCCGCCAGCTTGAGTAACGGATTGGTCGGCGTTTCCACCCAAATCATCCGCGTATCAGGGCGGATCGCGGCTTCGATGCCTGCCAGATCGTCAGGTTTGACCCAGGTCACTTGCAGACCGGCGCTACGACGGCGAACATTTTCAATCAGCCGGTATGTGCCGCCATAGACATCATCTACCGCCACCAGATGGCTATCCTTATCCAGCAGTTCCAGTACCGTGGAAATGGCCGCGAGGCCTGAAGCAAAAGCAAAACCCCGGCTACCGCTTTCCAGCTCTGCAATGGCCGTTTCCAGCGCGTGGCGGGTCGGATTGCCGCTACGCGAATATTCATAGCCGGTATGCTGGCCCGGCGCGGGCTGGGCAAAGGTAGAGGTGGCGTAAATTGGTGGCATCACCGCGCCATGCTGGTCGTTAAAAATGCCGCTATGGACGCTGAGCGTCTGTAAATTTTTCATGTTCGTTCCTTATTGTTCCAGTCGGTTACGCCAGGTGGTCAGGACGTCGCTACGGGTAATCAGGCCGATAAACCCATCGTTATCAGTAACGACCACGACATGTCCACGGTCGAAGATATCTTTAAGCGCGCTTTCCGGGGCGTGCTTATCCAGGGTTTCGACATGGCGGGTCATAGCCTCTCTGACCGGTAGCGCGAAACGCCGGCTGTCGCCCTGGACGTGGCTTATCAGATCCCATTCATCGACGATGCCAACCACGTGGCCGTTTTCCAGCACCGGCAACTGGGAGAAATCGTACAGGCGCATACGAGCAAGGACGGCAGCCAGCGTATCGTCGGGCGCGGCGGTGACGGTTGCGCCTTCATCATGACGCAGGGCGATAAAATCGCTAAGATCGCCGCGCGTCGGGCGGCTTAGCAGACCTTGCTGGCGCATCCAGTCGTCGTTGAACATTTTCGACAGGTACTTGTTACCGCTATCGCAGGCGAAGGTGACCACCCGCTTAGCGGTGGACTGCGACCGGCAGTAGCGCAGAGCTGCTGTCAGCAGGGTGCCCGTTGACGAGCCGGCGAGGATACCTTCCACTTGCAGCAGCTGCCGGGCGGTGGCGAACGCTTCACGATCGGTCACGCGCCACGCTTTGCGCACCTTCTCCAGATGGGCGAGCGGGGGAATAAAATCTTCGCCGATCCCCTCCACCAGCCAGGAGCCGGTTTCGCCGTATTGCCCGGTCTCTACCTGATCCGCCAGAATCGAGCCCGCAGGATCGGCAAGAATAAATTCGGTTTTCGGCGAGTGTTGCGCAAACCATGCCTGCAAACCGCCCAGGGTACCGCCTGAGCCGACACCAACCACCACGGCGTCAATGTCGCCATCGAGTTGCTCAAACAGCTCCGGCGCGGTAGTGGTGGCATGAGCCAACGGGTTGGCTTCATTATTGAACTGGTCAATATAAAACGCGCCCGGCGTTTCATCCGCCAGACGGCGGGCGTAGTCCTGATAATAGG
The DNA here is from genome assembly GCF_040062145.1 of Klebsiella sp. JN_Kp121. NCBI lineage: Bacteria > Pseudomonadati > Pseudomonadota > Gammaproteobacteria > Enterobacterales > Enterobacteriaceae > Klebsiella > Klebsiella sp. JN_Kp121. The sequence continues at coordinate 248,972 of NZ_JBEAHX010000005.1, forward strand.
CGGGATGACCTTTGTTGACGTCCGAGCGGGTTAACTGCACGGTGGCGCCCAGCGCACGCAGATGGAAAATTTTCTCGCGGCTCATTTTGTCCGGCACCACCAGGATCAGTTTGTAGCCTTTCTGCGCGGCAATCAGCGCCAGCCCCAACCCGGTATTACCGGCGGTGGCTTCAATGATGGTGCCGCCGGGGCGCAGTTTTCCCTGGCGCTCGGCTTCATTAATCATCGACAACGCCACGCGATCCTTTATCGAACCGCCGGGGTTTTGGTTTTCCAGTTTCAGGAACAGGCTGCACGGGCCGGTATCCAGTTTATGCAGCTGTAACAGCGGGGTATGACCAATCAGGTCGCTTACAGAGTGAAAGAGTGACATAACCATTTACCCATTCGTATCGAGATAGCTGAATGGTAGAACTGTAAAAACGGCATTTTAAAGAACATAAATCTGCCGTTTAGCGCAAAATGGAATATAAGATGCTTTTTAGCCATCCAGAAGGAAAGCAGGTTATCCGCCCGGGCGTATCGATTGCTGGAATAACGGTTTTTTGTCTTGTTTTTAAGCAAATTAGCCGCTGGCGTTGGCTGGTCTATGCATTTTCCGGCAAAGCATTACTGAAAATTATCGATAGCTTGACTCTCCAGGCATAGCGATTATAAATAAATTGACTCTGCCGATATGGCAAGGCTATGACCGTCACTGGATTACCACCTGGACCGATAAGGGAATACTGATGAAACTGTGGAATAAAACGCTGATTACCTCTGCATTGTGCCTGGCGTTGTTTGGCTGCGATGACTCATCGAAAGTCGACAATAAACTGGATCAGGCCAAAGATAACGCGGAACAAATTAAAGATGCGGCCGCCGATAAAGCGCGGGCCATTAAGCAAGAAGCGGATAAGCAGATCGACGACATCAAAACGCAGGCCAATAATGAAGCGGATAGCCTGAAAACCCAGGCCAGCAGTATTAAATCTGAAGCCGACAAGAAAGCTGACGCGATTGCCCAGGATGCGAAAAATAAAGCGGATGCGGTAAAACAGGATGCGCAGCAAAAAAGCGATGCGATCATGAAAGAGGCGGGAAAAATTAAAGATAACGCTATCGTTGAAGCCAACCAGCTTTCCGCCGATGCCGCCAATAAAACCAAAGAAATAAAAGAGAGTATCGCGCCGGAGCAAGCGCCAGCACAGCAGGCGCCGGCCGGCCAACAGTAAATATTTGAGTGCTTACCGCGGCGGTATTGTCGCCGCCGCGATGCGTTTCTCAGGAAATAAACAGACTCAGTAATAACACCATCAACAGACCCACCACCGAGTTGATGAGCTCCAGTAAGCCCCAGGTCTTAAAGGTATCACGCATCGAGATACCAAACGTTTCCTTAAAGAGTAAAAAGCCGCCGTCATACATCAAAGTAATGGTATTACTACCACAGGCCACCGCCAGGCACATCAGCGCTGGATTAAGATGAAATGCGGTAACCATCGGCGAAACAATCCCTGCTGAAGTAATTGCCGCAACGGCGCCCTGGCCGGTAAGAATACGAATAATAGCGGTAATCAGCCAGGCGATAATAAACGGCGACAGCGGGACGTGGCTCATCATCGTAACGATATGGTCGCCGACGCCGGAATCGATAATAACCTGTTTGAGAATGCCGCCGGCGCTGATGACGAACAGGACGTTGGCAATTCTGGCGACCGAGTCCGTGACGCAGTGGTTAACCTGAACGGCGTTCATACCGCGGCGGCAGCCGAGCAGCCAGATTGCGGCGCCGGTCGCCAACAGCATGCTAATTTCCGCGCTACCGAGGAACTGGAAGAATTTTCCCGCAGAAGAGGCCGCGCCAAACAGCGACTGAATCAGCGAAGACGCAATCATTAATATCGCGGGGATCAGCGGAATGGCAATGCTGACCGCAAACGACGGCAGCGCGTCGGCAGGTTTCTCCTCCTGCGGTTTAATCATGGCATTCAGCTTCATCTCGCGGATACCTGGAAGCCAGGCGGGTAACAGGATCCCCGCACAGAACAGCGCCGGGACTATCACGATAATGCCGTACAGATAAACCTGAACAATATCCGCCTGGAAGGCGCTGACTAATGCAACCGGCCCCGGTTGTGGCGGGAATAAACTATGTCCCATGGTGGCGCCGACGACCGTCGGAATAACCAGTTTCATCCACGGGATATTGGCTTTGCTGGCGATGTTAAGAACCAGCGGCATAGCAATCAAAAACGCCACTTCATAAAACATGGCAATGCCGAAGATGACGCCGATAAACATCAAGCCGACCCCCAGATAACGGGTGCCGCAACGTCTGATTACCGTATCGGCAATCTGCTGGCTGGCACCGGATTCGGTCATAAATTTGCCGATGATAGCGCCGAATATAATGATCAGCGCCAGGTGTCCCATTATTCCGCCCAGTCCTTGCTGAACCATCGAGACGATTTTATCGAGGGGCACACCTTCCATAACGGCGACGAACAGGCCGGCAATTAATAAGGCGAAAATATTGTGAACTTTGTATTTCAGATTCATGATGACCAGTAGCGCAATACCGACCACCACCCATAGCAGAGCCAGGGCTGGAGACATGGCATCCTCCCAACAGAGATTTTATTATTTTCAGTGCCGGAGAATTCCGGCACCTGGGTGACGAGCGGATCAGGCGTGCTGGTTTTCCAGCGCTTCCCATAATCCCAGTAGGTAAGTGGCGCCGAGCGCGCGATCGTATAAGCCGTATCCCGGACGGCCGGTTTCTCCCCAGATAAAACGGCCATGATCGGGACGAATATAGCCGTCGAAGCCGTTGTCGTGCAGCGCCTGCATCACCCGGTACATATCGAGCGAGCCATAGCGGGTAGGGTGCGCCGATTCGTAGAAATCTTTGTCTTTTATGATTTTAATATTTCTGACATGAGCGAAATGAATGCGCCCGCGCTGGCTGAATTCCGCGAGGATTTGATAAACATTATTTTGCGGCTCCTCGGCAATAGAGCCGGTACATAAGGTAATCCCGTTTGCCGGTGAATCCACCGCGCGACACAACCAGTCGAGATCGTCGCGGTTTTTAATAATGCGCGGCAGACCAAAAATAGAGTACGGCGGATCGTCAGGATGAATGGCCATTTTCACGCCGACCTCTTCGCAGACCGGGATAATTTTCTCCAGGAAATAGAGCAGATTTTCTCGCAGTTTGTCATCATCGACCGCTTTATAGCTGTCGAATAACGTCTGTACCTGCGCTAAACGTTCGGGCTCCCAGCCCGGCAGGGCATAGCCGTTGGCGTTGCTGAGCACTTCCGCAACGACCTGTTCCAGCGTTTTATCGATGCCGGCTTTTTCAAAAGCCATCGTTAGCGAACCGTCCGCCAGCCGGTAGTTCATGTCGGTTTTCATCCAGTCGAAAACCGGCATAAAGTTGTAGCAGATGACCTTAACGCCAAAGGCGGCGAGGTTACGGATCGTTTGCTGATAGTTGGCGATATAGCGCTCGCGCTCCGGCAGCCCGATTTTAATCGCGTCGTGAATATTCACGCTTTCGATAACTTCCATCGTCAGACCGTTAGCGTGGGCCTGCTCGACTAACGCCTTAATTTTCTCCCGTGGCCAGACTTCGCCAACCGGTACGTCGTACAGCGCGCCGACCACACCTTCCACTCCAGGAACCTGACGGATCTGCTCAAGAGTGACTTTATCTTCGTCTGGCCCAAACCAGCGCATCGTCATTTGCATGAAAACTTTTCCTTACCGCGTTGTTTATAGTCTACTACCATACAAGTTAGATTAAGGATAACGACAATGCGGAGAGGGGGACATGATCGAACTCACAAAACCATACATCGGATGAATTGCACACGCTGACGTAATGCTCATTACAAGATGCGTAAAATCGGGTAAAGGGGGCGGTTAACGTGGCGGCATCAGGTAGAATTACTATGCTTAGAGACGAAGTCTCTTTTTTAAGTCGTTAATTTTGTTTGTATGGAGAGTGTATGGGTTTCTGGAGAATCGTATTTACTATCATCCTGCCGCCGCTGGGCGTACTGCTGGGTAAAGGCTTCGGCTGGGCATTCATTCTGAATATAATTCTGACCTTGCTGGGCTATATTCCTGGCCTTATTCACGCGTTCTGGGTACAAACCCGCGATTAATTCCTGTCAATAATTTAGCGGCGCATTCGCGCCGCTATCGTTCATAGCGTGAAGCTTCAGCGATTAGATTTTAGCGTGCCTTTCAGCCCATGCGGTTCTGAACGCAGGTATTGCGGCGGCACGCTAACCTGGGCCCCCAGAGCCGCCGCAGCCTGCCACGGCCAGTGTGGGTTGTAGAGCGCCGCGCGGGCGATGGCAATCAGATCGGCGTCGCCGTTTTGCAGTGCATCTTCAGCCTGCTGCGGTTCGGTAATTAACCCTACGCCAATGACCGGAACGTTGATCTGCTGGCGGATTTCATGGGCGAACGGTAACTGATAGCCAGGACCGACCTGAATCGCCTGCTGCGGCGACAACCCGCCGCTGGAGACGTGAATATAGTCGCAACCCAGCGCTTCAAGCTGCTGGCTAAAGACGATGGATTGCGCCGTATCCCAACCGCCTTCTACCCAGTCTGTCGCCGAAAGCCGAACGCCGACGGCGATATTTTCGCTGACCGCCTCCCGTATTGCCTGGAAAACCTCCAGCGGGAAACGTAAGCGGTTTTCCAGCGAACCGCCGTATTCATCTGTTCGCTGGTTGCTCAGCGGCGAGAGGAATTGGTGCAACAGGTAGCCGTGGGCGGCATGCAGCTCTATCAGTTCAATTCCCAGGCGTTCAGCGCGACGCGCGCTATCAACAAAGGCTTGTTTAAGCCGCGCCAGATCGTCATGGCTCAGCGCTTTCGGTGCCCGGTCGCCGTCATGAAATGCCAGCGCGGATGGAGCGACGGTTTGCCAGCCGCCGTTATCCAGCGCCAACTGACCGCCGCCAAGCCAGGGGGCAGCGACGGAGGCTTTGCGCCCGGCATGCCCCAGCTGGATACCGATGCGGGTTGTTGAATAGGCGCGAACATCTTCCAGTACCCGGTACAGGGCGGCTTCGGTTTCATCATCCCACAGGCCGACATCCGCCGGGGAGATGCGACCCGCGGGCTCAACGGCGCTGGCTTCAATAATCACCAAACCGGCGCCGGAAAAAGCCAGCTGTCCAAGATGAATGCGGTGCCAGGCGGTTGCCTTGCCGTTTTCGGCGGAGTACTGACACATCGGGGCGATGACAATCCGGTTTTCCAGCGCCAGTTTACCAATTCGCGCAGGGCTAAATAGTTGACTCATATGTACCTCGTAAGCGTTGTGCTACCTGATAACCTGTAGTTGTAACATGCCTGGATGGCGGTCTCTTTTCCGTTGTTGCGCTTAAGACGCGGTTAGTCGTTATTCGCATGCTGATGGATCACCACTCTTCATGACTGAACCACAGCTTGCGCCGGCGGCCGCTGGCCTGCTGTGAAACCGATCTCGCCATCGCGGCGCCGATTTCCGCGCTGGCGACGAGGCCCTGAACGAAAGGGCGGTCATGCATCAACCACGGCAGCGCGCCGAAGGCAATGCGGCCGCGAGCGCACGCCGGCGCCTGCAGGGTGTAATCATCACCGATATCCGGGATCTCATCACCGCAGGCGAGAAGTTGCTGGCGCAGCGTCGGGAAAGGGATGTCTTTACTCTTCAGCGCCTTTTGGCCTCTGGCGTCAATAAAGACGTCAAATTCGCTGCGTTGGTTGTGATGGTGAATGACCGTCCGTTGTGGTTGAACTTCCAGTTGATAATCGGCCCCGAGCGGCAAAATACTAATCACCCCGGCCTCACGCAGCGCCAGCAGGCGGCGAATCGATTCCGATGGAATGGCCGCGTAATTATCGATAAATACCCGGGCGAGCCCTGTTTTAAAGCGTTCGCGGTCGCGTTCGTTAAGATGCGGCGTAATCATCTCAATCACTTCATGCAATCGCAGAATGGTATACCGCCACGGCACGGTATGCTGTTGCTGTTTGTTGCGTTCCACTTCCTGCAAATTGGCTTGCGCCCAGGCAAAGGGATCGTGTCGTTTTCTGTCGATAAACCAGGCGTCGCTGAACGTATCCGCGGTGAGCTGGCGTAAGCCTATCTGCTTACACCAGTGCGGCGCGGCGAGTTCCAGCTCCCTGACGATAAGCTGGAATACGCGATCCAGCAATCCCTCACTACCCTCAGCGATGGCCGTTTCCAGCCTCTGATGGGTGACAATTTCCAGCGGTTCATAGGGGATGGGACAGTAGAAATCGGCCTCGGGCAGGATGCCGTTTCGTGACATCAGGGTGATATGGAGTTTATGACTCGCGTCATTAAGCCGAAAATGGACGCTCTCATCGGCGTCAGTCGTAAAATGGCCATGTTGAATGACGACGGCGACGGCAGCATCAATGCCGCTGAGTGAAGTCCCCATGATACCGACCCGGCAGGGGGCTATCTGCGCCTGCATCAAACCGCTCCAGGGGCTGGGATAATATTCGCGGGAAGAATCATCGTCCTGCGGCCAGAGATGACCGGTGGCGATAACGGCAAAATCCGCACGTTCCGCTGTGGGCACGTGATTAATCCATAGTTTGACGCCATCCTGTTCCGCCTGGAGATCGGTAACCTCGCAGGATTCGCGCACGCTAACTTTGAAACCCGCTAACCTGGCTTTCTCCAACAGCGCCAGGAACCGATCGCGATAATAGTCGCCGAGGATCACGCGCGGTAAAAATTGCCGCTCATGTAAGGCCTCACGCTCAATGCCATACCGGGTGAGCCAGTCTTCGCTCTGATTTTGTAGCCACGTCAGATAGGTAATGTAGATGGGGGGGATTTCGATACTGGCGATATTCGCCAGCATTTGCGCTGAGTTATGCTCATCGTTATAAGGCATGCCGACGCCAGCCTCTTCACCCTGCTCGTAGAGCACTATCTCCAGCGGCTCACCCCGTTCAACCAGGGAATGAAAAGTATAGATCCCGGTCGGCCCAACGCCGACAATCGCCACTTTCTTCATCGTTATCCTTCCTTTGGTGTGGTTCCCGAACTGAAAGATAAGTGTGGTAGAGAAAATGACGTAAGGTGGAGTTATTTAGGCAACGCGAGGAAAAGTGTGCGTTCCTGGGTGGTGGAGGCTTTGAATCCGTGGTGTAAATAGAATCGCTTCGCGCTATCGGTCAGGGCATGGACCATCAGGGCACGAACGCCAACATTTTCGGCAACGCGATAACTGCGTAAGAGCGCATCATGGAGTAAATCAGCTCCCAGCCCCTGTCCGTGATACGCGCAGTCGATCGCCAGGCGGGCGAGAATGATGACCGGGATAGGATCGGGCATATTGCGCCGCAGGCCGCCAGTGGCTTCCGTGTGATTAACGCTGCCGGTTGCTAACGAATAAAACCCCACCACCTGATGGCTCTCTTCCTTGCAGACCACAAAGGTTCTCGCGGCGCCCTGAGCCTGGTTTTTCAATCCTCGCTGTTTCAGCCATTGATCGAGAACCGTTTCTCCACAACAAAATTCCGCGATCTGATGGTGTGAAGATAGCGGTGCAGGCGCGCTTATTTTTCCCATTGCGGTTTTCTCGCCAGCAATTTATCGAGAGCGGGGTTAGCTTCAACCGGCGCATCCAGCATGTCGATAAATTCGGCGTATTGCTCATCGCTTAAGTTAAACACCCGGCGGTCGAGAATGACGTTTTCTGCCGCCTGGCAGGCCATCTCAAGAATAAAGTCGGTCCGCGATTTGTGCAGAATTTCGGCAGCCGCATCAATCAGCGCCCGCTGGGACTCCTTCGCCCGGATGTTGAGTTGGATATCTGATTTCATCTTCTTTTCCCGTATAGCAATTGGTATACAGCTCATTGTAGAACAGGTGTATAGCAAATGCTATACATTCTGTCTGCACGGTCTATCAGGAGACATATACTTAATTTGAAACAAATTAGCATGCTAATTAACTTGCAGCCATACGATTATTGGGTGTATTTAACATATGGGTAACTTAAGAAACTTTACATTTACATATGCAGTTGGCCCTGCATGTTCTTTCGGCTAGCTGCTACATCTCCAGGCCGCTGTGCCAGGATAGGGATAACACGATGTTAGGCTGGACTTCACTACAGCGCAATGCCGCCATTGCCAGCTTCTTAAGCTGGACACTTGATGCCTTCGATTTTTTCCTCCTCGTCTTCTTACTGAGTGACATTGCCCAGACGTTTCATGTTGGGCTGGAAAAGGTCACGCTGGCGATACTACTGACGCTTGCCGTACGGCCTATCGGCGCGCTCATTTTTGGCCGGCTCGCCGAGAAATATGGCCGTAAGCCGATCCTGATGTTGAATATCATCTTCTTTTCGATTTTCGAGCTGCTGTCTGCTGCGGCGCCGTCATTAACGATTTTTCTGGTCTTAAGAGTGCTATATGGCGTGGCGATGGGCGGTATTTGGGGCGTGGCGTCGTCGCTGTCAATGGAAACCATTCCGGATCGTTCCCGAGGGCTGATGTCCGGAATTTTCCAGGCCGGTTATCCGTTTGGCTATCTGATTGCCGCCGTCGCTTATGGGCTGCTATTTGAATTACTCGGCTGGCGTGGGATGTTTGTCATCGGCGCTGCGCCTATTTTACTGCTGCCGTTTATCTGGTTCTGCGTGCAGGAGTCACCGGTATGGCTGGCGTCACGAGAGAGAAAGGAAAGCACGGCACTGCTGCCGGTACTGAAAACGCACTGGAAACTATGCTGCTATCTGGTGGTACTGATGGCAGCGTTCAACTTCTTTTCCCACGGTACCCAGGACCTGTATCCGGTATTTTTAAAAGTGCAGCACGGCTTTGATCCGAAAACGATCAGTATTATCGCGGTCACTTACAATATTGCGTCGATCATCGGCGGGGTGCTGTTCGGTTCGCTTTCCGAGAAGATTGGCCGTAAAAAGGCCATTATAACCGCCTCGCTGCTGGCGCTACCGGTTATCCCGCTGTGGGCATTCGCTAGCGGTTCGCTGATGCTGGGAATCGGCGCATTCCTGATGCAGTTTATGGTTCAGGGCGCCTGGGGCGTAGTGCCGACCTATCTGAATGAACTGGTTCCAGCGAATACCCGCGCGGTGCTGCCGGGCTTTGTGTATCAACTGGGTAATCTTATCGCTTCGGTTAATGCGACTTTGCAGGCCACGATCGCGGAACATCATGGTCAGAACTATGGACTGGCGATGGCAATTGTTGCCGGTACGGTAGCGATCATTATCGCGATCCTGACCTTCTTTGGTCAAGAAAGTCGGGCGAAGAAGATAAGCGGGGCGGTTGAGCAAAACGCCATGCAGCATGTGAGTCGGTAACCCGTTATGACGATGCGGGTAGCAATAGTCTACCCGCGTTGGATTAGCCCTGGTTAAGCTCGCCTTCAATAGATTGCAACCCGGCAATCGCACAGGCTTCGTCAAAATTTCCCCCCGGCGCGCCGCCGACGCCAACCGCGCCAATGACCTGGTCACCCATCTTAACCGGCACTCCGCCAGCTAATAGCAGAAAACCGGGTATATCTCGCAGGTTCGCGGCTCCGGCGTTGGACTGAGAACCTTTCATGACATTGCTGGTGGCGTTTTTAGTGGTTAGCGCGGTGAATGCTTTCATGCGGCTGGCTTCGACGGTGTGTGGGCCCGCATTATCCATTCTCTTCATTAATAGCGGCGTACCGGAACGGTCGACCAGCGTGACGGCAACGTTATAGCCGTCTTTGGCGCAGGCCTGTAGCGTGCTTTGCGCGATTTTATCCGCGAGCTCCACTGACAAATTTTTCTGGCTGAGAACGCCAGTTGCGGCGCTAGCGGTCGTGACCAGGCTGCCGAGCAGGATGGCGCTAAGAAGGATACGTTTCATGGTGATGCTCCGTCGTGTTGAGTGGCGATAGGCCAATACTAGGAGGGAAGGAGCATGGAGACTATTGCCGCGAATACTGAACGTACCAGGTATTTTTACTTAGAACCACTGGCGATATCAGCGTAAATCTTCAACAGTTTGGGCAGCGAATTAACTTCAAGTTTGCTAAAAATATTGGCGCGATGCGCTTCGACGGTACGCGGCGATAGCGAGCATAAACGGGCAATTTCTTTACTGGAGTAGCCCTGAAGCAGCTGCTGGAGCATTTCATGCTCACGGGCGGTAAGGGTGGCGAGTTTTTCCTGCAGCGGCAGTAATATTTGTTGTCGTTCAAGATGCGCTTTTTGCTGCGCCATCGCTTCGCCGACCACTTCGAATAACAGGTCGGCATCAATGGGTTTGGTTAAAAATTCAAATGCGCCATTTTTGAAGGCGCGACGACATAAATCAATATTACCGTGCCCGGTCATAATAATAACCGGCAAGGTTAGACCTAGCTGGCGCCACTCATCGAGCAGCGTCAGCCCGGTTTTCCCCGGCATGCGGATATCCAGCAGCATACAGCCGGTTAATTCGGCTAGATTCCCTGCCTGATGTTGAAAAGCGTATGCGCTATCAAACGCCTGCGTCTGCCAGCCAACGGTTGAGAGCAGCAGACTTAATGAATCGCGTATTGCCGCATCGTCATCAATTAACCAGATGTACTGCTCCATTACTTCTCCTCATTGCGCAGCGGAAACCATAACCGGAAGCAAGCGCCTTGTCCGGTGATATTGCTCGCTTCTATCTTGCCATTAAGACGCTGAACAAGGGTATCCGCAAGGGCCATGCCGAGTCCCACACCATCAGTACGGGTGGTATAAAACGGTATAAAAACCTGCTCCAGCGCTTCAGATGATAACCCTGGTCCGCCATCAGTAAGAGTTAAAGCGATACCGTTATTTACCCGCACGGCTTGCAGATGAATCCACGCGCTACCTGGAGCATTTGTGCTTTGTGCCTGAATGGCATTGCTAACGATATTATGCAGTATTTGCTCTACCCACAGCGGCGGCGCAGGAAGCGCGGGTAGGTCCGACGGAAAATGGCTGGAGATACGAACTTTACCGGCGCGGATCTCATTATCCAGTAATTCGCACACGCGTAGCCACAGCGACGGAAGGTCAACCGGCTGATATTCGGCGCGCTTGCTGGTTAGCTTGAGACGAAACTGGCTGAGCAGGGCGTCAATGCGTTTTATCTGCAACACTGAGGCCTCAAGCAGTTCGGGGATCTTTACGGGATCGTTTTTTTTAATCAGGCGCACTGCCGCCTGGTTATAGCTCATAATGGCGGTTAAAGGTTGATTAAGCTCATGCACGATACCAGCGGCCAGCTCGCCCATGGTGTTAAGGCGAGTCAGTTCGCCATAGCGGGTGCGTAGATCGGCGATATCCCGTCGGCGTTTATTGGTTCGATACTGATTAACAAGATAGATAATCACCGCCCAGAACAGTGCCGGTGAAAGTATCAGCCACCACGGCAGTTGATGCCATTGCGGGTTATCACCTGCGCTAATGAGCAGAGGTTGTGTTGGGCTGGCAACAGTTTTCTCCCAGCGCCACCAGGTGTTGGCAGATGCGGCACCGTCCTCAAACAACGTGGTACCGTCCCAACGAATGGCAAGATGTTTGAATGTCTTTTTCTCATTGAGACTGTTAAGTAGGGTGTTCAAATCAATCAGCAGAGAGATGCCCGGAAGATTCAGCCAGTAGCGTGCGGGGCTTTGTGCGACGATGGGGCGTCGCGGCTCCAGGGAATCATAGCGCCGCCATTGCACGATCTGCGGCAGGATCTGCTGGACTTCGGCGGCATTTTGACCGGACGGAAGCAGGGGGATGATGGCATCGTGCTGCGACACCTTTACCGTGATTTCGCGATACAGGATGCGGAAGTCGGCGGAGCGCGCGTCATATTGCTGTTGAAGAAACCAGGCGCCAAGCCCCGTTGCGCTTAGCAGTGTAAGTGTGAGCCAGCAGAGGATTTTTATCATACTTTATTTTGTACATGATGTTTTAATTGCCAGCGCCAAATTCGATTATGCAAATAAAATGCTGAGGTTTTTACAAACATAGCACTGTTAACGAGTTTGATGCTGCCAGCGCTAAATAATACACCAACCAAAGCGCTTATAAGCAAGCCGGCATGCCCGCCACATATGAATACCGAAATGAATGCGTAGATGAGATTTCCCGCGGCTAGCGCGGCGGTCAGGAAAATCAGACTTAGATAGAACTTAAGCGCTGCCAGAAAACCTCGAGAGAACAGCGTCATCGACGGGAAGATCAGCAGACAGTAGAGTAAACCTGTGGGGATTATACCAGCAAAAACAGCATGCGCGGGCCAGGAAAACCATTGAAAGATGGTCCCCCAAAGCGTTAGCTGCGGCATAGCAAAACTTACCACGCTTAACAACGCGCTTGAGATAAAAGGCACACCTGCGGTATGCAAACCGACAGACGTTCCCATACACTCCATCAAGTCCATTTTCGCGGACTCTAGCTGCTTAGGATCCCGCTCCTTTATTCTTTGCTCAACGATGGTACCCAGTTTGAGGCTGTCATTAATATATTTCATTACGCCGTGCATTAGCGCCCTAATGGTTTATCTGATACGCATAGTACAACTTAGATGTAGGCTTTAACAATTTTATTGTGCGGCGATAAAAAATGAAAACGTCGCCTGCCAGCGATTAAGTGTGACGCTGGCAGGCGTGAAGATGATAGTGCAAGGTTGTGAGTTAGTCTGGCGAATTATTTACTCAACAGTTCTTCATATTGCGCCTGGAATTGCGGGGCGTTCATTGCCCCATCAAAGAGGCTATAGGTGATATAACCTTTATTAAGCCAGCCGGAATCGGTATCGTTCTCTACTGTCTTTAACGATTCCGGATTGATGGTTTGTTTAGCGCGTCCATCAGGCAAAATATCATAACCAATCTGTGGGGTAGGGAACATCTCATTTTCGACATAGTGCACACCTTTAATTTTTGATTTTGGCAGCGGCGGATAGTTAATGCTTAAGCCCGACCCTTTAGGCAATAAAGGTGTTCCAGAAACCTGTTTATGATTCAGCGTTTCAACAACCTCAACCACATAATCCACTGCATCAGGCCAGTATTTATGGGTGCTTGGCCATTTATTCTTCATTTCATCTTCAGTAAAGATATACCCAATGCTGGCCGCAATCGCCGGGAAACCATAACGTACAGCCCTGGCTGCCGCACTTACCGTCCCTGAATTGACCTGAGCCATTCCTGTATTCGGGCCATCGTTGACGCCAGAAATAACCAGGTCCGGCGGATTATTAATGAGTAATCCCCGTAAGCCAAAATCAACCGAATCGGCGGGTGTTCCCGGGAAGCAGTAGCGTTTATCAGCAGCCTTCTTTACATCAAAGATTTTACCCGTTTTGAAGGTAATGGCTGAACCGATGCCGCTCTGATTGGTGGCTGGAGCAACCATCCACACCTCAAAACCTTTTTGCGTGAGTTTTTCCTGAAGCGAAATACTGCCCGTGGATTCGCAACCATCGTCGTTGACAATCAAAATTTTTAGCGGTGCGGCGCTTGCGGTAAAAGCGAATGCAGAGATCAGCGCAGCGGCAATACATGACTTGTTCATCGTAACTCCTGTTATTCATGAGGGTAACTAAAATGCAAAAAAAAACCTAAGGCCGCTCCTGCAACGAGTACAGAAACGGCCTTAGGTTTTGCCTGAAACAGTAACAATCCCAAGAGAGTTTAAAATACGTACTGCAGATATTAACGTCCAGATGGGAATACGGTTGATATGAGGAGGATCACAATTACATAAATCATCGCTATAGATTAGGTGCAATTCAAAAACATTAGTGATAGGGTCGACAGTAGCTGGATTGTTACTGTTTCAACAGGCAAAACCTACGTTTTCTTCTCCACCTCAATACCAGGGGGCTGAAGAGTACGTAGGTTTTTTTTTGGCTATGAAAAAGGACTCTTTAAAATGAAAAAATTATTTCTGGGTGTCTTAATGGCAGTTACTGCCATTACCAGTCCACTGCTGATGGCGAACACGAATGATAAAAATGACCAGCAGGAGGTCATCAATATTTATTTTGCGCGCCATGGTAAAACGCTGCTTAATTCGTTTGACCGCGTACAAGGTTGGATTGATTCCCCATTGACGAAGGATGGGGTGCAGGTTGCTCAATATTTAGGTGAGGGACTCAAAGGGATAAAATTTGATCGTTTTTATTCCAGTGATGCGGGACGGCAGCGCGAAACCATGGCAGTGATTCTTAAACAGGCTGGCGTAACGGATTATCATTTAACAGAAATGACAGGCCTGCGAGAGGCGTTTTTTGGTGGTTTTGAAGGCGGTTATAATGTCGATATGGCCAATGCAGGCGCACACACGCTAGGAATGACGGACAGCAAAGCGCTTTTTAAAGCGATGAAAGCAGGCACGCTCTCGGTAAAGGAAAGCCAGAACGCGCTGGCCAAATCCGATCCTAAACAGCTAGCGGAAAACTATGAGCAAGTAAAAGTACGGACACAAGCTGCGCTGGCAACTATTGTAGAAAATGCTCAAAAAGAGGGTGATAAAAATATTCTGGCCATTTCTTCAGGCACGGCGATTCAGATAATGATTTCCGATCTGACGGATGACCCGGCCAAAAATCTGCCATTGTCGAATGCTGCAGTTGTGAAAATCACGTATCACGATGGTAAATACAGCGTGCCAGAAATTGGCACCATGAAATACGTTGAAGCAGGCAAAAATTCACTAAATCACAAATAATCTTACAGTTTAGTTTCCCGCCATAAATAAGCTATGGCGGATCTTTTCTCAGGAAATAAAAATGTTTAAGAACATAACTTCCGCGTTAATAGCGTGCGGGCTGGTTACGCCTGTATGGGCCGCTACAGACGCTATTTTTGATGATCCTTTTTTTACTGACTCACAGCTCACCATCTCTGCAAAGAATTACTGGAAATATCTTAAAGAGGAAAATGCCAATCCTAAACATGTACATAACGCCTGGGGGCAAGGATTTTCAGCAGAATACCAGTCTGGTTATTTTGCAGATATTATCGGCTTCGACGCATCGTATTATAGCGCGATAAAATTGGGTGCCAGCGACTATTTCAACTCCCGCGGCGTGCTTTATAACAATGGGACTGGTAACAAAAAAAGCAATGCAGAAGGGTATTCAAAGTTTGGTCAACGTAACGTGAAGCTTAACTACACGCTTTCTGGTGCTCAGCTAAACGCGCGCTGGGGATGGCAGATATTGAAAAATTATGGCGTTATTTCAACATCTAACAGGCTTTCGCCGACAACGTATTCCGGCGTAAGCAGTGCTGTAAGCTACGGCCCATTTACCATAAGAGGGGCATGGCTTGAAAATTCCATGGACAGAAACTCACCAGATAAAAAGCGATTTCAGACCAATACCGGTGAATATATTAGCCACCTGGCAAGCGGAGAAATTCTCTGGCGGGGAAAAAATTTTGATGCACAGTATGCTTATGGTGAGAGCAAAAACTATCTGCAGCGGCACCTGCTGTTTACGCAGTTTCGACCTGATACGCAGCTAACGATAGGCACTCAGGTATACGGCACCCACGCCATGGATAGTTACCGTGCAATGCCCGCGAGTAAACGGGATTTTGACAATAATGCCTGGCATTTTGCGTTGGACGCGACCTGGAAAGGCGAACGCTGGAATAGCAAAATGGGCATTGGCTACACCAATGCTAAAAAAGCAGATGAAGTCGGGTTTTATCCACGCCACATGAGCAAAAATTCCAGGGGAACATTTATTTCTATGGCCTACGCTGGCGATGATTACATGCGGGATGGGGAACTGATGCTGGCGAACATCACCGAATATCGATTAACGCCTGAATTAGCCGTTGGCCTGGCGGGAAACATCGGGCAATTTAACTATAAAGGGAATCACGTGCGCACCGGAGAAATCAATGCCTTTAGCCGTTGGGTTCCAACGCAGTCCATGTTTAAAAACTTCACCTTTTGGGCGATGTTCGGGCCGGGATGGTCATATAAGACGCAAGGTAAAACGCCAGTCCTTACGGACGGTCATTATACACGTACAAACACGCTGTCGTCGGAAGTGATCATGGAATATCGATTTAAGGTGTTCTGATCGAGATGACATGCCGCTCGAAAGCGATGGCGAACGATGAGCGGTTAAGCCGCCATGTTGATAACGATGTTTTAAGCGCGGGCAGCAAAAGTTGTTGTCCGCGATTAATCTGACAACTGGAGATTACCGTTGGCCAGTAGCCATGGGAAAAAGCGACATGTCAGAGTGAGGATATCATGAGTCTGGAAGTCACTCGAAACAGGAAGAACGACGATAGATGACTGTCAGTACGAGATTGGAATCAGCGTAGGCCAGCAATAACCAAAGCAAATCCACACGGCAAACGCCGTTATCGGCCACAATCTACATTTGTCAAAGCTAAGTTCAGATGTCCGGGGTAGGGCAAAGCTCAAATGTCCGCTGTGTGCCAGGAGCAGACATTGGCTTACCAGGAAAGTAGCCGTGATGTGTTTTCATCTACGCTGGTTACATTAGAATAGCCTCGTTGAAAACGAGAGAACTGGAGTGAAAATGTTTGCTGATTTTGGTGTCGTGAATTTCTGGACGTACCTGCTTGGTGCGACGCTGATAGTCCTTGTGCCTGGCCCTGAAACCATGTTCGTGATTAAAACGAGCATTACCAGCGGCATCAAGCGGGGCTTTGCTGCAATATTTTCCATTCTGCTGAGCGACGTTATTCTGGTTCTGCTGGCATGGTGTGGGCTGGCGGCGGTCATAAGCTCAACCCCTGCCTTGTTTAACGCCATCAAGTACGCAGGCGCTGCTTATCTTTTCTATCTCGGTGTCCAGACGATACGCGCTATCTTTAAGCCAGTTCTCGAAACGAGTCAGGAAAAGAAATCGTCTGCTGATGCTAAGGGGATCATCGGGCGCGGAATGCTGGTTACTCTATTGAATCCAAAGACGCTGCTGTTCTATATCTCTTTCTTCGCCCAGTTTATCAATGTTCAGGCTGAACATTCCTGGATGGCATTTATCATTCTTGCTGCGGTAATGTTCGCGATTACTCTCGTTTATTTCGGCTTCCTCGTTTTCTGCGGCTCTTATCTGCTAAGCCGTCTGAAAGGCAATCGTAGATTATCAACCATTGGAAACGCGCTGGTAGGCATGTTCTTTATTGGATTTGCAGCACGACTCGCAAGCGCAACTTCCTAACTGGACAGCTAAACCGCCGTGAGGCAGTTTTTTTTACGTTCTTCTGCTGGATGGGACGTCCGCTCATCGCTCATAGCGGACCTTAACGCTACTTATCTTGTCTGCCTTGTGCAGCAAGAAAAGAGTTATGAGTTATATAGACATATTTCATATCAACACGCAGCAACAGATTTAACGTTCAGGTTCAGGTTCAGGTTCAGGTTCAGGTTCAGCAGATTAACTAAACATCACAGGTAAATACTCAAATCTGAGAATGCATGTCCGCCCCGCTTTTTCAGCTGTCTTTATCGACGGCAAATTTTCCGGAATGATAGTCCCTGTCATTAGGCAGGGTTCCCGGCTGGAGCGTTGAAGATGGTTACAAAGCAGGCGCTGAGCCCGGGAGGCCAGAGAGCGTCCGCGAAAGGCAGGAAGGATTATCTCTTCAGAAATCCGGTGGCCACTTAAAAAAGCGACGCCTCCTTTTTCGCAAATTATTAGTCCGACGCGTACTCCTTCTTCATAAACAATATGCGCAACGCCTTCTGAAATATAATCACTGAGTTCTTCGTCATCGACAGAGCACAGGTTGCCTCTTAAGGCTGGGATAGCTGACAACGAATTCTGATAGGCATCCATGAGCGCCTTTCGACACCATTCAAAATCGGCGTGTTTAGCCAGCCTCAGGGTTACTGTGTCATCTTGATATTCTGAGGCACCTGACAGGCAGGATGCATAGATGAATTGATCTGTTATAC
>NZ_JBEAHX010000006.1:0-256561 GCF_040062145.1 Klebsiella sp. JN_Kp121
CGGTGTGCTGCGCCACATCATCCGTCACCTGCAGATCGCTGACCGGCGCCACGGTGGTGTCCACCGTGAGCACAAAATCCGGCGAGTGGCCGCTGGTGTGACCTTCCGTATCAGATACGGTGGTGCTAAGCGAATGTTCACCATCACTTAGTGTTGGGAGCGTAAAACTCCACTTCCCGTCAGCACCAACGACTACCTTACCCACTACAGTCGTGCCATCGTATATGGTCACTGTCGTACCAGCCTGCGCGGTTCCGCTTATTGTCGGAGTGGCATCATTGGTCAAGCCGCCGTTAGATATACTCCCGGTATGTAGAGCAACATCGTCTGTCACCGTAATGTTTTTAGCGGCGGAGAGAGGGTCGACTCCAGGCCCTGCATCCGAATCACTATCAGCATCTGCGTCACTATCTGCATCTGCGTCACTATCTGCATCTGCATCACTATCCGAATCCGAATCACTGTCCGCATCAGAGTCAGTATCATCATTCGAAGAATGCGAGGAATGATCTTTATCGGAAGCCCCCGCAAACATCGCCCCTATACCCAGCAAAGCCGCACCCGCCATTACCCATGGCGCGATACTGCCGCCGGAGCTTCCAGCGGCTAAAAGTCCTGAAATATCACTGATGAGAGAATAATGCGCATCGCCGGTTCCGGCTCCCTCAAGCCACCACAACGCGCCAGTGTCATCATCCTGCAACACTAAATCGCTATGATGTCCATTAGCATCATTAACAAAAAAGTTTTTTAATGTAACGGTGCTACCGTCATTTATTTTCAGAACAAGATCATTACCTTGCCTGGCATAGGAACTAATATCCTCACGCTTAATATGCAATACCACCACTGACTGCGTGTTTAAGCTAACTTGATTGCCATCAACGGTGTATTTCACACCAGTATCTTTTGCTGTCACATTTATATTTTTCATCAGGAAGCACCCTTGAGATGAAGACGCAGTCAGAGGTATGGGATAATTCTTAATTATGCATCTTATTAGATATACCAGAACCTCCGACCTCGCAAGGATGTTACAAAATAAAAACGAAACATACTGAAATAGTCACAACATCATGATTAAATTAACAAAATAATGAAAAAACACATTTTGACATGAGATTATTTTTCATGCCAGCTTTCCAACTCATAACTGAAATCTATGGTAATAAAAATTATACTTCCTGGTTTCTTCATTTCTTTTTGTATCAAGTTCGCGTCATATCAATAAAATCCGTGACGGACATCATCTATTTTAATGATAAAAAGATAAATTATTTTTAATTATTAAAATTTACAAACAACACAAAATAAACACCGTAACTTTTCCGCGGCAATTAAAAAAACGATTTTCGGAGTCTTTTTTAATATTTTCTTCATTCTATTACTGCCCACCAAAAATAAATAAACATCAGTTATATTGTGGGTAATTAACATTTATTAGATTACAACTTTATTGACGAAACGTTTCGCTCATCTAAATAAGTAATAACATCCTTGTTTGCAAATTAAGTCCATAAAAAACCCGCAAATGTGCTGAGGAATCCCCAGTAATGGCTCAATCTTCAGTAGTACGAATGAATTTGAAACCAGAAAAATCATGAAGCTATACAGCTGAAGAATGCAGATAGAGCAGAATTTCCGCGATGAAAAAAGTGAACGCTTTGAGTTTGGTCTGAGGAACAGTCACAGCCATTCAGCGGGTCGTCTGCTGACACTGAGTCTGCTGCAAGTCTGA
Organism: Klebsiella sp. JN_Kp121; assembly: GCF_040062145.1. Taxonomy (NCBI): domain Bacteria; kingdom Pseudomonadati; phylum Pseudomonadota; class Gammaproteobacteria; order Enterobacterales; family Enterobacteriaceae; genus Klebsiella; species Klebsiella sp. JN_Kp121. Next base: position 1,739 of record NZ_JBEAHX010000006.1, read on the forward strand.
TGACTATAGTGATGTGGCCGTTGGGTTATCATGCTGAAAAAAAAGGATTTCATCTTAGATATCAGGCGAACAGTCTGAAGTCGAGAAGAGTTATTTCGTATCTGACATTAGCGGAGAATATGCTGAGACATTCTCCGCTAGTTTTAAAGGGAACAGTGCTAAGCACTGTTCTTAATCACCCCGCCAGAACCTACCAGAATATGCTACTGGTTTATTAGCGCTGAGTTTGTGGGGAGCCCTCAGCGCAAATGCGGGGTTTTACTTTACTTCGCTAACCCTAGTCGGGGAATTTCAATGGCCGGGCAACGGTCCATAACCACATTAAGTCCAGCTTCACGTGCCATAACCGCTGCCTGCTCATTAATAACGCCAAGCTGCATCCACAACGTCTTCGCACCAATGGCAACCGCCTCTTGCGCCACCCCCCACGCCGCTTCAGAGTTGCGGAACACATCGACCATATCGACTTTTTCCGGTACCTCCGCCAGAGTGGCATAGCCCTGTTGACCGAGCAGCGTTTTACCCGCTACCTTTGGTGAAACCGGAATGACGTGGTAGCCCTGTTCCAGCAGATATTTCATTACCCGATAGCTCGGGCGATCGGGTTTGTCGCTGGCGCCTACCAGCGCAATCGTCCGGGTGGTGGTCAGAATGCTAGCAATATCGTTCTCTTTCATCATAATCCTCCTGCGCTTTAGCCCTAGTGTAAGCTAATCCATGTAAACCAGCCATCAAGCCTAACTCACAGATACGGCAAAATTTTTCTTTCCGACGCTTGCAGCATCAGTCACTTCCAGTACTCTGTCTGCAGGTTAATATAAGTGGAACCCAATTATGGAACTGACAACACGCACCTTACCCGCACGCAAACATATCGCGCTGGTAGCACACGATCACTGCAAAGATCTGCTGATGAAATGGGTCGAACGTCACCAGGCGCTACTGGCTCAGCACCAGCTCTATGCAACCGGGACCACCGGCAACCTGGTCTCACGCGCCACCGGGCTGGAAGTGAAAGCGATGCTGAGCGGACCGATGGGCGGCGACCAGCAGGTGGGCGCGCTGATTTCGGAAGGGAAAATTGATGTACTGATCTTCTTCTGGGATCCGCTCAATGCGGTACCTCACGATCCTGACGTCAAAGCGCTCCTGCGTCTGGCGACGGTGTGGAATATCCCGGTAGCCACGAATGCCGCCACCGCTGACTTTATTATCCAGTCGCCGGACTTTAATCAACCGATTGAAATTTTAATCCCTGATTACCAACGCTACCTTGCCGAGCGCCTGAAGTAATCCCCACGGCGGCCTGATGGCCGCCGACGATCAGGGCTTTCGCGCTACCGGCACGCCCAGTTCCTGCAGTATCTCAACAAATGACGAAGGCCGTTCTTTATTGAACAGCAGCCAGACCCGCAGGCGAGCGCGGGTTATCGCCACATACAGTAGCCGACGCTCTTCAGCATCCGGGAAATCTTCCGGCTGTGGCAACAACGCTTGTTCCATTACCGACTCTCTTGCCGGCGCCGGGAAGGCGTCATCCCCCTCCTGCAGGCCCAACACAATAACAAAGTCAGCCTGCTGGCCTTTGCTGGCGTGAATTGTCATAAAATCTAGCTGTAGATGCGGCCAACGCGTTGCGGCCTTTTCCAGCGCGGCGGGCTTCAGATGGTGATAGCGCGCCAGCAGCAAAATTCGCTGTTCGGGTTTAACGTAGCCGCTCAACTTGTCGAGCAGATCGTCGAGTTTATCGTCAGGCAGCAGGGTCACCGCTTTCTTATCGCCAGCCGTGAGGCTATTCAGCGGTTTAGCCAGTTGATGCGGGTTTAGCTGAATAAAACCGTTGGCAATCTCGCCGATACGACCGTTAAATCGATAGGTGGTATCCAGCGCACAACAGTCCCCTTCACCAAAGTAGTGGTTAAATGCCGTGGTTAAAGAGAGCTGCGCGCCGCTGAAGCGATAAATCGCCTGCCAGTCGTCACCCACCGCAAATAACGAGGTCTGTTTATTTTGCCGGCGCAACGCCGCCAGCAATTCAGCGCGCTGTGGAGAGATATCCTGAAATTCATCCACCAGAATATGTTTCCAGGGGCTCACAAAACGGCCTTTATCCAGTATGTTAACCGCCTGGTGTATAAGCCCGGAGAAATCAACGGCATTTTCCTCTTTCAACGCTGCTTTCCAGGCTTTCAGCAGCGGGGCCATCAGTTTCACACGCTTATTAAAAAGATCGCGGACTTCTTCAGGGGCGCTGGCGATCATCTCCGCCTGCGAGCCGCCGTGCATGCGCATTAAACTAACCCAGCGGTCAAGGCGGCCGGCCAGGCGGCGCAGCAGCGCGCGATCCTGCCAGAAATCGCCTTCGTCAATCTGCCACTCCATCTCATCCACCAGCCACTGACGCCAGCCTTTGGCCTGCGCTTTTTTCTCCTGACACTGCTGCTGCCAGGCCTTCAACAATAGCTTTTGCCGGGCGGCTGTATCGTTTTCCAGCTTACTGATCGCCGGCACTTTCTTGCTGCCCTGCTGAATAATATGTAACGCCAGTGAATGGAAAGTTCGCGCGGCAATCTCGTCAGTTCCCAACCGCTCCTGAATACGTTCATCCATTTCCTGAGCCGCCTGACGGCCAAAGGCCAGTAGGAGGATCTGATCCGCCGCTGCTTCGCCGCGATTTAATAACCACCCGGCACGAGCGACCAGTACCGACGTTTTGCCGCTACCGGCGCCAGCAAGAACCAGCAGCGAACGCTCGCCGTTAACCACCGCCCGCGCCTGCGCCGGGTTGAGCGGCGAAGACTCAATCTTATCGAAGAAACCGCGATACTGTTCCAGCATAGCTTCGGTATAGGCTTGATTATGCGCCAGGCGAGCCTCGTCGATATCGCTAAGCCAACATTGACACTGGCGCCACAGTTCGCGGCAATTATCGAATTCATCCAGACGGCTCTCAGGGAAAGGTAACCCGGTTAAAGCCCGGCGGATTTTATCCTGCACGTCCGCGACCTGCTGGCGCGTCAACCACTTACCTTCGGCGCTGGCTCGTTCAATTTCACTTAACTGCTGGCGCAGCAAGTCCGCGGCGATTTCGCTCATCTCCGCGCTCCACTGCTGCCAGAGATTATTGAGATGATGAAAGAAATGCTGCGTCTCAGTCCATTCGGTACCATGCAAACGCACAACTTTGCTTTCCGGCAGCACGAACTCCAGCTCGCCCCACACAAGGCCACGCTTACATTGAACTGACAATAACTGATTGAAAGGTATAAGATACTCATGACGATCGCCTGAGACTTTGACCCCGGCATTAAGCAACTGCACCCGATCATAAGGATGCTGTGCCATGCGTTTGCCCAATGTTGTCGCTTTAAGTTCCATATATCGCCAAATTTCAATCAGTTTGAATGTTTTTAAGTTTAACCGCCCGCGAGCAGGTGCTCCAGCGCAAAAAAACGTTACAATTGCCGGGTCTTATTATCCACAGGGTTAACCAGAGGGTTTATGCGTACCATTCTGAATATTTTGAACTTTGTTCTTGGCGGTTTCGCCACCACGCTCGGTTGGCTACTGGCGACGCTGGTCAGTATTATTTTGATCTTCACGTTACCGCTGACGCGTTCATGTTGGGAAATCACCAGACTATCGCTGTTCCCCTACGGTAATGAAGCAATTCATGTTGATGAACTGGAACCTGAAGCAAAAAACAGTTTACTGAACGCGGGCGGCACTATTTTGAATATTTTGTGGTTCATGTTCTTCGGTTGGTGGCTGTGCCTGATGCATATTTTCAGCGGTATTGCGCAGTGCCTGACCATCATTGGTATCCCCGTGGGGATCGCCAATTTTAAAATTGCCGCCATTGCACTTTGGCCGGTAGGACGCCGCGTGGTCTCCGTTGAAACGGCTCGCGCCGCGCGCGAAGCCAACGCCCGCCGTCGCTTTCAGTAATTGTACGGAACACTGTTATGTTAAGCCCCCTGCTCCGCCGTTATACATGGAATAGCGCCTGGCTATATAACGCCAGGATATTTATTGCGCTTTGTGGCACCACGGTTGCGCCGTGGTGGATTGGCGAAGTCAAACTCACCATCCCGTTAACGCTTGGGGTGGTTGCCGCGGCGTTGACCGACCTCGACGATCGCCTTACCGGGCGGTTACGTAATCTCGCTATTACGCTGGTCTGCTTCTTTATTGCCTCCGCGTCGGTGGAGTTACTGTTTCCATGGCCGTGGCTGTTTGCTATTGGGTTAACCCTGTCCACGACGGGTTTTATCCTGCTCGGCGGGCTGGGTCAACGCTATGCCACCATTGCTTTCGGCGCCTTACTGATCGCTATCTACACCATGTTAGGGGTCACTCTGTATAACAGTTGGTACCTGCAGCCGCTCTTTTTGCTGGCTGGCGCCATCTGGTACAACGTATTGACGCTCGCAGGACATCTTATTTTTCCCATCCGCCCACTGCAGGATAATCTTGCGCGCAGCTATGAACAGCTGGCCCAATACCTTGAACTTAAATCCCGACTGTTCGATCCGGATATCGAAGATGAAAGTCAGGCCCCGTTGTACGATCTGGCGCTCGCTAACGGCAAGCTGGTTGCGATGCTTAACCAGACGAAAGCGTCTTTACTGACACGCCTGCGCGGCGACCGCGGGCAACGCGGCACTCGTCGCACCCTTCAGTATTATTTCGTCGCCCAGGACATTCATGAGCGTGCCAGCTCATCACATATTCAGTATCAGACGCTTCGCGACCATTTCCGCTACAGCGATGTGATGTTCCGTTTCCAACGGATGTTGTCAATGCAGGCGCAGGCCTGTCAAAAACTTTCCCGCGCCATTCTCTTACGCATCCCGTATCAGCATGATGCGCACTTTGAACGCGCCTTTATGCATCTGGACGCGGCGCTGGATCGCGTCCGCGCCAGCGGCGCGCCGCAAGATCAGGTCAAAGCGCTGGGTTTTCTGCTCAATAACCTACGCGCTATTGATGCGCAATTGGCAACTATCGAATCGGTGCAGACCAGCGTGCTGGCCAGCAACCATCCCGAAAATCTGCTTGCCGACGATCGCCCTAGCGGGTTTAGCGATATCTGGTTACGACTGCGCAGCAATATGACGCCGGAATCGGCGCTTTTCCGCCACGCGGTGCGAATGTCACTGGTGCTGTGCGCGGGCTATGCGTTCATTCAGTTTACCGGCCTCAACCACGGTTACTGGATTCTGCTTACCAGCCTGTTTGTTTGTCAGCCGAACTATAACGCGACCCGGCATCGTCTGGCGTTAAGGATCATCGGTACATTGATTGGCGTCGCGATCGGCCTACCGGTGCTGCTGCTGGTTCCCTCGGTTGAAGGCCAGCTGCTGCTCATTGTACTAACCGGCGTGCTGTTTTTCGCTTTTCGCAACGTGCAGTATGCGCACGCCACTATGTTTATCACGCTGCTGGTACTGCTGTGCTTTAACCTGTTAGGTGAAGGATTCGAAGTCGCTTTACCGCGTATCCTTGATACGCTGATCGGCTGCGCCATCGCCTGGGCGGCAGTGACCTTTATCTGGCCTGACTGGAACTTCCGTAACTTACCTCGCGTACTGGATCAGGCCATCAACGCTAACTGCCGTTATCTTGACGCTATTCTCGAGCAGTATCATCAGGGGCGCGATAACCGTCTTGAGTATCGCGTTGCCCGGCGTAACGCACATAACCGGGATAGCGAACTGGCATCAGTGGTATCAAATTTATCCACAGAGCCTAAAGCCGACACCACGATGCGTGAAACGGCATTCCGCCTGTTGTGTCTTAACCATACCTTTACCAGCTATATTTCCGCGTTGGGGGCGCACAGGGAAAAACTGACGACTCCGGAAATACTGGCGTTACTCGATGATGCCGTCTGCTACGTCGATGATGCGCTGCATCATTCTCCCGCAGACGAACAGCGTGTTCAGCAGGCGCTCAGCAACCTGCAATCGCGAATTCAACATCTGGAGCCGCGAGCCGACAGTAAAGAACCATTGGTCCTGCAGCAGATTGGGCTACTGCTCGCACTGCTGCCGGAAATATGTCGTCTGCAGCGCCGGATTGCTGGTCAACCGGAATAATCCTCCACGCTGTATCCTTGTGTATTAGCCCACTCCCGTAGCTCCTGGCGCCGCTGCGCCGGGAGCGCGGCGGAATGAATGCCGGCAATCGCGCCCGCCAGGGACTCAAGGACATTGATTGATATTCCTTTATTATGCTCTCTCAATTTTAACCAGCTCTTTTCCGCCCCGAGTGTACGCAGCATTTTCACATCGGTTATTCCGGCATGGATCAACATCAACTCCATATGGAAGCTGATATTAGGCAAATTCTTTAGTCTGCCGGCATCACGCTGATGCTGCTTTTCGCTTCGCGCCGAATGCAATGACAGCTGCGATAGGTGAAACAGCATTTTACTGTCCTGCCATAGTGCTTCATCTATCCGGTAATACTTTAAGGCCACTGGCCGGCCATTCTTGCGCATCATCAGCATCGGGCTGTGATGTTCAACCCGATAAGAGGCGCTTTGTTCGCAAACCCTAAGATAGATTTCGCCCTCAGCCACCATGGCGAATACGGTATTTTCAATCGCCAGACTATACCCGCCGAATAAAGGCCGGCTACTGATTTTACCTAAGGGGGAAAGGCACTCCTGAAACTGGAGGAACCGTAATTTTGAAATTTTCTTCATGATCATTCCTTTGGTAATCATGCACATAAAAGTAATTTTATTAACGGATCCGTTATTGAAGAAAATAAGTGAGTTCGTTTTGTGCAGCAAGATGAATTTTGGCTTCATCTCAATCAGCTCGCTGTTTTGCGAGGCGCTTTCAGGAAAAAGTTATTCTGCAAATTGTGTTACAGAGACTCGCTGAATACTTAAGCAATGTTAATTGATGAACAGCATATCGGCCCCATTGACGACACGCCCGGTAGCCGTGAAGTAAAGATTAACGGAGGAAAATGTCGCCTGCGGGTTCAGCATAGAGACAGTGAATTCATATAAATAAGTCGCCGCAGCGATAATTCATAGCCGGGTAGAGTGCATAAAATATATGCAAAAATGGGAAAATGAGGTTGACGACGCCCCCTGGCAGATATACTGTATATGCATACAGTAACCCACAGGCGAGATAGACTATGTTTACTTCAGCTCACGCAAATCGTTCACCACTGACTTCGGCTTCAGTACGTCGCCCTTCGCACAGCGTCGTCGAACATTCAGCCACTGGGCTGATTAGTGAAATCGTCTATCGCGAAGATCAACCCATGATGACGCAGCTTTTACTGCTACCTTTATTACAGCAGCTTGGCCAGCAGTCGCGCTGGCAACTGTGGCTCACCCCGCAGCAAAAGCTGAGTAAAGAATGGGTACAGTCGTCCGGCCTTCCGCTTTCAAAAGTGATGCAGATTAACCAGATGTCGCCCTGCAATACTCTGGAATCGATGATTCGCGCTTTACGTACCGGGAATTATAGCGTGGTTATTGGCTGGCTGACGGATGAACTTACTGAACAAGAACATGAACGTCTGGCGCTCGCCGCAGAAGAAGGTCATGCGATGGGCTTTATCATGCGCCCGGTGAGAAATACAAGCCAGCCTGGGAGACAATTAAGTGGGCTAAAAATTCACTCAAATTTATATCATTGAGTGAAATTAGGATTAATCCTGGAATTTTTTTTGCCTCGTCAAAAACCATTCTCGCAAAGTGGCTAATTTCACAGAGATCCCGGTGTGGTGCGGTTTTGCGACTTTTCACCGCGTTCACAAATTAACCATATTTGTTAAATATTGTGTATACAACCCTTTTTTTTCATATGCCTGACCGAGTTCACACTTGTAAGTTTCTAACTAAGTTGTAGACTTTACATCGCCAGGGGTGATCGGCTTACGCTGCATGTATCAGCATAGTTAACAACGAGTCACGCCCCCGGTGAAGGATTTAACCGTGAGGTCTTATGTACCTTCATGGCGAATTTTGGATGATAATGAGGCGCAAAAAATGAAAAAGACAGCTATCGCGATTGCAGTGGCACTGGCTGGCTTCGCTACCGTAGCGCAGGCCGCTCCGAAAGATAACACCTGGTATGCAGGTGGTAAACTGGGTTGGTCCCAGTTCCATGACACCGGCTGGTACAACAGCAACCTGAACAACAATGGTCCGACCCACGAAAGCCAGCTGGGCGCTGGTGCGTTCGGTGGTTATCAGGTTAACCCGTACCTCGGTTTCGAAATGGGTTACGACTGGCTGGGCCGTATGCCTTACAAAGGCGACAAAGTTAACGGCGCATTCAAAGCTCAGGGTGTTCAGCTGACCGCTAAACTGGGTTACCCGATCACTGACGATCTGGACATCTACACCCGTCTGGGCGGCATGGTATGGCGCGCTGACTCCAGCAACAGCATCGCTGGCGACAACCACGACACCGGCGTTTCCCCAGTATTCGCTGGCGGCGTTGAGTGGGCTATGACCCGTGACATCGCTACCCGTCTGGAATACCAGTGGGTTAACAACATCGGCGACGCTGGCACTGTAGGCGTTCGTCCGGACAACGGCATGCTGAGCGTTGGTGTTTCCTACCGTTTCGGTCAGGAAGACAATGCACCGGTTGTAGCTCCGGCTCCAGCTCCGGCTCCGGAAGTCACCACCAAGACCTTCACCCTGAAGTCTGACGTACTGTTCAACTTCAACAAAGCAACTCTGAAACCAGAAGGTCAGCAGGCTCTGGATCAGCTGTACACCCAGCTGAGCAACATGGACCCGAAAGACGGTTCTGCAGTTGTTCTGGGTTACACCGACCGCATCGGTTCCGAGCAGTACAACCAGAAACTGTCTGAGAAACGTGCTCAGTCCGTTGTTGACTACCTCGTAGCTAAAGGCATCCCGGCTAACAAGATCTCTGCTCGCGGTATGGGCGAATCTGATCCGGTTACCGGCAACACCTGTGACAACGTGAAAGCTCGCGCTGCACTGATCGACTGCCTGGCTCCGGATCGTCGCGTAGCGATCGAAGTTAAAGGTTACAAAGACGTAGTAACTCAGCCGCAGGCTTAAGTTTCCTACGATAAAAAACCCCGCTGATGCGGGGTTTTTTTTTGGCCTGATTTTGAGTTCAGAGGAAAATCTCAAGCAACGTTGGCCGCTACTTACTCTTTTCCTAAGAGCACCTGCAGATCGTGCTTCAGGCTCGACATCTTGCTGGCATATTTTTCTTTATGCTCGGCGTCTTCAATTAGCTGTACGATGGTTTCTGATAATGTCTTGCCTCGCCGTTGCGCAAGCCCGGCCAGGCGTTGCCAGACAACGAACTCCAGATCGATGGACTTTTTCCGCGTATGCTGATGCTCGGCGTTAAAATGACGCTTGCGTCGTGCGCGAATAGTCTGCTTCATCCGGTTAGCGAGCTCCGGATTCATATGCTGATCGATCCAGGTATTCACCAGAACAGGTTCATTTTCGAGCGTCAGCAAGACATCGACCGCGGCTTGCGCAGCGCTGGCTTCAATGTAGCGGGTAATCAACTCACCTTCCCGGTGCTTCTTTACCAGATATTTCCATTTCCAGCCGCTTTCAAGGTTTTCCAGTTGTTGATATTTCATTGCGATCTCAATGTGACCGTGTAACTCATTTCAGGATATCAGTTTTTTCTGGATGTGCTGAGAATAAATCATCTTTCGTGAAGTGGACGATTCCATTATCAGCGTGATAAACGCAATCCTCCGTGTGCGCAGACGAGGTATCGGGTATAATCGCTCGTTTTACATCTGACTAAAAAACAGCGACTTTGACCATTACGAAACTTACCCGAAACGACCTCGCTCCTGATACGGAAAGTTATCAGGCGCTGTTTACCCAGGTCAATCTCGCCGAGACAGAGGCATCCCTCGCCGGCGATCTACAACCCCGTTTATTTTATGCGCTGGAACAGCTTCTGATCACGCCAGCCATTTCATCATTTATGCTGGTAAAGGCACCGGAAGAGCCGGAGTATCTGCATTGGGTAGCCGAAGCCGCGCGCAGCCTGCAGCAGTCCACGACAGCGCTATGCGGTGTACGCTATCAGGTCAACGGCGGCAACGTAACCATGTCGCCGGCACAAAGCGCGGAAGACAGTTTTGCCAGCAACGGTCCGGTTGAATCCGCCGACTGGATTGAAGCGGAACAGCTCTTTGGTTGCGTACGCCAGTTTAACGGCGAAATTTCGCTGCAGCCTGGTCTGGTGCACCGCGCGAACGGCGGCGTCCTGTTGCTCTCCCTGCGTGCGCTACTGGCCCAGCCGCTGCTATGGATGCGCCTGAAGAACATGGTGACCCGTCAGCGCTTTGACTGGTTGTCCATTGATGAATCCCGCCCTCTTCCCGTTAGCATTCCTTCCATGCCGCTGAACCTGAGGATCATTCTGATCGGCGAGCGTGATGCGCTGGCTGACTTTCAGGAGATGGAACCGGAACTCGCGTCGCAGGCCATTTATAGCGAGTATGAAGATAACCTGCAGATAGCCGATGCCGACACCCTGAAACTCTGGTGCCAGTGGGTCTGGCAACATGCTCGTCAGCTTTTGCTGCCGGGGCCGGCGGCTGACGCATGGCCGCTGCTGATTGAAGAAGGCGTGCGCGACACCGGCGATCAGGAGACGCTTCCGCTTTCCCCTCTCTGGATTGGCCGTCAGCTGCGTGAAGCGGCAGCCTTCTGCGAAGGCGAATTGATTAGCGGCGCGGAGATGCAAACTATGCTTGAGCGCCGTGAATGGCGTGAAGGCTATCTTGCCGAGCGAATGCGCGATGAAATTCTTCTCGATCAGATCATGATTGATACCGAAGGCGAATGCATTGGCCAAATCAATGCCCTGTCGGTAATCGAATTTCCGGGCCACCCGCGCGCCTTTGGCGAACCTTCGCGCATCAGCTGCGTGGTACATATCGGCGACGGCGAATTTATTGACGTTGAGCGTAAAGCTGAACTGGGCGGCAATATTCACGCCAAAGGCATGATGATCATGCAGGCGTTTATTATGTCCGAGCTCGAACTTGAACAGCAGCTGCCATTTAGCGCTTCACTAACCTTCGAGCAGTCCTACAGTGAAGTGGATGGCGATAGCGCCTCAATGGCTGAGCTGTGCGCGCTTATCAGCGCGCTGGCCAATGTGCCGATCAACCAGAGTATTGCGATTACCGGCTCGGTCGATCAGTTCGGTCGCGTCCAGCCGGTCGGCGGACTGAATGAAAAGATTGAAGGTTTCTTCACCATCTGCCAGCAGCGCGGATTAACAGGCAAGCAAGGCGTTATTATTCCGTCTGCCAACGTCCGCCATCTGAGCCTGGCACAGGAGCTTCGCCAGGCGGTGGCTGACGAACAGTTCTTTATCTGGGCCATTGACGACGTTACCGAAGCCCTGCCGCTTCTCACCCAGCTGCAATGGGATGGTGAAGGACAAACGCTACGACAAACTATTCAGGAACGGATTGCGCAGGCGATGCAACAAGAGACTCGCCATCGTTTTCCATGGCCGCTACGCTGGTTAGGCGGATCAAATTCGAACTGATCGGACTTGTTCAGCTTACACGTGTTAGCTATCCTGCGTCCCGAACTCAAAATAAGGCTTACTGAAAACATGGTAGATAAACGCGAATCCTATACAAAAGAAGATCTTCTTGCCTCTGGTCGTGGTGAACTGTTTGGCGCGAAAGGCCCGCAACTGCCGGCGCCGAGCATGCTGATGATGGACCGCGTCGTCAAGATGACCGAAACCGGCGGCAACTACGACAAAGGTTACGTTGAAGCTGAGCTCGACATCAACCCAGACCTGTGGTTCTTCGGTTGTCACTTCATTGGCGACCCGGTAATGCCTGGCTGTCTGGGTCTGGACGCAATGTGGCAACTGGTTGGCTTCTATCTGGGCTGGCTGGGCGGCGAAGGGAAAGGCCGTGCGCTGGGCGTAGGCGAAGTGAAATTTACCGGTCAGATTCTGCCGACGGCGAAAAAAGTCACCTATCGTATCCACTTCAAACGCATCGTAAACCGTCGCCTGATCATGGGCTTGGCGGATGGCGAAGTGCTGGTAGATGGTCGTCTGATCTACTCTGCAACTGACCTGAAAGTCGGTCTGTTCCAGGATACTTCCGCGTTCTGATTTACCTTCCGTACTTATCCTGAAGTACAAAAGGTCCTGAAGTACAAAAGGCGAAGCCTTCGCAGAGCGAAGGCTTCTTTTTTAAAGAGACAGTCAGGCAGTTTGCACCCTGTCCTCCATGGCTTCTCGCCAACCTCCTAGCCAATGGGACCTCTGATTAAGGGTCTGGTAGGGACACATTTCTTTCGATCTGCCGGTAATGCCGGCCTGATATCCACGCTGATGTGCCCGTTCCAGGCGATCTCGTTTTTGTCTCTTCATGCCTCGTTTCCCTCATTATTTGATCTGGTGGAAAAGAAAACAGTGGTCACTAAATATGCAACCACGTATAACCTTTACCGCGAAACGCAGGCAGCGTCAATGCGCAAAATTCACGCCAGTGTCATATTTGTGAGCTATATGAAAGTTCATTTGTACAAAAATCGTGAGCCAGCACAACTATCAACCTGATGCGGCAAATAAAAAAGCCGCGGCGATTTTTCAGGTCGCGGCGGCTTTAATTTTATTAATTTTACTTATGGCAGGCGGTTCAACTCACTCGCAATCGCGGTGGCTTCCTGGCTCCAGGCCTGCGCCAGAGTCTTAACCATCGCGTCATAGCCATCCTGCTGTTGCTTAAGTTCAATATTGAACGGACGCTTGATTAACTGCCCCTGATGCTTAAGCAGCCATTCACCGCTAACAATGACCCGGCCGTCGTAGCGGCCGTGGAAGCCGCTAACGGAGACATTAAGCGTATCCTGCTCGCTGCCTAACGGCTGCGATGCCACCACCCAACCCGGCAGTTGATTGCTCAGATTCGCCACCAGCGTGGTACATAACTGCTGGTCCAGCGGGCTCGCCCACAGATTGTTATTAGCAATCACATACTGCACATCGGTAGTCTGATAAACCACGCCATTCCCGGCCAGATAATCAGGGATACTGACCTGCTCAACCCACAGCAAATTCTTGCTCTGGTTGACGGCGCTTTGCGCGCCGCTCTTTGCTACCGGTAATTGATAGTAAGTTTTACTCTCACCACCGCTGCTGCAGGCCGTCAGTACGCATACCGCTGCCGCTACTAACCACTTTTTCATTATTTCGCTCCCTTCGGCTGCGGATCTTTTTTATCCTTGGCCTCAAATACCAGCGCATTGCTCTTGTCGTTGAGGGTTTTCAGTACCGGCTGCAGTTCACGAAGCACCTGATCCAGTCGCTGCATATCCGCAACCATCTTATTGTAGGCCGCCGAGCCTGGCTGGAAGCCCTGCATACTGCGGTTCAACTCGCGCAACGTACTCTGCATATCAGCTGGAAGCTGCTGCATCGACTGGCTTGAAGTGATCTTATTCAAGTTGTCGAGCGTAGTCTGGACACGCTGCATGGTTTTCTGGCTCTGCGCCAGGGTACTGGTCGCCTGCTCCAGCAGCGGGTTAATCGGCAGATTGTTAATCTTATCGAGCGCATCCATCAGACGCTGCTGGATCTGCGCCAGACCGCCGCTGACGGTTGGAATGATCGGATAGCCGCCGAACTCCTGAATCTTGCCGCGCGGAGGCGCTTTCGGATAGAAGTCGAGATCGATATACAGCGCGCCGGTGACCAGGTTGCCGGTTTTCAGCGAAGCACGAAGCCCGCGGTTGATCAGATCGTCAATATGCGCGCGAATGTTCGGATCGCCGCCCAGTTGATTGATCAGACGTTCCGGCTCGATACGTATTTCAACCGGGATACGATAATCATCGTTCAGGCTCTGTTTCAAACCGGGGATAAAGAACGGCACTTTGCCGACGGTACCAAGACGAATACCGCGGAATTCAACCGGCGCCCCTGGCTGCAGACCACGCACTGAATCTTTAAAGAACAGGACGTAATCGATATGTTGGGTGAACACCGAATCCTGAATACTCTTCTGATCGTCAAACAGGTGGTATTCCGTTTTATTCGCCACCGGCTCGCCGAGATCAAGTCCTTCCGGAATGTCAAAACTCACACCGCCGCCAAACAGCGTCGACAGCGATCCCATCTCGACGCGCATTCCCGCGGACGTGAGGTCAACCGCGATACCGCTATCTTTCCAGAAGCGAACGTTGGTCGTCACCAGACGGTCGTTCGGCGCATTGATAAACAGCTGATAGGTGATGCGGCGCTTCTGCGTATCAAAGGTACTGGTTTCAACCGAACCAACGCGATAGCCGCGGAACAGCACCGGATCGCCAGGCGAGAGTTGCCCGGCTTTGCTACTTTCCAGCAGAACACGGATGCCTTTGGCATCCGGTGAAGCCAATGGCGGCGAATCCAACAGCGGATACTGCAGCGCCACAGAACCTTCTTTACCTGGCTGCAATTCGATATAGGCGCCGGAAAGCAAGGTGCCGAGGCCGCTAATCCCCTCGCGCCCCACCTGCGGTTTTACTACCCAGAACACCGAGTCTTTATGCAGCAGCTTCTGCATCCCCGAGTTCAGACGCGCTTTAATTTCTACATGTTTCAGGTCATCAGTCAGGATAGCGCTTTCCACTACCCCGACATCAACGCTGCGGCTCTTGATACGCGTTTTACCCCCTTCAATGCCTTCGGCGTTGGTGGTGATAAGCGTCACCTCCGGCCCCTGGTGGCTGTAGTGGTAAAACAGTATCCATGCGCCGATGAGCACAGTCACAATCGGAAAGATCCAGACCGGTGACCAGTTCTTCACCTTCTGCACTTTCGCTTCTCCGCTCTTATTTTCCATGCTGTTGCATTTCCTCATGGCTTGGATCTGGTTCACGGTCCCACAATAGACGTGGGTCAAACATCATGGCCGAGAACATGGTCATAACAACGACCAGCGCGAACATCACCGCGCCTATCGCCGGATAGATATTCATCAAGCCTCCCATACGCACCAGCGCCGAGAGTACCGCGATGACAAAAACGTCGATCATTGACCAACGGCCAACAAATTCAACCACTTCATAAATCAGGTGCATACGCTCTGAATCACGCGCGCCGTTTCCGTTCGCACTCCAGCATAGCCAGCCGATAGCGATCATTTTTAACGTCGGCACCATGATACTGGCGATAAAGATAACCAGCGCGACCGGGTAAGAGCCCTCACTCCACAGCAGAACGACGCCCGCCATGATTGTCGACGGCATTTTATCGCCCAGCAGATCGGTAATCATAATCGGCAGAATATTGGCGGGTAAATAGAGCACAAATGACGTCAACAGCAGCGCCAGCGTCCACTGCAGGCTGTTTTTACGCCGCGGGGTACCTTTGGTGTGACAGCGTGGACACTCTTTCTCATCCGCTGGCAGCACCGCCGTGCAGCACGAGCAGGAGCGTAACCCCTGGCGAAGCCCCGGCACGCCAGGGCGCAGCGGCTGCTTAATGACCGGCATTGGCGCAATGTCGTCCCACAGCCAGCGGCGATCGACGCACTGAAACGCCCGCAATTGCAGCAGGCAGAACAGACACCAGGGAACAAAGCTCAGCCCAACGCCGATATCACCATAGGCCATGAGTTTAACGAAGCTAACCAGCACCCCGGCGAGGAAAATCTCCGCCATCCCCCAGCTTTTGAGGTGAAACAAAATCCGCGCCAGAAACGCCTTCAAGCGTGAAGGCATATGAACGCGATTGACCAACAATAAGATGGTTACCAGACAAAACGCCGGGACCAGTTGGACAAAGAGTAAAAAGAACGTACCGAGGCTGGCGTAATCCTCGGTGAACAACACATTAGGGATTTCCAGCAGCTCAATTTCGCTGCTGATCCCGCCGACTTTCATATAAACAAAAGGAAACAGGTTCGCCAGCAGCAGCATGAACAGCGCCACCAGCGCATAGGCCGTGGGGCGCTGCCGCGGCGCGTCCCACGATGTGGTGAGCGTGGTGCCGCAGCGTGGGCATGCGGCTTTCTGGCGATGCTCCAGCGGCGGCAAAGCCACCAGCAGATCACATTGTGGGCACAATATGTGCCGCGCAGCATGATGATGATCGCACATGAACACTCCTCAGCTTAAGCGCCGTTTTTGAGTCCTTCGAGATATTCCCAGCGTTCAAAGGCCGCTTCCAGGGCCTGTTCCGCTTCCGCTAACTGCGCCAGCACCTGCTGGGTCTGGTCATGCGGCTGGCCGAAGAAAGAAGGATCGGCAACTTTTTCCTGCAGCGTCTGCAGTTGAGTTTCCAGATCTTCCAGCTTCTGCGGCAGCTGTTCCAGTTCGCGCTGCAGGTTATAGCTTAGTTTGCTGGCGGAGCGTTTGACACTTTCTGCTTTCGGTTGAGCGACTTCCGCCGGTTTTTTTACAATCGGCTGTTTATTCGCCAGCGACTGCGCTTGCTGTCCGCGCGCGTCGTGATAACCGCCGATATATTGGCCGATACGCCCGCCGCCCTCGAAGATCCAGCACTCGGTCACGGTGTTGTCAACAAATTGACGGTCGTGGCTCACCAGCATCACGGTGCCCTGGTAGCCATCGATCAGCTCTTCCAGCAGTTCCAGCGTTTCGACATCAAGGTCGTTAGTCGGTTCATCAAGAATCAATAAGTTACTGGGTTTCAGGAACAAGCGCGCGAGCAGCAGACGGTTACGCTCCCCGCCGGACAACGCGCGTACCGGGGTCATCGCCCGTTTTGGATGGAACAGGAAGTCCTGCAGATAGCCCAGCACGTGACGCGGCTTACCGTTAACCATCACCTCTTGTTTACCTTCCGCAAGGTTATCCATCACCGTGCGGTCCGGATCCAACTCCGCGCGGTGCTGATCGAAGTAGGCGACTTCCAGCTTGGTACCGACGTGGATACGCCCGCTATCGGCCTGCAACTGGCCGAGCATCAGCTTCAACAGCGTGGTTTTACCGCAGCCGTTCGGGCCAATCAGCGCAATCTTGTCGCCACGCTGGATTTGCGCGGAGAAATCTTTGACCAGCACTTTGCCGTCAACCTGATAGTTGACGTTTTCCATCTCAAAGACGATTTTGCCGGAGCGAGAAGCCTCCTCGACCTGCATCTTCGCGCTGCCCATCACTTCACGGCGCTCGCCGCGTTCGCGACGCATCGCCTTCAGCGCGCGGACGCGGCCTTCGTTGCGGGTACGACGCGCTTTAATCCCCTGACGGATCCACACCTCTTCCTGCGCCAGCTTGCGGTCGAATTCAGCATTCTGTAACTCTTCGACGCGCAGCGCTTCTTCTTTATCCAGCAGATATTGATCGTAATTGCCCGGATAGGTCACCAGCTTGCCGCGATCGAGATCGACGATGCGCGTTGCCATATTGCGGATAAAAGAACGGTCGTGCGAAATGAAGATGATGGTGCCTTTGAAAGATTTGAGGAACCCTTCCAGCCAGTCGATAGTTTCGATATCGAGGTGGTTAGTCGGTTCATCCAGCAGCAGTACGCGAGGCCCGCTAACCAGCGCGCGGCCCAGCGCCGCTTTACGCAGCCAGCCGCCGGACAGCGACGCAAGCTGCGCGTCGGCGTTAAGGCCAAGCTGCTCGATCACTTCGTTGATACGGCTATCTAACTGCCACAGCCCCAGGTTATCCAGCTGTTCCTGCAGGCGGGCCAGTTCATTTAAATTTTTGTCGCTCGGATCGGTCATCACCTGATGCGAAACATCATGATAGGCCTTCAGGTACGCCGCCTGTTCGGCGATCCCTTCCGCGACAAAATCGTACACCGTACCGGCGACGTTACGTGGAGGCTCCTGCTGCAGACGCGCGACGATCAGATCCTGTTCATAAATAATACGCCCATCGTCCAGACCCTGCTCGCGGTTGAGGATTTTCATCAGGGTCGATTTACCGGCGCCGTTACGCCCTACCAGGCAGACGCGTTCGTTATCTTCGATATGCAGTTCAGCATTATCCAGCAGCGGTGCATCGCTGAACGAAAGCCAGGCGCCGTGCATACTAATCAGTGACATTCTTTATTCCTTTCAGGCCGCGGTAATCAGCCAGCAGTTGTGGATCTGACGGTTGCGGGCAAAATCCTGCGACAGCGTTTTTTGCGAAATTTCTTGCGCCTTCAGGCCAAGTGCCGCCAGCCCGTCATGATCCATACGGAAACCGCGTTTGTTATTCGAGAACATAATCGTGCCGCCTTTACGCAGCAGACGTTTTAGATCGGTCATCAGACGGATATGATCGCGCTGCACATCAAAGGCATCTTCCATTCGTTTGGAGTTGGAGAAGGTCGGCGGATCGATAAAGATCAGATCGAACTGCTCGGTGCTTTCCCGCAGCCAACCCAGCACGTCCGCCTGCATCAGGCGATGCGCACGGCCGGTTAAACCATTGAGACGCAGGTTGCGTTCCGCCCATTCCAGATAGGTGCGTGACATATCGACAGTCGTAGTTGAGCGCGCGCCGCCCAGACCGGCGTGAACGCTGGCGCTGCCGGTATAGGAGAACAGGTTAAGGAAATCCTTACCCTTGCTCATCTGGCCGAGCATACGACGGGCGATACGGTGGTCAAGGAACAGACCGGTGTCGAGATAGTCGGTAAGGTTAACCCATAGACGCGCGTTATACTCCTGTACCTCGATAAAGTCGCCCTTCTCCGCCATCTTCTGGTACTGATTTTTACCCTTCTGCCGCTCGCGGGTCTTCAGCACCAGTTTATTCGGCGCAATCCCTAACACCGCGATAGTCGCGGCGATAATATCGAACAGACGCTGGCGCGCTTTGTGCGCATCGACGGTTTTCGGCGGCGCGTACTCCTGCACCACCACCCACTCGCCGTAGCGGTCGATAGCTACGTTATATTCCGGCAAATCGGCATCGTACAGGCGATAGCATTCAATGCCTTCCTGACGCGCCCACTTTTCAAACTTCTTCAGGTTTTTACGTAAGCGGTTAGCAAAATCTTCCGCCAGCATCGCCGGCTTGCCGCCTTCGCTTTCCGCCAGATGATAGTTCTTCTGTACGCAGTCCAGCGGGCCGTTTTTGGCTTTAAACTGTTTATCGGCACGCAGCTGCAGGCAGCTCAGCAATTCCGGCGAGGCGCTGAAGACCGACAGGTTCCAACCGCCAAACTGGTTTTTCATAATCCGCCCCAGCAGGCTGTGCAGGGCAATCAGCGCCGGTTCGCTTTCCAGACGCTCGCCGTACGGCGGGTTACTGATAACGGTGCCATACGGGCCTTTCGGCAGCGGATTATTGAGCTGCGCTACGTCTTTTACTTCGAAATTGATAAGCTCGCCAATACCGGCGCGGCGGGCGTTGCGGCGCGCGCGTTCAATCACGCGCTCGTCGACGTCTGAGCCGTAGAAGCGCGATTCATAAGCCGCCAGCCCCTGGCGAGCGCGCGTTTGCGCCTCGGCTTTCACCTCTTTCCAGATAGCGTCATCGTGTTGCGCCCATCCGCCGAAGCCCCAGTGGCCGCGGTGCAGGCCCGGCGCACGATCGGTCGCCAGCATCGCCGCTTCAATCAGCAACGTGCCGGAACCGCACATCGGATCGAGCAGCGGCGTTCCCGCTACCCAGCCGGAGCGCATGACGATTGCCGCCGCTAGGTTTTCTTTGATCGGCGCCATGCCGGTGCCATCACGGTAGCCGCGCAGATGCAGGCCTTCGCCGCTTAGATCCAGTGAAATATGCGCCGTCTCTTTGTTCAGCCAGACGTTGATACGCAGATCGGGATTCTCACGATCGACATTCGGACGCGGCAGATTTTTACGCGTGAAGCTATCGACGATAGCGTCTTTGACTTTTAATGCGCCATACTGACTGTTGCGGATTTCCTCATTGAGGCCGCTAAAATGCACCGCGAAGGTGGCGTCAGTGGTAAAGATCTCCGTCCACGGAATCGATTGAACCCCCAGGTAGAGATCCAGATCGCTATACACGCTGCACTCACCCAGCGGCAGCATGATGCGCGAGGCCAGCCGGCTCCACATCAGGCTTTGATACAGCAGGCGCGTATCTCCCTGAAAATGAACCCCGCCCTGGACGACCTGGCACGCCGTGGCGCCAAGTCCTTCCAGTTCAGTTTTTAACAGCTCTTCAAGACCACGAGCCGTGCTGGCAAACAGAGATTTCATATCGTCACTTTTACTTAAAGAAAATTGGTGCGCATTATAGCCAATATGTGCCCTATGTCATAAAGTTAAAGGCTTATTTTTGAACCCAGGGGCAGCGTATGGTAACGCTATCGAAACTTTTTATTCATCCCGTCAAATCCATGCGCGGAATTGGCGTCACCCATGCCTTTGCCGATATTAGCGGCATGGCCTTCGACCGCATCTTTATGCTGACTGAAACCGACGGTACGTTTATTACCGCGCGCCAGTTTCCGCAGATGGTGAAATTCCTGCCTTCGCCGCTTCATGACGGCCTGCACTTGACCGCGCCGGATGGCAGCAGCGCGCTGGTGCGCTTTGATGATTTCGCTCCCCAGGGCGAGCCGACGGAGGTGTGGGGCAACCATTTCACCGCCTTGATCGCGCCAGCCGCCATCAACCAGTGGCTCAGCGGCTTCTTCAACCGCGACGTCCAACTGCGCTGGCTCGGGCCGCAGCTAACCCGGCGAGTAAAACGCCACGACGCGGTGCCGCTCTCCTTCGCCGATGGTTATCCCTACCTGCTCGCCAATGAAGCCTCGCTTCGCGATCTGCAGCAACGTTGCCCTGCCAGCGTAAGCATAGAACAGTTTCGCCCTAATCTGGTGGTTACCGGCGCCGCGGCGTGGGATGAAGATAGCTGGAAAGTTATTCGCATCGGCGAAGTGGTATTTGACGTCGCCAAACCCTGCAGCCGCTGCATTTTCACCACCGTCAGCCCGGAGCGTGGGCAAAAGCATCCGTCCGGCGAGCCGCTGGAGACGTTAAAGCGTTTTCGTACCGCGCAGGATAACGGCGACGTTGATTTTGGCCAGAATCTGATCGCCCGCAACAGCGGCGTTATCCGCGTGGGTGATGAGGTGGAAGTGCTGACGCGCGGCCCGGCGAAAGTCTATGGCGCTGGCGATAGCGACGATACGCTGGCGGCCGATGCGCAGCCAAAAGCGACGGTTGAGATTGAGTGGCAGGGGCAACAGTTTACCGGCAATAACCAGCAGGTACTGCTGGAGCAACTGGAACAACAGGGCATTCGTATCCCTTATTCCTGCCGCGCCGGGATCTGCGGCAGTTGTCGTATCCGCCTGGAAGAGGGTGAAGTGAGTCCGTTAAAGAAAAATGCGGTCGCCGCGGATGGCACCATTTTATGCTGCAGCTGCGTACCGAAAACCGCGCTGCGCCTGGCGCCTTAAACCGCCTGCCCCAGGCTGTAGCTGGCCGCGCTCTGCGCCGGCTGCAGTCTGTCGTTCATAATTTTAATCACATCGCCTAA
Organism: Klebsiella sp. JN_Kp121; assembly: GCF_040062145.1. NCBI lineage: Bacteria > Pseudomonadati > Pseudomonadota > Gammaproteobacteria > Enterobacterales > Enterobacteriaceae > Klebsiella > Klebsiella sp. JN_Kp121. Next base: position 23,193 of record NZ_JBEAHX010000006.1, read on the forward strand.
CTGCATCACCCGCCCTGCCAGAGTCAATCCCGGTTGCGCCAGCAGGCAAAGCGTGGCGTTTTCACCCGGTTCGACCACCAGCAAATTGACCTGCTCGCCGGTATCGCTGATCCACACGCTGGCGGCGTCGCCGCTGGTCGGCTGCCAGTTCTGCTGGTGAGTAGTGAAATGCCAGCTCTTCGGCATCTGCGGTTTCAGAAAACGGATCGCGGTTAAGGCATTTAATACTAATTCGGCACGCTGCTCTTTGTTTAATTCAATATCACGGCATTTTTCTTCAAAAGAAAAATAGAGCGCCGCGTCATCGACGCAAAATCCCGACGGCGAGAAAGCGTCAGGCGTTAACATGCGCCGGGCAAAACGTGAGCGAAATAACATACCATTGGCCAGATCGAGCATCATGCGGTCATGCTCTTCGTCGTAATACCAACGCCAGTTATCGTCAGGTTTAATCCGCATTTCTACCCCCGTCCTCTTCCACTTCCTTCTGCAAAGCAATGGCATCCTGCTACAGAATAATTTCTAAAATTAAGAAAAGACTAAAATGTCTAAATAAGCAACAATGAAGGAATATAAAACAACCAGGGCCGGAAATAAAGCCCTGGGGAAGATTCAGAAGGGGAAAAGATTAGATGTGTGTAACAATTTCTTTAATCAGCGGTGGCCCTTTAAAAATAAACCCGGAATAAATCTGCACCAGCGTGGCGCCAGCAGCCAGCTTTTCACGAGCGGCAATCACCGAGTCAATACCGCCAACTCCGATAATGGGCAAACGACCATTTAATTCCGTGGCCAGCATACGAATAATCTCGGTGCTTTTTAATTGTAATGGACGACCACTCAACCCACCGGTTTCATCACAATGCTTCATCCCCTGGACCAGTGAACGATCGAGGGTGGTATTGGTAGCAATGACGCCATCAATATTATGGCGGACTAAGCTGTCGGCTACCTGGATCAATTCTTCGACAGAAAGATCCGGGGCGATCTTCACCGCCACAGGAACATATTTTTGATGTTTCTGTTGAAGTTCGAGCTGCTTATTTTTAATACCGCTGAGTAAATCATCCAGCGCTTCACCATATTGCAGAGTACGTAACCCTGGGGTATTCGGCGAGGAGATATTAATGGCGATATATCCAGCGTATGGATAGACTTTTTCCATACAAATCAGATAATCATCTTTACCCTGTTCAACCGGGGTGTCTTTATTTTTACCGATATTAATCCCCAGCACGCCGTCAAAATGCGCTTTTTTCACATTCTCGACCAGGTTATCAACGCCGTGGTTATTAAAGCCCATGCGGTTGATCAAACCTTCGGCATCGACGAGACGGAAGATCCTCGGCTTGTCATTGCCCGGCTGCGGACGCGGAGTCACGGTGCCAATTTCAATTGAGCCGAAGCCCATCGCACCGAGCGCATCAATGCACTCGCCGTTTTTATCAAGCCCGGCCGCCAGCCCCAGTGGATTCTTGAAAGTGAGCCCCATACAGGTAACGGGTTTCGACGGTACTTTTTGCCGAACCAGTATTTCCAGCGGCGTGCCGGTTACGCGGCGTAATTGTTGGAAGGTTACTTCATGAGCGCGCTCAGGATCGAGCTGAAAAAGAGCTTTACGAACGAAGGGATAGTACATGAACTCTCCTGGATTCCCGGTGTGCAAACCGGGGGCGTATTATGTTCGATCCGCGCCCGAAAGGGAATTGACCTGCGACAAAAAATCACGCGTCCAACGCAAACGTTTACTTCTCTGCCGCCTGTTATGCGCATTTTGGCAATTTAACCCCGGAAAAATCATTTAGGGAAATAAACGCCCTCTGTCACACTGCCATAAAATGTTATCAATTATAGATAAATGCAAACATTTGGTTATAAGGAGAGAGTATGCGCGTTATTACACTCGCGGGCAGCCCCCGCTACCCTTCTCGCTCAAGCGCATTGCTGGAGTACACCAGAGAGAAACTTACCGCGGCCGACATCGAAGTCTATCACTGGCATTTACAGAATTTTGATCCCGAAGATCTGCTTTACGCCCGCTTCGATAACCCCGCTCTGCATACCTTAAATGAACAACTGGCCGGCGCTGATGGCCTGATTATCGCCACTCCCGTCTATAAAGCCTCTTTTTCCGGCGCGCTGAAGACGCTACTGGATTTGCTCCCCGAACGCGCTCTGGAAGGCAAAATTGTCCTGCCGCTGGCGACAGGCGGCACCATCGCCCATATGCTGGCGGTCGATTACGCCCTGAAGCCGGTGCTTAATGCTCTCAAAGCGCAGGAGATCCTCCATGGCGTATTCGCCGATGACAGCCAGGTCACCGATTATCAACATAAACCGCAGTTCACACCGAATCTGCAAAACCGTCTCGACCAGGCGCTGGAGACCTTCTGGCAGGCGCTGAATCGCCGTAACAGCCGCATCCCGGGGCTAAAGACCTTACAGGGGGTTGAGCATGCTTAATCCTCTGCGTGCCCTGACTCTCGGCGGGCTACTCGCGCTTTCCTTTATTACGCATGCGGCCCCGCAGGCGCCGGAAGCGTTACGCATCGGCTACCAGAAAGGCAGCGTCAGTATGGTGCTGGCAAAGAGCCATCAGCTGCTGGAGCAGCGCTATCCGCAAACTAAGATTTCGTGGGTCGAGTTTCCCGCCGGGCCGCAAATGCTGGAAGCGCTGAACGTCGGCAGTATTGATATCGGCAGTACTGGCGATATTCCACCGATTTTCGCTCAGGCTGCCGGCGCCGATCTGGTCTATATCGGCGCGGAACCCGCGAAACCAAAAGCGGAAGTGATTCTGGTCGCCGATAACAGCCCAATCAACAGCGTGGCTGAACTGAAAGGCCGTAAGGTGGCGTTCCAGAAGGGCTCCAGTTCGCATAATCTGCTGCTGCGCGCTCTACAGCAGGCAGGTCTGAAATTCAGCGATATCCAGCCGGTGTATCTTGCCCCCGCCGATGCCCGCGCCGCTTTTCAGCAGGGTAATGTCGATGCCTGGGCTATCTGGGATCCCTATTACTCTGCGGCGCTGCTGCAAGGCGGGGTACGGGTACTGAAAGATGGTAGCGACCTGAAGCAAACCGGTTCGTTCTATCTTGCCGCCCGTCCTTATGCCGAAAAGAACGGCGCCTTTATCGAAGGGGTGCTGGCGACCTTTAGCCAGGCGGATGCCCTGACCATCAGCCATCGCCAGCAAAGTATTGCCCTGCTGGCCAAAACGATGGGACTACCCGAAGCGGTGATTGCCAGCTATCTCGACCATCGTCCGCCAACTGCGATATCGCCGGTAAGCGCTGAAACGGCCGCTCGCCAACAGCAAACCGCCGATCTGTTCTATGAGAACAAGCTGGTACCGAAAAAAATCACTATTCAAAACCGTATCTGGCAGCCTGCCCCCGCACAAGGAGCGAAATCATGAGTCTGAATATGTTCTGGTTCTTACCCACCCACGGTGACGGCCGCTATCTGGGCACCGACGAAGGCGCGCGCCCGGTAGACTACAGCTATCTGCAGCAAATCGCCCAGGCCGCCGACCGCCTCGGCTTCACCGGCGTACTGATTCCCACCGGGCGCTCGTGCGAAGATGCCTGGCTGGTTGCCGCTTCAATGATCCCCGTCACCCAGCGGCTGAAGTTTCTTGTCGCGCTGCGCCCAAGCGTGGTATCCCCCACCGTCGCCGCGCGCCAGGCGGCTACCCTTGACCGGCTCTCTAATGGCCGGGCATTGTTCAATCTGGTCACCGGCAGCGATCCGAATGAATTAGCTGGCGATGGGGTATTCCTCGACCACACCGAACGCTACGAAGCCTCCGCCGAGTTCACCCATATCTGGCGCAAACTGATGGAAGGTGAAACCGTGACTTTCCACGGCAAGCACCAGCACGTGCGCGGGGCGAAACTGCTCTTCCCACCGCAGCAGCAACCGCGACCGCCGCTCTACTTTGGCGGCTCCTCGGACGTTGCGCAGGATCTGGCCGCCGAACAGGTCGACCTCTACCTGACCTGGGGCGAACCGCCAGCGCAGGTGGCGGAAAAAATCGCCCAGGTGCGTGAGAAAGCCGCGCGCCTCGGCCGCAGCGTCCGCTTTGGTATTCGTTTGCACGTCATCGTTCGCGAAACCAATGAAGAGGCATGGCAAGCGGCGGAGAGCTTAATCTCCCATCTGGATGACGAGACCATCGCCCGCGCGCAGGCAGCCTTCGCGCAAACCGATTCTGTTGGCCAGCACCGCATGGCGGCGCTGCACAACGGCCGTCGCGACAAACTGGAGATCAGCCCGAACCTGTGGGCCGGGGTCGGGCTGGCGCGCGGCGGCGCAGGTACTGCGCTGGTTGGCGATGCGGCCACCGTCGCTGAACGTATTAATGAATACGCCGAACTAGGCATCGACAGTTTTATCTTCTCCGGCTACCCGCACCTTGAGGAAGCCTGGCGAGTCGGCGAACTGCTGTTCCCGCTGCTCGATGTCAACGTCCCGACGATCCCTCAGCCGCAAAACTTGCGCCTGCAGGGCGAAGCGGTGGCGAACGAATTTATCCCGCGTAAAGCGGCGCAAAGTTAGGGAGCGAACTATGGCAGCCTCTTCGCAAAAACTTCTATTACGCCTCGCTCCTTGGTTTTTACCGGTGGGCACCGTGCTTATCTGGCAATTGGCGTCATCGGTAGGCTGGCTCTCAACCCGTATTCTCCCCTCTCCGGAGGGGGTACTGAAAGCCTTCTGGACGCTCTCCGCCAGCGGCGAGCTGTGGCAACACCTGGCGATCAGTTCCTGGCGCGCCTTACTCGGCTTCGCCATTGGCGGCTCCATCGGCCTGACGCTCGGACTCATCAGCGGCCTCTCGCGCTGGGGCGAACGCCTGCTGGATACCTCCATCCAGATGCTGCGCAATGTACCGCATCTGGCGCTGATCCCCCTGGTGATTTTGTGGTTCGGTATTGACGAAAGCGCCAAAATATTTCTTGTCGCGCTGGGGACGATGTTTCCGATTTATATCAATACCTGGCACGGCATCCGCAATATCGATCGCGGTCTGGTGGAAATGGCGCGTAGCTATGGCTTATCAGGATTCGCCCTCTTCCGCCACGTGATCCTTCCCGGCGCCCTGCCCTCGATTATGGTTGGCATTCGCTTCGCCCTCGGATTGATGTGGCTGACGCTTATCGTCGCTGAGACCATCTCCGCGAATGCCGGAATCGGTTATCTGGCTATGAACGCCCGCGAGTTTCTGCAAACTGACGTGGTGGTGGTCGCCATTATTCTTTACGCCATTCTCGGCAAGCTCGCCGATTTTAGCGCGCAACTGCTGGAGCGCGTGTGGCTACGCTGGAACCCGGCGTACCGTCTTCAGGAGGCTAACGCATGAATACTGCTCGTATTAATCCCGGGATCCCGCTCTTACTCAATGGGGTCAGCAAACGCTACGGCGACAATGTCATTCTCAATGAGCTGGATTTACATATTCCTGGCGGGCAATTTGTCGCGGTGGTCGGCCGCAGCGGCGGCGGCAAAAGCACCCTGTTGCGCCTGCTGGCCGGGCTGGAAAAACCCAACGGCGGCGAACTACTGGCAGGCGCGACGCCGCTTGCGCAGATTCAGGATGAAACGCGTATGATGTTCCAGGACGCGCGGTTGCTGCCGTGGAAGACGGTTATCGACAACGTTGGACTTGGGCTGAAGGGCCAGTGGCGCGATGCCGCCCGCCAGGCGCTGGCCAGCGTCGGGCTGGAAGAGAGAGCCGATGAGTGGCCGGCGGCCCTCTCCGGCGGGCAAAAACAGCGTGTTGCGCTGGCCCGCGCGCTGATCCATCGCCCGCGTCTGCTGCTGCTGGATGAACCGCTGGGAGCGCTTGACGCCCTCACCCGTCTGGAAATGCAGGAATTGATTGTTTCGCTCTGGCAAGAACACGGCTTTACCGTGTTGCTTGTAACTCATGATGTGAGTGAAGCGGTGGCGATGGCCGACCGGGTGCTGTTAATAGAAGAAAAGAAAATTGGCCTCGATTTGAACGTGGATATTCCACGTCCGCGGCGGTTCGGCTCGGCGAAGCTGGCGGAACTGGAAGCGCAGGTACTCGATCGGGTGATGAAGCGCGGCGACAACGAGCGTGCGCCGCGTTTGTTTAGTCATGGCTAACTGACGTTCCCGGCCCGCGCTTCGCTCGGCCGGGCTACCAAATCGCACAGCGCTGTAGCCCCGGTAAGCAAGAGCGCCACCGGGGATTTTGCGGCCGTTACGCCAGCGCTTTGGTAATCTTCTCGAACAGATCGCCGGAGAGATTCTCCAGCCCTTTCAGCTGTTCCAGCGCCGCACGCATCTTGGCCTGACGTTTCTCATCGTAGCGTTTCAGACGAATCAGCGGCTCAATTAGACGCGACGCCACCTGCGGGTTGCGGCTATTGAGCTCGGTCAGCATTTCCACCAGGAACTGGTAACCGCTGCCGTCTTCGGCATGGAACGCCGCCGGGTTGCTACTCGCGAAGGCGCCGATCAGCGAACGTACCCGGTTTGGGTTGCTCATCGTGAATGAACGGTGCTTGAGCAAGCCGCGTACCGTCTCAACCACATTGGCCGCCGGGCTGGTGGACTGCAGAATAAACCACTTGTCCATCACCAGGCCGTCCTGGTGCCACTTATCGTCATACTCCTGCATCAATGCATCACGGCACGGCAACTCAGCCGCCACCGCCGACGACAGCGCAGCCAACGCGTCGGTCATGTTGTCAGCATGATGATACTGGGCTTGCACCAGCTTATCTGCCAACTCAACATCGCCAAAAGCCAGATAGCGCAGGCAGGTATTGCGCAGGGAACGTTTACCGATATCGGCATGGTCTACGCGATAGCTGTCGAGCTTGTTGGCGTTGTAAACCACCAGCAGCTCATCGGCCAGCTCTTTCGCCAGCGTACGGGTCAGCGCTTCGCGCACCGCCGCGATGGCAATCGGATCGATGATGGTGAACAGTTCGGCGATTTCGTTGGCCGACGGCAGCGTTAAAATTTCCGCCGCCAGCGCCGGATCGATCTTCTCGTCGAGCAGAATCGCGCGGAAAGCGTCAGCGACGTGGATCGGCAGCGACAGCGGCTGCCCCTGCTGATGGCGGTTAACGTTGAGCTTGATGTAGGTCGCCAGCAGGCTCTGCGCGGCATCCCAACGCGAGAAGTCGTTACGCGCGTGGCGCATCAGGAACGTCAGCTGCTGGTCGCTCCACTTATATTCAAGCTTGACCGGCGCGGAGAATTCACACAGCAGCGCCGGTACCGGCTGGAAGTAAACGTTATCAAAGACGAACGTCTGTTCCGCCTGGGTGACATTCAACACGTGGTGCACCGGATGGCCGCCTTTCTGCAGCGGGATCGCTTTGCCTTCGTTATCGTACAGCTCGATACTGAACGGGATGTGCAGCGGCTGCTTGTCGGCCTGTTCCGCGGTCGGCGGCGTACGCTGGCTGATAGTCAGGGTGTACTGCTCGGTTTCCGGGTTATAGTCGTCATGCACGGTAACGACCGGCGTGCCGGACTGGCTGTACCAGCGACGGAAATGCGACAGATCGACGTTCGAAGCATCTTCCATCGCCTGCACGAAATCATCGCAGGTGGCGGCGCTGCCGTCGTGGCGCTCAAAGTACAACTGCATCCCTTTCTGGAAATTGGCTTCGCCGAGCAGGGTGTGCAGCATACGGATCACTTCCGCGCCCTTTTCGTATACCGTCAGGGTGTAGAAGTTGTTCATCTCAATAACCATATCCGGACGGATCGGGTGCGCCATCGGGCTGGCGTCTTCGGCAAACTGCAGCCCACGCATGGTACGAACGTTGTTGATGCGGTTCACCGCGCGCGAGCCGAGGTCGGAACTGAATTCCTGATCGCGGAATACGGTCAGCCCTTCTTTCAGGCTGAGCTGGAACCAGTCGCGACAGGTCACGCGGTTGCCGGTCCAGTTATGGAAATATTCGTGACCAATGACGCGCTCAATATCGAGGTAATCTTTATCGGTCGCGGTATCGGTACGGGCCAGCACGTATTTAGAGTTAAAGACGTTGAGGCCTTTGTTCTCCATCGCCCCCATATTGAAGAAGTCGACGGCGACGATCATATAGATGTCGAGGTCATATTCGAGACCGAAACGGGTTTCGTCCCACTTCATTGAATTTTTCAGCGAGGTCATCGCCCATGGCGCGCGGTCGAGGTTGCCGCGGTCAACGTATAGTTCAAGCGCGACTTCACGCCCGGAACGGGTGGTGAAGGTGTCACGCAGCACATCGAAATCGCCGGCCACCAGCGCGAACAGGTAACAGGGTTTTGGGAACGGATCCTGCCACTGGATCCAGTGACGGCCATTGTCCAGCTCGCCCTGCGCGACGCGGTTGCCGTTAGAAAGCAGGTAGGGGTATTTGGCTTTATCGGCAATGATTTTGGTGGTGAAGCGCGCCAGCACATCCGGGCGGTCCAGATACCAGGTAATATGGCGGAAACCTTCAGCTTCACACTGGGTACATAGCGCTTCGCCTGACTGATACAGGCCTTCCAGCGCGGTGTTCGCCGCCGGGCTAATTTCGTTGACGATAGTCAGGGTGAAACTGTCCGGCAAACCGCCAATCACCAGCTGATTATTTTCTTCTTTATAGTCGTTCCACGGCTGACCGTTCACCTGCAGTGAAATCAGGGTCAGGTCTTCGCCATCCAGACGCAATGGCACATCAGACGCAGCCGCGTGACGGGAAACCTTACTCTCGGCCGTGACAACGGTTTTCGCGGCATCCAGGTCAAAGGTCAAATCAATATCGCTAATCAGATAATCCGGCGCACGGTAGTCGTGGCGGTATTTGGCTTGGGGCTGTTGTGTCATAAAAAACCTTTAGCGTGTCTGTAAAGTATCGGTTCCAGTCTATTCCTGTTGCGCAGATCGCGCTATGCAGAATCTTCATCTTTTCAACGTTCAACACGAAAATCGCTACATATTGATAACACATGAGGCACGAAATGCGCTCGACCCGGCGCAAAGCTTGTGGTGTGATCCGTGTTCAATATATTAAACTAGGCCTCGCAAATGACCGTCAGCGTTACCGTCGAGCCATCGCAGCAGGACAGCACCGGGTATTAAAGGTATACTCCGCCTCCTTTTTTCTGCTTTGGTTTGAATGGAACGCCCCAGTGAGAGGATGCTACTGCGCACCATGACACAATTCACTTCTCCTGTACTGCACTCGCTGCTTGATACGGATGCCTATAAGCTGCATATGCAGCAGGCCGTCTTCCACCGCTACTATGATGTGGAGGTGGCGGCAGAGTTCCGCTGCCGCGGAGACGACCTGCTCGGCATCTATGCCGACGCGATTCGCGAGCAGGTTGAAACCATGCGCGACCTGAAGCTGCAGGACGATGAGTATCGCTGGCTGTCCACCCTGCCGTTCTTCTCGCAGGACTATCTCGCCTGGCTGCGCGACTTCCGTTACGACCCAAGCCAGGTCACCGTCATCAACGATCATGGTAAGCTGAATATTCGCCTCGCCGGGCCGTGGCGCGAAGTGATCATGTGGGAAGTGCCGCTGCTGGCGGTCATCAGCGAACTGGTGCACCACTACCGTTCGCCGGAAATCAGCGTCGGCCTGGCGCTGGAGACGCTCGAACATAAGCTTGCCGACTTCGCCGACATGACCGCCGACATCGATATGTCGGCATTCCGCCTGATGGATTTTGGCACCCGCCGCCGCTTCTCCCGCGAAGTACAGCAGGCTATCGTGCAGCGCTTGCAGCAGGAGCCGTGGTTTGTCGGCACCAGCAACTACGATCTGGCCCGCCGATTGAATTTAACCCCGATGGGTACCCAGGCGCACGAATGGTTCCAGGCCCACCAGCAGATCAGTCCAAACCTGGCCAGCAGCCAACGCGCGGCGCTTGCCGCCTGGCTGGCGGAATATCCGGATCAGCTGGGTATTGCCCTGACCGACTGCATCACCATGGACGCTTTCCTACGTGATTTCGGTCCTGAATTCGCCACCCGCTATCAGGGGCTACGCCATGACTCCGGGGATCCGCTGGAGTGGGGCGAGAAAGCTATCGCCCATTATCAGAAATTGGGTATCGACCCGATGAGTAAAGTGCTGGTGTTCTCCGATAACCTCGACCTCGCCAAAGCGGTCGATCTGTATCGCCACTTCTCCTCGCGGGTGAAGCTCAGCTTCGGTATCGGCACCCGGTTAACCTGCGACATCCCACAGGTGAAACCGCTAAATATCGTGATAAAACTAGTAGAATGTAACGGCAAGCCGGTGGCGAAACTCTCCGACAGCCCGGGTAAAACCATCTGCCACGATAAGGCGTTCGTCCGCGCCCTGCGCGAGGCGTTTGACCTGCCGCCGATTAAAAAGGCGAGTTAATTTCAACAAGGAGCCTGGCAGGCTCCTTTTTCTTTATTAATTATTATCAAATTATCCCTTTATGATGCGAATTCTGCTTGTCTGATGGAAGATGACAGGTAACATAGATATCCCCCCGTTGCAGGGGAAGAGACTTTTTTATTGGACTATATAGAGAGAATATTATGAGCGTTGTGCCTGTAGCCGACGTACTCCAGGGCCGCGTTGCCGTTGACAGCGAAGTCACCGTGCGCGGATGGGTGCGTACCCGCCGAGATTCTAAAGCTGGCTTTTCTTTCCTCGCCGTCTATGACGGTTCCTGCTTTGATCCTGTACAGGCCGTTATTAATAATTCTCTGCCCAATTACAATCAGGAAGTGTTGCGCCTGACCACCGGCTGCTCGGTTATCGTCACCGGTAAAGTCGTGGCCTCCCAGGGTCAGGGACAGAGCTTTGAAATCCAGGCCTCCAATGTGGAAGTCACCGGCTGGGTTGAAGATCCGGACACCTACCCGATGGCGGCGAAGCGCCACAGCATCGAGTATCTGCGTGAAGTGGCGCACCTGCGTCCGCGCACCAACCTGATTGGCGCGGTAGCGCGCGTACGTCACACCCTGGCGCAGGCGCTGCACCGTTTCTTCGACGAACAGGGTTTCTTCTGGGTATCCACCCCGCTGATCACCGCTTCCGATACCGAAGGCGCCGGTGAAATGTTCCGCGTATCAACGCTGGATCTGGAAAACCTGCCGCGTAACGACCAGGGTAAAGTCGACTTCGATAAAGACTTCTTCGGTAAAGAGTCGTTCCTGACCGTTTCCGGTCAGTTGAACGGTGAGACCTATGCCTGCGCATTGTCCAAAATCTATACCTTCGGCCCAACCTTCCGCGCCGAAAACTCCAACACCAGCCGCCACCTGGCGGAGTTCTGGATGCTGGAGCCAGAGGTAGCCTTCGCCAGCCTCAACGATGTTGCCGGTCTGGCGGAAGCCATGCTGAAGTACGTCTTCAAAGCGGTACTGGAAGAGCGTGCAGATGACATGAAGTTCTTCGCCGAGCGCGTAGATAAAGACGCCATCGACCGTCTGCAGCGTTTTGTCTCTGCTGATTTCGCCCAGGTTGATTACACCGACGCCGTCACTATCCTGGAAAACTGCGGCAAGCAGTTTGAGAACCCGGTGTATTGGGGCGTGGATCTCTCCTCCGAGCATGAGCGTTATCTGGCCGAAGAGCACTTCAAAGCGCCGGTGGTCGTGAAAAACTATCCGAAAGACATTAAGGCGTTCTACATGCGCCTTAACGAAGACGGTAAGACCGTCGCCGCAATGGACGTTCTGGCGCCGGGCATCGGCGAAATCATCGGCGGGTCCCAGCGTGAAGAGCGTCTCGACGTGCTGGACGCGCGTATGGCCGAAATGGGTCTGAATAAAGAAGATTACTGGTGGTATCGCGACCTGCGTCGTTACGGCACCGTACCGCATTCTGGCTTCGGTCTGGGCTTCGAGCGTCTTATCGCCTACGTAACCGGCGTACAGAACGTTCGCGACGTGATTCCTTTCCCACGTACGCCACGTAACGCCACTTTCTAATCGCGTTTCGTTAAAATACTGACAAGGTCGGCGCAAGCCGGCCTTTTTTTATGTCAATTTTCGTGAACGAATTTCAACAAACTTAAACATCAACCTTCACAATTCGTAATTATGTTACTCACTATTTCCTTACCCTTCGTACGTAGATTTCGCACCTTATGTTAAGACACAAGTGAATACACTGATTGATTTGATTATTTTTTAATCATTCTGCGCACGTTATGCAAAAATAGCGCCTGAGCAAAAAAGGGACCGAATTGAGCTAAAAAATAATCAAATCTGTCTTTAGCGAAAATATTCATAACTAATTCATATAGATATATATGAGAAGGTGACAATCTTCGCAAAGTGGAACGGAATTTTGATTGAGTTCACAAAGTTCCAAAAAATACATATTTAGTTACATGTTTTTTCTTTTCGTAACTAATTTACGATATTGGTAGCATTTTCCGGCTAGCGAAACGGCACTACCGATGGAAAGATGCCTTCAGACACCAAACTATCTTCAATAGTTCTGTAAATTTTCATTGACGGAAATTATTGCTGGCGGTGGCAAGTGTCATATAAAAAATATTAATGAGGGTAATAAATAATGATGAAGCGCAATATTCTGGCAGTGGTGATCCCTGCCCTGCTGGTAGCCGGTGCGGCCAACGCTGCGGAAATCTATAACAAAAATGGTAACAAACTGGATTTCTACGGAAAAATGGTTGGCGAACATGTCTGGACCACCAATGGTGACACCAGCAGCGACGACACCACCTATGCCCGTATCGGCCTGAAAGGCGAAACCCAGATCAACGACCAGTTGATCGGTTACGGCCAGTGGGAATACAACATGGATGCGTCCAACGTTGAAGGTTCCCAGACCACCAAAACCCGTCTGGCTTTCGCCGGTCTGAAAGCGGGTGAATACGGTTCATTCGATTACGGCCGTAACTACGGCGCCATCTACGACGTTGAATCCGCAACCGATATGCTGGTTGAGTGGGGCGGCGACGGCTGGAACTACACCGATAACTTCATGACCGGCCGTACCAACGGCGTGGCCACCTACCGTAACTCAGACTTCTTCGGTCTGGTGGACGGCCTGAGCTTTGCGCTGCAGTATCAGGGTAAAAACGATCACGACCGCTCAATTCGCAAACAGAATGGCGACGGTTTCAGCACCGCGGCAACCTACGCGTTTGATAACGGTATCGCGCTGTCTGCAGGTTACGCTAACTCCAACCGTAGCGTTGACCAGAAACGTGACGGCAACGGTGACAAAGCTGAAGCATGGGCAACCTCTGCCAAGTACGATGCTAACAACATCTATGCCGCAGTTATGTACTCCCAGACTTACAACATGACGCCGGAAGAAGATGACCACTTCGCGGGCAAAACTCAGAACTTCGAAGCCGTAGTTCAATACCAGTTCGATTTCGGTCTGCGTCCGTCCCTGGGCTACGTGCAGACTAAAGGTAAAAACCTGCAGGCTCGCGGTGGCTTCGGCGGCGGCGATGCGGACCTGGTTAAATACGTAGAACTGGGTACCTGGTACTACTTCAACAAAAACATGAACGTGTACGCGGCGTACAAGTTCAACCAACTGGATGATAATGCCTACACTCGCGCAGCTGGCGTAGCCACCGACGACCAGGCTGCGGTTGGTATCGTTTACCAGTTCTAATCTGTAGTACACCCCTTCGTGATATGCCTAAAAAGCAGGACTTCGGTCCTGCTTTTCTGCGTTACTAAGACGAAGATCGTAACTTGCAAAAACCTTCTCGCTTTTTGTCGCAAACGGTTGGCAATTTGTAAATCTACCGTTACCCTGATAGCGGATTTCCCTCAGTAATCACAATGGAACCTCGTCATGTTTGAGAACATTACAGCCGCCCCTGCCGACCCTATTCTGGGCCTGGCCGATCTGTTTCGTGCCGATGACCGCCCAGGCAAAATTAACCTCGGAATTGGTGTTTACAAAGATGAGACAGGTAAAACGCCTGTTCTGACCAGCGTAAAAAAAGCCGAGCAATATCTGCTGGAAAATGAAACCACCAAAAACTACCTCGGTATTGATGGTATTCCGGAGTTTGGTCGCTGCACTCAGGAGCTGCTGTTCGGTAAAGGAAGCGCAATTATCAACGATAAGCGTGCCCGCACCGCCCAGACCCCAGGCGGTACCGGCGGCCTGCGCGTTGCGGCTGATTTCCTTGCCAAAAACACCGACGTTAAACGGGTATGGGTAAGCAATCCAAGCTGGCCAAACCATAAAAGCGTTTTCGGCGCCGCCGGGCTGGAAGTGCGCGAATATGCTTATTATGATGCCGCCAACCACCAGCTTGATTTCGACGGCTTGCTGGCCAGCCTGAACGAGGCACAAGCGGGTGATGTCGTACTGTTCCACGGCTGCTGCCACAACCCAACCGGCATCGATCCGACGCTGGAACAGTGGCAACAGCTGGCGCAAATGTCTGCTGAAAAAGGCTGGCTGCCGCTGTTTGACTTCGCCTACCAGGGCTTCGCCCGCGGTCTGGAAGAAGACGCTGAAGGCCTGCGCGCGTTTGCCGCGCTGCATAAAGAGTTGCTGGTCGCCAGTTCTTATTCGAAAAACTTCGGCCTGTATAACGAGCGCGTTGGCGCCTGTACGCTGGTTGCCGCCGATCAAGACACCGTCGATCGCGCGTTCAGCCAGATGAAAGCGGTGATCCGCGCCAACTACTCTAACCCGCCGGCGCACGGCGCCTCCGTGGTGGCGACGATTCTCAGCAACGACGCGCTGCGCGCCATTTGGGAACAAGAGCTCACCGATATGCGCCAGCGTATTCAGCGCATGCGCTTACTGTTTGTGAATACCCTGCAGGAAAAAGGCGCCAGCCGCGACTTTACCTTCATCACCAAACAGAATGGGATGTTCTCATTTAGCGGCCTGACCAAAGAGCAAGTACTGCGTCTGCGTGAAGAGTTCGCTATTTATGCGGTCGCATCCGGGCGTATCAACGTTGCCGGCATGACGCCTGATAACATGTCGCCGCTGTGCGAAGCCATTGTCGCGGTGCTGTAATTTTCAGCCGTGACGCATAAGAAAAAGGCCGCAGACGCGGCCTTTTTTATTTCTTTGAGGTCAGGCATTACCAGACCGGCATTTCATCCTGCAGGAACGGATTATGCAGGCGCTCATACCCCAGCGTCGATAACGGTCCATGACCGGGGATAAACGTCACGTCGTCGCCCAATGGCAACAGCTTACGTTTAATCGCATCAATCAACTGGCCATGGTCGCCGCGCGGGAAGTCGCTGCGCCCTACTCCGCCTTTGAAAATCACATCGCCGGAAATCAGCAGACGAGAGGCATCGTCAAAGAAAACCACGTGCCCCGGCGTATGACCAGGACAGTGCAATACCTGCAAAGCGATATTGCCGACGGTCACCACATCGCCTTCATTTAGCCAGCGGTCCGGCTGCAACGGCTGACACTCATCCAGCCCGAACATACGGCTTTGCGCCGGCAATCCTTCCAGCCAGAACTCATCTTCTTTTTCCGGTCCAATAATTGGCACACCGTAATGTTGCGCCAGCTCGGCTGCGGCGCCGACGTGATCCAGGTGACCATGCGTCAACAGGATCTGCATCAGGCTGACGCCTGCCGCCGCCACTTCTTCCTTGATGCGCTCGGCATCGCCGCCAGGATCGACCAGCGCGGCAAGCCGGGTTTGTTCACACCAGATTAAAGAACAGTTCTGGGCGAACGCCGTGACCGGAATAATACGATAGTTCATGATGCTCCTTTCGTTACCAGTGCCGTACCGGACCGGTATCAATATGCACAAAGTTGCTACGTGGGTAGTATCCTACACCACCTGAGCGCATAGATAACGCCGCTTTGCGAATATTGCTTAAGGCAACGCCTTCAATGTGGAAATCCATCGCCTGGCCTTTGGTGTGATAGCTGTGTTTCGCTACACCACGGCTTCGTGCGCGAAGTTCATCGTTGGTATCGACGGAGCGATAACCGGAGATGAGCTGGACAGGCTTGTTGGTGCCGAGTAGTCCCTGCAGGCGGTAAAGCTGATCGAACAATCCTGGGTCAATAGACTTAATTTTGTTCGCGCGGAAATCACGGAAAAAGTGGTTAAGTCTTGCTAATTCATCCTGAATATAGCCTCTACCATCGAAAAACTCCGCCTTGAGTGATTCACCGGTGTGCAGGTTATTCAGCGTCAAAATACGCGGTCGGGGGGTCGAGAGGGTGGCAAATGCCGGCGCAGGGAGAATGGCGGCAGCACCGAGGGCAGCGCCACCCAACGCCAGCAATCTGCGGCGATTAGCGTCAAATTTGTCCATGATAATCAGGTCTACAGGTAAATGAATCGTAATATACTTTTCCGCTAAAATGTCCTTGGCTGGGTCGTATTGACCGCCGCAACACATTTTTGCGGATTATATGTATATGCACTTCTGGCGCACGAAAGGCACCTTACCGGGCATTATTGCCAACGTCAAGGCAGCCTCACCCCAGGAAATACGGGCCTTGTAGACGACCAGGGCCCGATTTCGTTCAGTGCTAGGACAACATTTTTCGCAGAACTACTTCATTTACCTGATTAATTGTTCCGCTTTTGGCAGAATTTGTGCGCTGGATCGCGCGGTGAGATCGTAATTGTAAATATCTGTTCGATATTGTGTACGTCCATCAGCGCCAACAAAGGCGGTTAAATAATATAAATTAACCGGAATATTTTGCCGAATATTGACGTAGCGCGTATCCCCCTGCTTCAGCGCGTCGGAAATGCGTGAATCATTCCAGCCCGCATCCTGCAATAGCATATTCGCCAGCTCAGAGGCTTTATTGACGCGAACGCAGCCCGAGCTCAACGCGCGAACATCTTTCTGGAACAGATTGTGGTTCGGCGTATCGTGGAGATAAATAGCATCCGAGCTTGGCATATTGAACTTATACCGCCCCAGCGAGTTGCGTGCGCCCGGCGCCTGCTGGAAACGGAACGGTAGATTCTTCTCGGTGATGGTAGACCAATCGACACCATACGGATCGATAGCTTCTTTGCTGTTCCAGCCGCGCATCAACGTATAGCCATGCTGCTCCAGATAGCCCGGATTGTTACGCACCTTCGGCAGAATATCTTTGCGCGCCAGCGTCGGCGGCACGTTCCACGGCGGGTTGACCACCACGTTGTTCAACGCGCTGCTCATCATCGGCGTTTTACGATCCGGACGACCGACAATGACCCTCGATGCCAGCACCTGACTGCCGTCCTGATAGTAGACCAGCGAGAACGCTGGAATATTGACCATGATGCCGGTGGACAATTTGCTCGGTAGCAAACGCAGACGCTGGATATTCAGCGCCAGCACCCCGGCACGCTGCGCCGAAGAGACGTTCAGCCAGTCGCGGGTGGACTGGCCGATGACGCCATCAGCGCCCAGCCCTTGCCAGGCCTGAAAGCGCTTAACGCCTTCTACCAGTTGGCGATCGTAAACGCCACGCGCGGCAGGTTTTGCTTTCGACTTCGGTTTCGCCGATGGGCTAACCACATCGCCCGGTAAGGCGATTTTCGCCGAATCATCCAGCATGCCGGTACGCTGCAGGATTTCACGCAGCGCGCCGATATCGTTACTCCACTCTCCCGGACGAAGCGAGGCGTTGCTGGTCAGTTGCGGCCACGGACGGTTATCCGCCACCAGCGTCAGCAGCGCCTGATGCATTGCTTCATATTGCGAATGTTGTGGCGCCAGTCCGGCAATAAACTGTGGTAGCGAACCGTTATCCAGCGCCAGCTGCCACTGGTTAATCACCGACAGCGGCGGCGTCGCCATTTTGTACGGCGTTGAGCCATACAGCCAACGGTTCCCCTGCATCGGAATACCGCTAATAAAATGCAGATATCCCATCATGGCATCGGAAAGCACGACATCGCGAGCCATGCCGCTGACGGACGGATCCGTCAGCAGGCTCACCCAGGTGGTGAACTGCGGCTGGAAACCGGCGATAGCGACCTCTGCCAGCTGCTGCTGGAAGGCCTGTACTGCTTCGCGGTTCTCCCACATGGGTTTCATGTCGCGGGCAGCGTATAGCGCCACCAGCGGGTTGATATAAACCGGATGATAACCCGACGGCAGTAAGGCCTCGATTTCAGCGCGGCTTTTCGCCACCGCATCCGCCGCCAGCGGCTGCTCGCCGGCCATTTGCGCGACCGCAGCGGACTGACCGTCGTTTTGTACTAATGCCGAAGAAAGATCGCCCACCGTCGCAGAGCTATCTGTGGGTATGACTTCAGGCTCTGCGGCCTGGACATTGAACAGCGGAGCAAATGCAAAAGCCAGGCTCAAGCTGAGCACTGACAATTGACGACCATACCGTTTTTTTAGCAACATCCCTTGCCCCCTGTTGACACATTGCCGCCCGCCAAATGGGGCTTTCTCTCAGTATATAAAGGCGAAAACGCTTTTGCCTTGCCAAATGTAAAGAAGTTTAAAGATCACATGTTGTAAGAATACTGTACAGAAAAACAAAAAGGGCGACAAATTGTCACCCTTTTTCCTATTAATCGACGCCCTTTCAGGAGGCGTCAGCGGTTCCAGGCAGCGCTTCCGGTACCGGCGCGGCAAAACCGCGCAGCCCGACAACGTGTACATGTTCGTGATTATTGAACACTTTACGCACCAGTTTATAGGTGGTGCCTTTTTCCGGGCTGATATTTTCCGGAGCCGCGATAATCAGCTGCATCTCCAGACGTTCGCACAGTTCGAACAGCGTGGCGATAGAGCGAGCATCCAGACGCGCAGCTTCATCGAGGAACAGCAGACGGCAAGGCGAGATATCCTTGCCGCGCAGGCGACGGGATTCATCTTCCCAGCTCTGCACTACCATCACCAGAATCGACATCCCGGTACCGATCGCTTCACCGGTCGACAGCGCGCCGGACTCCGCGCGCAGCCAGCCGTCGGAACCACGGTTAACTTCCACTTCCATCTCCAGATAGTTGCGGTAGTCGAGCAGTTCCTCGCCGATGGTTTGCGGTGTACGCTGCCCCATGTCAATCTGCGGATTCAGGCGCTGATACAGTTTAGCCAGCGCTTCCGAGAAGGTCAGGCGATTGCTGTTAAACAGATCCTGATGTTGCTCATGCTGTTCAGACAGGACATCCAGCAGCGTCGAGTGGGTCTCGCGCACGTTGACGTTCAGACGCACGCTGTTGACCTGGCCGAACGACACGCTCTGCAGCCCCTGGTTGAGCATGCGAATACGGTTCTGTTCACGCTGAATGGTCTTGCGAATGATATTCGCCACGCTGCGGGAACTGATGGCCAGCTTCTGTTCACGGTTGGTCAGCTCTTCGGTCAGACGGCTGAGCTCGATTTCCATCTGCTCGATCGCTTCCACCGGATCGTCGGTGCGAATAATATCCTGGCGGATACGCTCGCGCAGGTGCTGATAAACCGCAACGAAGAACTGAATTTTGCGCTCCGGACGTTTCGGATCTTCCGAAATACGTAGGACGTCGCGCAGGTGTTCGTTATCGGCGACCGCCAGACGCAGCGCGCCCAGCGCCTTATCCGACATCGAACGCAGTTCGTCGGCGGAGAGATAGGCCAGCTCGCGGCGGTGCAGACGACGTTCTACGCCGTTGTCTTTCACCAGACGCATCACCGCGCACCATCCCGCTTTAGCGCTCACCACCTGCTCGCGCATTTCGCAGTAATCGCGCTCCAGCTTGCGCAGTTTGCGGGTCAGGTTGTCCATCTCCGCTTCGCAGAAGGTCAACGCTTTCTCCAGCTGATTACGACGGGAGCGGTTGTTGCTCAGCTGCATATGAAGTTCATCACGACGCGCACGCGCACGCTCTTCCGCGCCGGTATCGGCGCGTACGCCGATATCCTGCAGCTCTTTATACAGATCGTTGAGCAGCTCTTTCTTGGTGTCATACGAGCTTTTCAGCGACGCCAGCACCTGGTTGTACTGGTTCAACTGCGCAACGTGGCTACGCATCGCTTCGCGAGCGCGACTGCGCTCAGATTCTGCTTGTTGCAGGCGCTGGCGCAGCTTCTCGTTGAGATCGCTGTTGCCGCTGAGCATCTCCGCCGAGTCAGAGTAGCTGAAGTGGGCGCGGCGCTGCACGACTTCCGCCAACGCGAAAGCCTGCTGACGCGCATCGCGCTGCATTTGCTGCGAATAGGCATAGTCTTCTTTCAGCTGTTCAAACTGTTCCGGGTCGCTTTGCAGTACCGAGACGATCGGTTCCAGTTTCGCCAGCTGATTGCCATGCTGCTGGATAAAGCGCGCCGCTTCCTGCGCTTCGTCCAGACGTTCCTGGATTTCATCTACGCGATCGGCCAGCGTCTCATCGGCCAGCAGGTTCAGGCGCGGCAGCAGGCGGTTCAGCGCCGATACGCCCTCTTTCGCCTGCTCGTACTGGACGCGATTCTGTTGGTTATCGCTTTCATGCGCATTCAGCGCACGCTCGAGTTCACCGCGGCGGCTATTGAGTTTGCGGATCTCTTCTTCCGGGTCGTCATCAAAGGCAACCGCCAGATGGCTACCGATGAAGCGGCTGAAGGCCTGATGCAGGCGCTGCGTTTTCTGCACGTCAAACGACAGCGTAGCAAAACGCTCGGAGAGACTTTCACGCTCGGCGTGCAGCGTTTCGATGCGGTTTTCACGGGCGGCGCGGCCAAACAGCGGCAGCGTCGGAAAACGCGAATAGCGCCACTGGCGGTCGGCAATCTTCACCACCACCGCTTTTTCCAGCTCATCGACGCTGAATACGCTGTCATCGAAGGACTGCGGATCGCCTTCGATCAGATACAGGTCTTCCGGGCAATCTTCCAGCCCTTCGAGCTGCTCCGCCACCTGTGACAGATCCGGAACCACGATCGCATGGCGCGATGGGCCATACAGCGCGGAGAAGTACGGCGCATCGTCGAGGCTAACGTCGTCATAGATTTCCGACAACAGCACGCCGCCAAAGCGCTCCGCCAGCGCGTTCAGACGCGGGTCTTCAGAGCCGCCCGGTTGGCTGAGACGCTCAATTTCTTCGTCAATGGCGCGCTTGCGGGCGCCGACTTCATCGCGCTCAACAATGGCTTCGCGCTCGCGCTCCAGCAGCTGCTGCAGGTATTCGGTGACGTCCTGGCTTGATTCAAACTGCTCACCGCACTGCTCGCACAGTTGGTTGAGGCTGTTTTGCGCCGCCAGCCAAATCGGCGCCCGGCGCATCAGCGTCTGAGTACGCGACTGCAGCTGCTCAAGCTCCTGACGCAGAGCCATGCGCTGTTCCTGAGCGTTAGAGACGCTGTCGGCCAATGAGGCAATGCGCGCTTCCAGCTCCTGATGCAGCGTTTCCAAATCGTCGATATCGTAGCGTTTGCCCTGGCGCTTACAGAATTCGGCCAGCTGGCGCTCGGCGTCTTGTTGTTCACGCAGACGCTGTTCCAGCTCGTTGAGACGGCTACGCAGCCCATGCGCCTGCT
The DNA here is from genome assembly GCF_040062145.1 of Klebsiella sp. JN_Kp121. Lineage (NCBI taxonomy): Bacteria > Pseudomonadati > Pseudomonadota > Gammaproteobacteria > Enterobacterales > Enterobacteriaceae > Klebsiella > Klebsiella sp. JN_Kp121. The sequence goes on from NZ_JBEAHX010000006.1 coordinate 44,608, forward strand.
CCGCCAGATGACGCTGGTTGACGCCGTCGCGTAGTAATTCACGCGCCACATCCCAGGCTTCATTACGCGCCAGCGGCCCGTTGATCGCCGCAACCAGCTGATACGCTTGTTCAAACTGGCTGTGCGCGGTTTGCGCCACGCTCATTTTCTGTTCCAGCGACAGCATTTTTTCCGTCGCTTCCAGCTCTTTCGCCTGGAACGTTTCCAGCCATTCGTCGGCGCTGTCGGCGGTTAAATCCGGCAGGTGACACAGCGCGCGCGCGCGTTCCAGCGCCTGTAGCGCCTGATTGTACTGAATGGCGCGAGTCTGCTGCACGTCGAGCGCCTGCTGGTAATCGGCGAGCTGGCTTTTCAGCTCATCCACTTCCAGTTCGGCGGCCTCGGCGCGGGCTTCGTTCTCTTCCTGCTGGTCGGCGGCTTCCGCCACCACTTCATTTTGCTCTTCCAGACGGATCTGCAGTTCGTCGAGATCCGCCTCGTAGCGCTCGATTTTTTCCTGCTGACGCAGCGCGGTTTGTACCAGGTTCAGGTGATCGCTGGCGGCCTGGTAGTCGGCTTCCAGATCGCCTTCTGCGCCGTTGTGTTCCTGCAGCTCGCGTGCCATATCGACATGTTTGTACTGCTCTGCCGCCAGCTGCGAACGCGAGGTAAAGAGCTCGCGACGGTACTCCAGCGCTTTATCCAGATGGATGCGCCGCTCGTTGGCGTGACGCATGTAGTCCGCCGCCACGTAGTTGGTGGCTTCACTGATAAGGTGCTTAAACAGATCGCGATCGGACTGGGTAACGCGAATCGCTTCCAGCGTCATACGGTTTTCACGCAGCGCCGCTTCCATATCCTGGAATGCCTTACGTACGCCGCTGTTTTCCGGCAGCAGGTAATCGCGCAGGGAGCGGGTAATGGTGCTGGAGATCCCGCCGTACAGCGAGGCCTCAATCAGGCGGTAGTATTTGCTACGATCGGATGCTGAACGCAGACGACGCGCTACCACGCCCAAATCAAACATCAGCGAGTGATATTCGGTAATCGAGTTAAACTGTTTGAACTGCACCCCTTCCATCGCGTCGAGCTTCTCTTTCAGCTCGTTGAGGCTCACGACGCGCGCCTGGCGCTCGTTAAGGGTTTCGGTCAACAGTTGGGTCGGCTGGATCGAGGTTGGCAATCCCTGGATGGCAAATGGCTTAATATCGACTTTACGGTCGCGCCCGGCAACCTGCTGCAGACGCACGCCAACCACCACACGCTGGTGGCGCGAGTTGATCACATCAAGCACCGAGTAACAGACGCCGGCGCGCAGTTTACCGTGCAGGCCTTTATCACGCGAACCGCTTGTGGCGCCCGCTTCGGTGGTGTTACGGAAGTGCAGCAGGGTTAAATCCGGGATCAGCGCTGTGACGAAAGCCGCCATGGTCGTGGATTTACCGGCACCGTTACCCCCGGAAAGGGTGGTTACCAGCTCATCAAGATCGAAGGTCCGGGCAAAAAAACCGTTCCAGTTAACCAGCGTCAGCGAGCGAAACTTACCGCGTTCAATCATTATTCTTCCTCCCCGCTATCCGGCTGATTCTCTTCATTCTCATCATTGAGCTGCAGGTGATTCTCCAGCGCCATCGCTTCGCCGTCGCGGATCATGCGCAGCTGCGCTTCGCGCGGATCGTCGCCAACGCGCACGTCAGCACCAAAGCGGAACACCGATTCGGTGATGCGGAATTTACTGCTGTCGTGGCCCATAAACCACACCATGCCGAGGCGGCGCAGGCGGTTGAGGGACGCGCGCATTTTTTCCTGCAGCTTCTGGCGGTCGAGGTCGGAACCGGTGGAACGGTTGTTGACCAGCTTCAGCAATTTGCTTTCATCCGCCAGCGTCAGCAGCTCATCGTAGAGCTCTTGCTGAGTGAAGATGCCTTCATTAGCCAGACGTTCGGGGCTGAGGTAGAGGTAGCACAGAATTTTGCCGACCATCATATCCAGCTCTGATAATACCGAGCGCGGGATCAACGTCGTGGAGCGCGGACGCAGGTAGAAGAACCCCTCCGGCGCGCGAATCAGCTCAACGTTGTAGCGCGCGTAAAACTCTTCCAGGTAATCCTGAAAATCCATCAAAAATGCGTGATTATCCAGCTCATCCAGGCCAATGTGGCGGCCCGCACGCAGGGCGCTGTCCAGCGCCGGAAATAACGGATTGGCCAACGCCTGCGCCAGCTTAGCTGGCATCACTTGTTCAATATTTGTCAATGACATGCGCCTGTACCTTGGCTCCGTAATCATTAATCGGCTGCCATTTTGCCGGCAGTCCGGTGAAATCTGCCTGGGCGACGCCCAGCTGTACCGCCTGGTCAACAACGATTCGCGCGACGTCAAAGTGACGCGCGCGCGGATACTGCGCCAGAAACTCTCGCGCCACCAGGCCGAGATCCAGCGGCATACCCTTCTCTTTGTAGACCGCCAGCTGCGCTTCAATCAGCGCGGCCAGCTGCTCGCGAATTTCGTTGAACTCTTCGAATTCAAGGTCTGCCGGCAGCTCGCCGGTGACTTCTTCATCGCGCAGCGCCATCTCTTCATCGCGCATATCCAGCAAACGGTCGGCACTGGCATAGGTCAGCGCCCACGGTGCGTCGAAGTAGGTCTGTACCGACTGACGCAAACGCTGGGCGAAAACGCGGTTTTTATCCATATCGATGGCGGTACGGATAAATTTATGTACGTGACGATCGTAACCGATCCACAGGTCGATAGCCTGTTGACCCCAGCTGACAATACGATCGAGCTTGCTTTGCAGGTCGAACACCAGACGGTCGACAAAATGCAGATCGTCGCGCGCGATGGTGGCGTCCTGGATACGCAGCAGGTTGGCCTGTAGCTTATCGCCCGCCGCATCCAGAGTATCTTGCAATTCGCGCAGAGTGCCGGAGGTTTCGGACAGCAACAGTTCGCAGCTGGAAATCGCCGCGCGCCAGTCTTTGTTCAGCAACTGGGCGATATCGTCTTTCACCTGCTGTTGCTGCTCATCCATGATGCGTTGAGTCAGATCGATACTATCGAAGATTTCCGCCACCGAATATTTCAGCGGCGCAAAGACGTTGCGATGCCAGTGGAATTCATCGCCGCCCTCATCCGCGGAATCTGCAGCCCGCTTCAGTTCGCCGGCCACAATCGACAGCTGCATCGACAAACGCAGGGTGGAGAATTCACGCTGGCGAATATAGTAGTCGGTAATGCCAATACCTAACGGCGTCAGGCGGTAGATCGCATTCCCTTCCGTTATTTCGCTGGTAAAGCGGTTCAGCAGACGCTGGCGCACCATATCGTTGATGGCGTTATTGGCGCGCTGGCTGATGGTTTCGCTGGTCTGCTCAAACGCATCACTGACGTGGCGGAACGCGTCCACCAGTTCTCCCTCGGTCATTTCCCCTTCCAGCCGCTCGCCGTTCAGCGTGGCGACAGCCAGCAGAAAAGAGAGTCTGTCGACCGGCAGCGAGATGGAAAAATCATTTTTCCTGGCCCAGGCAACCAGTTCGGGGACTGTCTGGGAAAATTCACTCATAGTTTATCCTTGCATCTGCGGCTGTGCGCCTGGATCTTTCTTAAGCGCAGTGACATGAATATAGCGGCCCAGGCTGATATACGGCTCCTGGCGACAGTAGCGCGTTTCCAGCTCCAGCAGCGCAGTAAAGCTGTCATGCTGTTTACGTTTCTCACGCAGATAATCATGAAACACCCGCACGCCGGTTTTACCGGTTATCTGCCAACCGAGAGCTTCCAGCCAGCCGTATACCTGCTGCGGATCGCGCGGATAATCCGGCGACAGCGTGCGTTTTTTCTTTTTCGGCATGCCGATTTGCACGTAGTCGAAGTTTCCGGCGACCATATTGTGCATCAGCAGGCCGTTAGCATTGTAGAACATTAACGACAGCGCGCCGCCCGCGCGCAATACCGACCACAGCGTGCGCAACATTTCCTGCGGTTCCGCGACCCACTCAAGCACCGCATGAAACAGTATCAGATCGACGGGGCTTTCCAAATGCTGAGCAATATCCTGCGCCGCGCATTGTACAAAATGCATGTTGTCGATCACACCTTTATCGCGGGCGGCCTGCTGAGCACGAGCCACCATTTCGGCGGAAAGATCGCATAGCGTCACGTGATGGCCTAATTCCGCGACGCGGATCGCCGTTTGCCCTTCGCCGCCGCCGGCATCAAGTACCCGCAACGGCCCTGGCCCCATCTGCGCGAGCAGCGGTTCCAGATCCTGCCAAAGGATCGCCTGGCGCAGTTGGCCTTTGGTGGTGCCATAAATATTGCGCGAAAACTTTTCAGCGATGTCATCAAAATTGCGATCCTGCACGGACGACTCCACAAGCCAACACAAAACCGCTATTTTGTCATACCCACGGCGATAATGAAGCGATCTGTTATAAGATCCGTATATAACTTTGGTTATATGGTTAAAAAAGGAACCATTCGGGATGCTTTTCACTCTGAAAAAGGTATTGGGCGGCATGATGCTGCCGCTTCCTCTGCTGTTATTGCTGATGGCGATCGGCATCATTCTGCTCTGTCGCAGCCGTTTTCAAAAAACCGGCAAAGCGCTGGTTACCCTGAGCTGGCTGTTGCTGGCGCTATTAAGCCTGCAGCCGGTAGCCGATGGGTTGTTAAAACCTATCGAAAAAAGCTACCCGACCTGGCGTGGCGGCCAATCCGTTGAGTATGTCGTGGTGCTGGGCGGCGGCTATACCTGGAATCCGCAGTGGGCGCCGAGCTCCAACCTGATCAACAACAGCCTGCCGCGGCTGGCAGAGGGGATCCGCCTGTGGCGGGAAAACCCAGGCTCGAAAATGATCTTTACCGGGGCGGCGGCCAAAACCAACCCGGTTAGTACCGCCGAGGCGGGGGCGCGCGTCGCCGAAAGCCTCGGCGTACCACGCAGCGCGATTATCGTCCTTGACCGACCAAAAGATACCGAACAGGAGGCGGCTGAAGTAAAAAAAGCCATCGGCGGCGCGCCATTCCTGCTGGTGACATCCGCCTCGCATCTGCCGCGAGCGATGATATTTTTCCGCCATGCCGGACTGAATCCATTACCGGCGCCAGCCAACCAGTTGGCGGTGGAATCGGCGCTTAACCCCTGGGAACGCGCGCTGCCGTCACCGTATTGGCTGATGCACAGCGAACGCGCGATTTACGAGACCCTGGGACGAAGCTGGCAGTGGCTGAAGGGAGCGTCAGGCGATCCAGGGCAGGATTGATTTCGCGGCAAGCGAGAAACGGGCGCGATCGAAGCGCCCGGTATTCACCAGATTTTCGACTTCATCCCATAACTGATATAGCCAACGCCGCCAGACGAAAGACTCCGCTACCGGCGCCCGCTGCAGGTAGCGCCATAATAACTGCTCCCCTAATCCGCCGTCGGCAAGGCGGAACAGTTCGTACTCCCGCGGCGCCCACAGCATCATCCCCGGACCGACCATCGCCAACAGCTGATCGCTGCGCGCGTCTTTGAGCATACTTCGTAGCGTAAAGCAGCCATGGACCAGTACGCAGTTATCGTTGAAATCGCTAAACAACTGCGGCAGGCTCTCACGACTGCGGAATAAAATGCGCTTATCCTGCATCGTTAGCCCGGTGTCATGATAGAGGTTGAGCGTGCTCCACAGCATTTCTACCCGCTGGCGATACCAGTGCGGCCAGAGGTTTTCCTGAGTGCTATCGACCATCCCCACACAGCCGCCGCTATCATGCCGATGCCACGCCAGTAACCCCTCGACAATCTGATCCTGCAGCTGCTCCCAACGCTCGGGCGTGCGCGCTGGCGCTTCAACTGAAACGCCGCGTAACCGTTCAATGAGCAATACGTCAGGCCCCGGATGTTCTTCATGCGTCATGACGCCGTATACCACCGGCATACGAACGGTGCCGCTACGGGCAAGCAGCGAAATTTTCCACGCCAGCTGGCGCGCCACACCGGGCGTGGTAAAGCTTTTCGCCAACAGCGGCATCGGGTTTCCCTGCGCATCATACAGCGACCATAGCGCTGACGAGGGTTTCTCGCTAACGCACTCCACGCGGCTTAGCTTCTCGCCAAGCAGGTGGCTCAGTTCGGCTCGCAACTGTTCCATCATAGATACCCTCATGAAGACTACTGTTTTCATAATGAGCGTCTGGGGGCGACTTGTCAGCGGATAAGATCAAAAATGGGCTAATTAGCGGCAGAAATATGTCCCCTTCAGCCGAAGGGGACGGCAAGGATTAACGCAGCTCGGCGCGGACGCGCTCCAGATCTTCCGGCGTATCAACGCCGGTGCCAGGAACCACTTCCGCCACCGCGACGTGGATTTTTTCGCCGTACCATAGTACGCGCAGCTGTTCGAGCATCTCAATTTGCTCCAGTGGGCTTGGCGCCCAGCTGACGTAGCGGCGAATAAAACCGGCGCGATAAGCGTAAATACCAATATGGCGCAGCAGGGAATCGCCAATTTCTTCGCGCGATTTTGCAAAACGATCGCGATCCCAGGGAATAGTCGCTCGAGAAAAATAGAGCGCATAGCCGTCGGCATCCATGACCACTTTGACCGCATTCGGGTTAAATGCTTCTTCGGCATCGTGAATAGGCACCGCCAGCGTTGCCATCCCGCTGGTGCTGGCCGCAAGGTTTTCCGCCACCTGGCGCACGATCGCCGACGGGATCATCGGTTCATCACCCTGAATATTGACGATGATAGTGTCATCGCTGAAAGCACATTTTTCAACGACTTCCGCCAGACGTTCGGTGCCGGATTGATGGTCGGCGCGGGTCATACAAACCTCGCCGCCCGCGGCTTCCACCGCACGCGCGACATCTTCATGGTCGGTGGCGACGATAATGCGATCCGCGCCGGATTCGCGGGCGCGTTCCAGCACGTGGACGATCATCGGCTTACCGTTGATATCCTGCAGCGGTTTCCCCGGCAGGCGCGTGGAGGCAAATCGCGCGGGAATAATGACGACAAAACTCATGGCTGGCTCTCTTCAACCGCGAGCGAACGCGCTTCGTTTTCAAGCAGTACCGGGATCCCTTCGCGCAGCGGGAAGGCCAGGCTGTCGGCTTTACAGATAAGCTCTTGCTTATCCTGGCTGTAGTACAGCTTACCGTTGCAAACCGGGCAGGCGATAATTTCGAGTAAACGGTGATCCATGATTCCTCCTGATGGACCGAATAGATTTGGCAGCAGCATATCACAGGATGGTAGCCCGCGTATCACGCGGCATCAACGCCCCAACCTTGCCGCTGGTTAGCAAATAGCGTCGCGGGTAACTGGCGCAGCACAACCTCTTCTGCCCCTTGCCAGCGCGCAAAATCATTAATTGCCCGCTGGAGTCCGCTCTCCAGCCCGGCAGTCACTTTAACTCCCTCTTCCAGCCACAGCGAAAAGATCTCCAGCACGCCGCCCTTACGGTGCAACTTGCTGTCCATCCTGCCAACCAGTTTTCCCTGATGCAGCAACGGTAGTACAAAGTAGCCGTATTGCCGTTTCGGCGCTGGGGTATAACATTCCAGCCGATAGCTGAAGTTGAATAACTGCTCGGCGCGTTTACGGTCCCAGACTACCGGATCAAACGGCGAGAGCACGGCGCTGTGGCTGGCGGTTAACTTACCGCCGGATGCCGATTCCAGCACAGCTTGCAGATCGCGGTGCAGCCACATCTCACCCAACTCCTCAACCATCACCGGCACCACCAGCCCCTCATCCTGCCAGCCCTTCAGCAGCGCCGGTAATGCAGGCTGGCGTAGACGATAATAATCGGCCAGCCACTGTGGACGAAAAACGCCCAGGCTGCGCGCGCTGTTACGTAGCATAATGGACTCGGCCTCCTGACGGGAGAGCGCATCGCGCCCATCATCCCAATGCGGCATCGCACGATGGGTTAAATCATAGACGCGATGAAAATTACGCCGCTCAACGACCATCAGTTTGCCGGCGGTGAACAACCCTTCCAGATGACGTTTATGTGGTTTCCACTCCCACCAGCCGCTGGCGCCTTTACGTGGATGGGAAAAATCCGCCGAGCGAACCGGGCCATTTTGCGCAATATGCTCCAGCAACTCTTCTATGCTCGCGGCATGCTCGAGCATCCACTCTTTATGGTATTTCCAGCCCATCTTGTCGGGATTCAACATCCGGTGGCGCACGAGGGCGAAATCGCTGCGTGGCAAAAAACAGGCTTCATGCGCCCAGTATTCCATCAGTTCGCCGCTACGCAAGGAATCATCCAGCCAGTGCTGCGGATAGCTACCAAGGCGGCTAAACAGCACCAGATAAGGGCTACGGGCGACCACGTTGATCGTATCGATTTGCAGCAGCGACATCTGCTGGATGGTGGAAAGGATGTCAGTCTGGCGAGCGCGACGTCGGGGCTTTTTCAGTAACCCCTGCGCCGCAAGATGAAGATGGCGAGCCTCTTTTAGCGATAGTTGCAATACCGACATGCAGGTTCTCCGTAGGGGATTCAAGCACAGCGGCGAGCAAAGCCAGCACGCAGGTTAACGTTGCGCCAGCGTCACTAAGTCCGCGAGCAACCGCTGTGCGCGATCATCGGTCATTATGGCGTCAACCGGCAGATACCACCAGTTAGCGGCGGCGAATTCACGGCATTTTACCGCGTCTTTCTCGGTCATCAACAACGTCTGCGACGGGGTTACCAATGCGGCGACTGCGCTTTGACTCAGCGCCTGATGATCCGCCAGCGCCACGGTTTTCACCGGCCGCACGCCGCAGTTTTCTAGCGTCGCGAAAAAGCGCGGCGGATGGCCAATACCGGCCATCGCTACTACGTTATCGAGGGTCGCAACATCGCGACGCTCGCCGGTAAGCAGGTTCACCGCCATGCCGGGACGCAACTGCATCGGAATTTCACCCGGGCGGGCGACCCCGCCGTTGACGATAACGGCATCGACACTTTGCAAACGGGATGCGCGCTCGCGCATCGGCCCGGCCGGCAGCCACCAGCCGTTGCCAAAGCGGCGTACACCGTCAATCACGACAATTTCTACATCCCGCGCCAGCTTATAGTGCTGCAGACCGTCATCGGTAACAATAATTTGCAAATCGTGGGCGGCCAATAACGCTTTTACCGCGTCGCTGCGTAGCGGAGAAACCGCTACCGGCGCGCCGGTACGCTGATGAATCAACACCGGTTCATCGCCCGCCTGCGCCGTACTGGTCGCGTCATCCAGAACCAACGGATAGCTGTCGGCTTTGCCGCCGTAACCGCGAGACACCACGCCGACGCGAATGCCTCGCTGCTGTAGTTGCTCCACCAACCACACTACCACCGGCGTTTTACCGTTGCCGCCGGCGGTCAAATTACCGACTACGACAACCGGCACCGGCGCGCGCCAGGCTTTTTTCCACCCCAGCTTATAGCTGAGGCGAATGAAAGCGCTCACCAGGCCATACAGCCAGGAGAGCGGCAGCAATAGCCGCCATAGCGGCGATTCGCCGGACCAGATGCGCGCTATCATTGACCGAATTGCATCTTATGTAGCTGCGCGTAAACGCCTTTATGCTCCAGCAGCTCCAGATGGCCACCGCGCTCAACGATACGCCCATCTTCCACAACCACGATTTCGTCAGCCTGCTCGATTGTCGACAGACGGTGGGCGATAACCAGTGATGTACGGTTTTTCTGCAGTTCATCCAGTGCCGCCTGAATCGCACGTTCCGACTCGGTATCCAGTGCCGAGGTGGCTTCATCGAGGATCAGGATAGGGCTGTTGCGCAGCAGCGCGCGCGCAATAGCGATACGCTGACGTTGACCGCCGGAGAGCATGACGCCATTCTCGCCGATAATCGTGTCCAGGCCATTATCCATCTTGTTGATAAAGTCCATCGCATAGGCCATACGCGCCGCTTCTTCAATTTGCTCGCGGGTGTACTCTTCGGTACGCGCATAGGCGATGTTATTGGCGACGGTGTCATTGAACAGGTGCACGTTCTGCGAAACCAGCGCCACCTGGTCACGCAACGAGCTCAGTTTGTACTCGCGCAGATCGTGGCCATCCAGCAGAATTTGCCCCTCGTCAACATCATAAAAACGGGTAATCAGGCTGGCAATGGTGGATTTACCTGAGCCGGAACGCCCTACCAGCGCTACGGTTTTTCCCTCCGGAATGCTCAGATTAATGTTACGCAGCGCGGCAACTTCGCGACCAGGATAGCTAAAGGTGACGTTGTGGAATTCCAGGTTACCTTTGGCGCGCTCAATCACGCGCGTGCCTTCATCTTTCTCCTGCTCGGAATCCAGAATGGAGAACAGCGTCTGACATGCCGCCATCCCACGCTGGAACTGCGCGTTGACGTTAGTCAGGGATTTAAGCGGACGCATTAGCGCAATCATCGAAGAAAAGACCACGGTGATGGTACCGGCGGTCAGGGTTTCCATGACGCTTGGGAAGCTCGCCGCATAAAGCACAAAGGCCAGAGCCAGAGAGGCAATCAGTTGAATGACCGGGTCGGAGATAGAGGACGCGGAGACCATTTTCATCCCCTGCAGGCGCATCTTATTACTGACCTTGTCAAAACGCTTGGTTTCAACGGCCTGGCCGCCGAACATCAGCACTTCTTTATGCCCTTTGAGCATCTGTTCAGCACTGGTGGTCACCTGCCCCATGGTGTTCTGCATATTCTTACTGATATTACGAAAACGCTTCGAAACCACCCGAATCGCCACTGAGACGATAGGCGCCAGCACGATAAGAATCAGCGACAATTGCCAGCTGTAATAGAACATCATGGCGAACAGACCGATAATTGAGGCCCCCTCTCGCACCACGGTGATCAACGCGCTGGAGGAAGATGAAGCGACCTGCTCAGAATCATAGGTGATACGCGACAGCAATGTCCCGGTGGACTGTTTGTCGAAGAAGGCGACAGGCATACCCATCATATGGCCAAACAGGCGGCGACGCATCGTCATCACCACTTTGCCGGAAACCCAGGAGATGCAGTAGCTTGAGATATAACTGGTGATGCCGCGCAGCACCATTAAACCAATCACTACCAGCGGCATCCATAACAGTACTGAGCGATCCGTTTTACCAAAACCATCATCCAATAACGGTTTAAGAAGCGATAACATGAAGGTATCACTTGCCGCGTTAAGCACCAACGCCACGGCCGCTACGATTAGCCCGGCTTTAAACGGCGCTATCATCGGCCAAAGTCGGCGGAAGGTCTGCCACGTGGAGAGATCTTTATCGTTCTGCATTCAATAAACCAGCTTATGTTGAAATAGCCGCATATTCTACCCGTTCTACGCCTCTGCGCCAAACCACTGATGATACCAACGAGGTAAAAGTTGATCCCGTAAGCTCTGGATTTGCCAACCATCTGGAGAAAAAATAATCGTTATTTGCCCCGAGTGCGGCGTATCAAACCACAGATATCCCTGCTTACGATAACGCTCTTCGACTTTTTTGGAAGGCATCTTCCATGCATTGTAACGCGCTGCCGAGGCGATAGCCGCCTCTCCTCCTACCCGCTGCAGCAATGTCACGCCGGATGACGTATTACTGCCATGGTGCGGAACCTGAATAAGTGTAGACGTAAGATGTTGCCAGTAATGGCTTATCATTTGCTGTTCGGCAGGGATTTCGATATCACCGGTAAGCAAAACGCTACGCCTGCCGTCATCGACCCTAACCACGCAGGAACCATTGTTTCCCTTATGCTCGCCTGCAGGCAACGGCCAAAGCGCCTGAAATCGAAGCCCTCGCCAGCGCCAGGCTTCCCCTCTGCGGCAAGGGAGATGTCCACGCAGATTAAGCGAGCTACGAATAACGAGATTTGGCCACGCCTGAACAATCGCATTCAGGCCACCGCGATGATCAAGATGTTCGTGGCTCAAGATGACTCCTTCAGGATGGAGACCACGCCAGCGCAACCAGGGCACGATGAGTCGCTGGCCGCTATCGCCCCCCGGCCAGGCGGGGCCGGTATCGTACAGAATAGCTGCTCCCTGACGCTCGATAACCACCGCTAACCCTTGTCCGACATCCAACATCGTCACTCTCCACTCGCCTGGCGTCGCGGTGCGCCAGAAGGGCCAACTGAGTAGCGCCACGCCGCTCATACAGAGTAACGGCATCTGACGCCAGGCCTGAAAACGCCATGCCAGGAGCGCCAGCCACGGTAGTACACTGATCGCCAACCACCGTTCGTCAAGCGATAACCATCCGGCAGGCAAATGGCGTAAGAACCAGAATAATATTGCCAGCAGACGATCGGCGAGTTGCCATAACGCCATTTCAAGCAACACCGGGCCGCTTAGATGCAGTAGCATCGCCGCTAAAATCAGCGGGACTATCAGAAATGTCACCAGCGGAACGGCAACCAGGTTTGCTATCAATGAAGTCAGGCTAATCCCATGAAAAAGCCCTATCTGCAGCGGCGCCAGCAGTAACATCAGGCCGCATTGCAGGTGGCCCAGCGCCAACAGTTGCCGCCACGGTGAACGACAGCGGAGCCGGCGAAGCGGCGCAAGCTGATACCAGAAAATCAACGCAGCAACCGCAAACACCGATAACCACAGGCTTTCTGAAATCATCGCCAGCGGATCAGCCAACAGTATTGCCGCAATACAACAGCAAAAGATTTGCCACGGCGACCAACGCCTGGCCTGTAGCCTTAACAGACATCCTGCGCTTAAGGCCGCACAGGTACGCAGCGCCGGGGGTTGCATGCCGGTAAGCCAGGCGTAAAACAGCGCGCAGCCTAACCCGACAAGTAGCGGTATCCGCCAGCCTATCCAGCGGCACGGAAGAAAGAACTGTATTCCACGAACCAGCAACCAGCCAAGCGACGCCCCCAGCGCAATATGCAGGCCGGAGATAGCCATTAAATGGGAGGTTCCCGTCTCCTGCATTAATCTTTTTATCTCATCCGCAACTGCCAGGCGCTCCCCCATTCCCAGCCCCAGCATCACCGTTTTCCATGGATACTCAGCGAGTGTGCGGTTTAACGAGGCCAGATAGCGAGCCCGGAAGCTGCAACGTGAATCAAGCGATGAGGCATTTAGAAAACGTCCGCTAAGCGGGCGATGCTGTGCAAGAGCGTAGCGCTGGCTATCGAAGCCGCCCTCATTTAACTGCCCATGTACCGGACGAGCGCGGATGGTCATCAGCCAGCGCTGCCCAACGCAGCCTGCTTCAGGTAGTTCGCTGCCGTAGAGGGTAATCCCAACCGCAGGATATAAACGCCGACCCTCAAGACGAATTATCTTACCTTGCCAGCTCGTCAGGCCATCACCGCCTACCAGCTCAATAATGGCCTGTCGGTTGCGACCGGGAATATGCTCAGTGGGCCACAGCGCTTGCCGGGCATGTAATATTCCCCATACGAAAAATAGCAACGTCAATGCGGCATACGTTGTGCAAGGTTTGCGCAGCGTTGCAATGATTAGCGCAGCGCCAATCAAGCACCAGACGCTTAGCATATTCGGTAGCGCCGGTAGCCAAAGCAGCGGCGAAATTCCGATTATGGCGCAGCCTGCCAGATGTGGTAATCGCATAACACCTCCCTGTTATCGGGGAGTGTCAGACAATTCGCCGCCGTGATCATGCATAAAAGAATGGAGTTGCGTCGCGCTATCCGGGAAATGTTGGCGCTTGCTATCAGGTAACAAAAGTTTTGCGAGCGGACGCGAAAAACAGACATAAAAAAAGCACCCTCAGGTGCTTTTTTATTAAGTAAGTCTTTGCCTGATGCGGAAAAACTTACTCTTCGTAAATATTGGCGCGGTCGCGTAGTTCTTTCCCGGGCTTAAAGTGAGGAACGTATTTACCTTCCAGTTCCACTTTATCGCCAGTCTTCGGGTTACGCCCGGTGCGAGGTGCTCGATAGTGCAGAGAGAAGCTGCCGAAACCGCGGATTTCAATGCGCTCACCTTGAGCAAGCGTTGAGGCCATATGCTCCAGCATTTCTTTAACAGCATCTTCCACCGCTTTCGCCGGGATATGAGATTGCTGGCTGGCAAGTCTTTCTATCAATTCTGACTTGGTCATTTTTCCTCCGGTTTCCTTCAAGGCAAAGTTAGCTTACAGCTTAAACAAGGGCGGCCGTAGCCGCCCTTTGTGCTTGATTACAGGACGAATCCTGCAATCTGTCAAGTAAACTCGTCATTATTCAGGCCGTTGTGGCCTGAATAACTAAGATTACTCGCCTTTAGCTGCTTTGAAAGCTTCAGCCATTGCGTTGTTAGAGAAGTTTGCATCTTCCTGTTTGTTAACAGTTGCGATTGCATCTTTCTCGTCAGCTTCGTCTTTCGCACGAACAGACAGGCTGATTGCGCGGTTTTTACGATCAACGCCGGTGAATTTAGCTTCAACTTCGTCGCCAACGCTCAGAACCAGAGTTGCATCTTCAACGCGGTCACGGGATGCTTCAGAAGCACGCAGGTAACCTTCAACGCCGTCAGCCAGTTCTACGGTTGCGCCTTTAGCGTCAACTGCAGTTACTTTACCGGTTACGATAGCGCCTTTCTTGTTCAGAGCAACGTAGTTGTTGAACGGATCTTCCGCCAGCTGTTTAACGCCCAGGGAGATACGCTCACGTTCTGCGTCAACCTGCAGTACAACTGCAGCGATTTCGTCGCCTTTTTTGTATTCACGAACTGCTTCTTCGCCTGCAACGTTCCAGGAGATGTCAGACAGGTGAACCAGGCCGTCGATGCCGCCGTCCAGGCCGATGAAGATACCGAAGTCAGTGATAGACTTGATTTTACCTTCAACACGGTCGCCCTTGTTGTGGGTTTCCGCGAACTGCTGCCATGGGTTAGATTTGCACTGCTTCAGACCCAGGGAGATACGACGACGTTCTTCGTCGATATCCAGAACCATAACTTCCACTACATCGCCAACGTTAACAACTTTGGACGGGTGGATGTTTTTGTTGGTCCAATCCATTTCGGAAACGTGAACCAGGCCTTCAACGCCTTCTTCGATTTCAACGAAGCAGCCGTAGTCGGTCAGGTTGGTCACGCGACCGGTCAGTTTGGTACCTTCCGGATAACGCTTAGCGATAGCTACCCACGGATCTTCGCCCAGCTGTTTCAGGCCCAGGGATACACGGGTACGCTCGCGGTCGAACTTCAGCACTTTAACAGTGATTTCGTCGCCAACGTTTACGATTTCGCTCGGATGCTTAACGCGTTTCCAGGCCATATCGGTGATGTGCAGCAGGCCGTCAACGCCGCCCAGATCAACGAATGCACCGTAGTCAGTGAGGTTCTTAACGATACCTTTGACTTCCATGCCTTCCTGCAGGTTTTCCAGCAGCTGATCGCGCTCTGCGCTGTTTTCGGATTCGATAACGGCACGACGAGAAACAACGACGTTGTTACGTTTCTGGTCCAGCTTGATGACTTTGAATTCAAGCTCTTTGCCTTCCAGGTGCAGCGTGTCGCGCACCGGACGAACGTCTACCAGGGAACCCGGCAGGAACGCACGAATACCATTCAGCTCAACAGTGAAGCCACCTTTAACTTTGCCGTTGATAACACCGACTACAGTTTCAGCGTCTTCGTAAGCTTTTTCCAGCGTGATCCAAGCTTCGTGACGTTTAGCTTTCTCACGGGACAGCAGGGTTTCACCGAAGCCGTCTTCTACTGCATCCAGAGCAACGTCAACTTCGTCACCAACCTGGATTTCCAGCTCGCCCTGGGCGTTTTTGAACTGCTCAGCCGGGATGGCGGACTCAGATTTCAGACCAGCGTCAACCAGTACGATATCTTTGTCGATAGCAACAACAACACCACGAACGATGGAACCCGGGCGGGTTTCGATTTCTTTTAAGGATTCTTCAAATAGTTGAGCAAAAGATTCAGTCATGTTTAATCTTCAGGTTTCATATTTAACGTCCACCTGGCTCCGTGCCGGATGGGGTTGTTTAACATACCCGCTAACACTCCGTTGCTGCGGGGGTACTGCTATAATTCGGAGGCTTGCGACGCTTTGCCGGTTAACGGTTAAGCGATAGCCAGTTTTTCGCGCGCATATTGTAGCGCTTTTTCAATTACTTGCTCAATGCTTAGTTCAGTGGAATCGAGAACTAATGCATCAGCGGCCGGGACAAGCGGCGCCACAGCACGATTACGATCGCGATCGTCACGCTCTTTTATCTCGGACAAAAGACGTTCAAAGTTAACACTAAAACCCTTCTCCTGCAACTGTAGCAGGCGGCGCTGGGCACGTTCTTCCGCCGATGCATCGAGGAAAATTTTAACCGGCGCATCCGGGAACACGACGGTGCCCATATCGCGGCCGTCGGCAATCAGGCCAGGCAGTTCGCGGAAGGCGCGTTGACGGCGCAGCAGCGCTTCACGTACACGTGGGAAAGCCGCGACCTTAGAGGCGGTATTGGCCACTTCCTGGGTACGGATCTCTGCGCTGACATCCTCGCCTTCCAGCACCACTTCCAGGTTGCCGTCAGTAGAAATAAACCGCACATCGAGATGAGCTGCCAGCGGAACCAGCGCCTCTTCTGACTCGACGTCTACGTGATGATGTAAGGCTGCCAGCGCAAGAACGCGGTAAATGGCCCCGGAATCCAGCAGATGCCAGCCAAGCGCTTCCGCCATTGCCTTGCACAACGTGCCCTTACCCGCACCGCCAGGTCCATCAATGGTGATTACCGGAACATTTGCCGTCATCTTTTTCTCCTTCAGCAAGGCGCATGAATATAAACGCCGCGCATTATACGCATCAATGCGCCAGAAAGTGAGCATTGCGTGCAAATTACGGAATAGAAGAAATTAAATGTAGAAGAATTGCGCAATTATAGCGGGCTGGCAGAATACCAGCCCGCAAGATGACAAAGCTTTACCTTAAAGGACAGAACAGACTTTACGCGAGGGTACTAATTCGCGCCAACTGCTCGAAATAATCCGGGAACGTTTTCGCCGTGCATTTCGGATCAAGGATAGTGACCGGCGTCGCCGATAAGGCCACCAGCGAGAAGCACATCGCCATGCGGTGATCGTTGTAGGTACCGATTTCAGCAAATTTCAGCGTCTCAGGCGGCGTAATACGAATATAATCTTCGCCCTCTTCTACTTCGGCGCCCACTTTACGCAGTTCAGTGGCCATCGCGAACAGGCGGTCGGTCTCTTTCACCCGCCAGTTGTAAATATTGCGTAGCACCGTGGTGCCTTTCGCGAATAGCGCCGCAGTGGCGATAGTCATTGCCGCATCCGGGATATGGTTCATATCCATATCGACAGCATTCAGCTCACCGCGGGTACAGGCGATGAAATCGTCGCCCCAGGTAATTGTCGCGCCCATTTTTTCCAGCACATCGGCAAAGCGAATGTCGCCCTGAACGCTATTGCGGCCAATCCCGGTCACTTTTACCGTACCGCCTTTAATCGCGCCGGCAGCAAGGAAATAAGAGGCTGAAGAAGCATCACCTTCCACCAGATAGTCGCCCGGCGACTGATACTGTTGCTTGCCGCGTACGACAAAGCGCTGGTAGTTGTGGTTTTCAACGTCAACGCCAAAGGTTTTCATCAGGTGCAGCGTGATGTCGATGTAAGGTTTGGACACCAGGTCGCCTTTAATCGCGATTGTCGTGTCCTGCGGCGCCAGCGGCGCAGTCATCAGTAAAGCGGTAAGGAACTGGCTGGAGACGCTGCCATCGACTTCCACCTGGCCGCCATTGAAACCGCCGCGCAGGCGCAGAGGCGGATAGTTTTCCTGCTCCAGATACTCAATTTGCGCGCCCCCCTGGCGTAACGCATCGACCAGGTGGCCTATCGGTCGCTCTTTCATTCGCGGTTCGCCGGTCAGCACAATATCGTTGTCGCCGAGGCACAACGCCGCCGCCAGTGGGCGCATCGCCGTACCAGCATTACCGAGAAACAACTCCAGCGCGCCGCTGGCCTGAAGCGGACCGCCGTTGCCGGTGACTTCACAGCGAGTACGATCGGCGGACAGGGTATAGTGAACTCCCAGGGCGTTAAGCGCATTAAGCATGTGGCGAACATCATCGCTGTCCAGCAAATTGGTCAGCACGGTGGTGCCGTGGGCTAATGCCGCCAGCAGCAAAGCGCGGTTAGAAACACTTTTTGACCCGGGTAGGTTTACGGTGCCATCAACGCGCGCAATGGGTTGTAACGTCAGGGATTCCATGAAACTCGACTCTCAAAAAAACAGAATAAAAACCCCGCAGACCGGCCGCGGGGATGAAAATAAGCGCTCAGCAATTAGCCGCGACGACGTTCAAAGTCCTGCATGAAGTCGGTAAGCGCCTTGACGCCGGCCAGCGGCATCGCATTGTATATAGAAGCGCGCATACCGCCCACCACGCGGTGGCCCTTCAGCGCATGCAGACCAGCCGCAAAAGATTCTTCAAGGAACAGTTTGTCCAGCGCGCTATCCGCCAGTTGGAACGGCACGTTCATCCGCGAGCGGTTGGCCGCGGCAACATCGTTACGATAGAAATCGCTATTATCAATCACGCCATACAGCAATTCAGCCTTCTGCTGGTTGATTTTATCCATCGCAGCGACGCCGCCCTGCTCTTTCAGCCATTTAAATACCAGCCCCGCCAGATACCAGGCGAAGGTCGGCGGCGTGTTGAACATTGAATCATTGGCGTTCAGCACGGTGTAATCAAGGATCGATGGGCAGGCGACGCTGGCTTTACCCAGCAGATCTTCACGCACGATAACCAGCGTTAACCCTGCCGGGCCGATATTCTTCTGCGCGCCAGCGTAAATCACGCCATAGCGGCTGACGTCAATTTCATGCGACAAAATACTGGAGGAGTAATCCGCGGTAACGACCACATCATCGCCAAAGTTTGGCGTTTCGTGGATAGCGATACCATCAATGGTTTCATTTGGACAGAAGTGCAGGTAAGCCGCGCCCGGCGTCAACTGCCATTCACTCATCGGTTTAACGGCTCGCAGGCCGTCAACGGTGGTTTTCGCATCAATAACGTTTGGCGTGCAGTATTTTTGCGCTTCTTTCACGGCACTTGCCGCCCAGTAGCCAGCATCCACATAATCTGCTGTCGTTTTGTCACCCAGCAGATTTAACGGGATCCCGGCAAACTGGCCGCGACCGCCGCCATGACAGAACAACACTTTATAGTTGGAAGGGATATTAAGCAGATCGCGGAAATCCTGTTCTGCCGTTTCAGCCACCTGGATAAACTCTTTACCACGGTGGCTGATTTCCATTACCGACGTCCCCAGACCGTGCCAGTCGCACAGTTCCTGTTGCGCCAGTTTGAGAACTTCTGCCGGCAGCATTGCCGGGCCCGAACTAAAGTTATAGACCTGAGCCATTTCCCCTCACCACGTTGCTATATTGTCTGCACGCGAACCGTCGCGGGCATAAGTTATTCCTGTGGCTATCGGTTTTATCATTCAGTGACACACACCGCAACGAGTAAAACTAAGCGGCCCATAAATGAGGCCATCGTCACACAAAAGAATCAACCAGCTTGACGTCATTAAACCGACATAATTGCTGCAAGAGAATCGCTTTTTAGCCTGCGTTCCGTCACCCATTCCGGATTTTGACCCACGGCATAAATAGTTATCCACTACATTCACAGGTAACGATCTCGCCATAGCGCAATCCGTCAACTCATTTAATACTTGAATATTATCTTAATTCTTCATGAATTATGTTTCCGCGAGAGCATCGCCATTTACCGCTGCATTTCCAGATCATTAAAATTTTTAAGCCAGCCGATGAAGACTGGTATTAATCACTTTTAAAGGAATAGTTATGCGTGAATTAACCTATAACGAAATGTCTGATGTGAGCGGCGGCTTTGGCCTGTTATCCATTCCGGCAGCAATTGGTTTGCTGGTCAGTATCCCGACAATTGTCATCGGCGCGATTACCGGGCCCTTTACGCTGGGGGCAGGCTTCGCAGTGATGGCGGCAGGCATCGTCGGTACCAGTCTTGCTGGCGCCGCTATGATCGTTAGCATTTGTACGCCAATCCTGTAACTTGCTATGGCATGTGGAGTTTCTCCGCATGCCATTTATCGCTCTTCTCTTTTTATCCATTGCCGCGGCTAACGACATAGCCACTTACCGGTAAAACCCGTATCATTGCCCATCCTGCCAACAATAAACGAATTGCTATGACCCAGACATTTATCCCCGGCAAAGATGCCGCCCTGGAAGATTCCATCGCTCGCTTCCAGCAGAAACTGCTCGACCTCGGATTTGATATCGAAGAGGCCTCGTGGCTGAACCCGGTACCACACGTGTGGTCCGTTCACATTCGCGATAAAGAGTGCGCGCTGTGCTTTACCAATGGTAAAGGCGCGACGAAAAAGGCGGCGCTGGCTTCCGCGCTGGGCGAATATTTCGAACGTCTGTCCACCAACTACTTCTTCGCGGACTTCTGGTTAGGCGAAACCATCGCCAACGGTCCATTTGTTCATTATCCGAACGAAAAGTGGTTCCCGTTGACCGAAGATGATGAAGTACCGGAAGGCCTGCTGGATGCCCGCCTGCGCGCCTTTTACGATCCGGACGATCAGCTGACCGCCAGCATGCTCGTGGATTTGCAATCCGGTAATGACGAGCGCGGCGTTTGCGGCCTGCCGTTTACCCGTCAATCCGACGGCGAAACTGTTTATATTCCGATGAATATCGTCGGCAACTTGTACGTTTCTAACGGCATGTCAGCGGGTAATACCCCGAATGAAGCGCGCGTGCAGGGCTTGTCTGAAGTCTTTGAGCGTCACATTAAAAACCGTATCATAGCAGAGAGTATCAGCCTGCCGGAGATCCCGGCTGAGGTAATGGCGCGCTATCCGGGCGTCGTTGAATCTATCGCTAAACTTGAAGCTGAAGGTTTCCCGATCTTCGCTTACGATGGCTCATTGGGCGGCAAATACCCGGTTATTTGCGTGGTTCTGTTTAACCCGGCTAACGGCACCTGCTTCGCCTCTTTCGGCGCCCATCCGGATTTCGGCGTGGCGCTGGAGCGTACCGTCACCGAACTGCTACAGGGCCGCAGCCTGAAAGACCTCGACGTCTTTACCCCGCCGACCTTTGATGACGAAGAAGTCGCCGAGCACGCCAACCTGGAAACTCACTTCATTGATTCCAGCGGCCTGATCTCCTGGGATATGTTCAAACAGGATGCCGACTATCCGTTTGTAGACTGGAATTTCTCCGGCACGACTGAAGAAGAGTTCGCCACCCTGATGGCTATCTTCAAAGCAGAAGATAAAGAAGTCTATATCGCAGACTACGAACATCTGAGCGTCTATGCCTGCCGAATCATCGTTCCAGGGATGTCCGATATTTATCCGGCGGAAGACCTGTGGCTTGCAAACAACAGCATGGGCGCGCATCTGCGCGACACTATTCTCTCCCTGCCGGGTAGCGAGTGGGAAAAAGAAGATTATCTGGCGCTTATTGAGCAAATGGACGACGAAGGTCTTGATGACTTCACGCGTGTACGCGAGCTGTTAGGACTGGCAACCGGCAAAGACAACGGCTGGTATACCCTGCGCATCGGCGAGCTAAAAGCGATGCTGGCGTTGGCCGGCGGCGACCTGGATCAGGCGTTGATTTGGACGGAGTGGACCATGGAATTCAATGCCTCCATCTTCAGCCCTGAGCGCGCCAACTATTATCGTTGCCTGCAAACGTTGCTGCTGCTTAGCCAGGAAGAAGAACGCCAGCCGTTACAGTATCTGAATGCCTTCATCCGTATGTATGGCGCGGATGCAGTAGAAGCCGCGAGCGCCGCTCTGAGCGGCGAAGCGCCGTTCTATGGCCTGCAGGCGGTCGATAGCGATCTGCACGCTTTCCCGGCGCATCAATCTTTACTGAAGGCCTACGAAAAGCTACAACGTGCAAAAGCGGCCTTCTGGGCCAAATAACCCTTTATAGGTAAAAAATAACGTACGGAGCCGACAGCGGCTCCGTTTTCTTATGATTTTAGCCAAAACCATGCCATTTTGTAGCCCATGAGTTAACTTTAAGTAAAAAACAATATTTGGTGATATTTAGATTGTTAATTTTAATAAAAATACTCCATTCTAATTAACCGTAATCAATGGTCACTCATGGAAATCTTCAACATTATTTATAAATATTAAAATTTAGTTTTTTATTAAAAATCAAAAAGATAAAGCAATAACAGGCTAATTCCACACGCAAAATGGGCCTATGACTCCGGTAGGATATGATCTACATCAAATTCCCTTCTATAATGCTTTGTTAGTATCACACCGCCAACTTATATAAAGAGAGAGTTAGTGTGAAAGCTGACAACCCTTTTGATCTTTTACTCCCTGCCGCGATGGCGAAAGTCGCCGAAGAAGCAGGTGTCTATAAAGCGACGAAACATCCGCTGAAGACGTTTTATCTGGCGATTACCGCCGGTGTCTTCATCTCCATCGCTTTTGTGTTTTATATCACGGCGACCACCGGTACTGCCGCAATGCCATTCGGGATTGCCAAACTTATCGGCGGGGTATGCTTCTCACTAGGTCTGATTCTTTGCGTTATCTGCGGTGCTGACCTCTTCACCTCTACCGTACTGATCGTCGTGGCGAAAGCCAGCGGGCGTATTACCTGGGGTCAGCTGGCAAAAAACTGGCTTAACGTCTATGTTGGAAACCTCATCGGCGCACTGCTATTCGTATTATTAATGTGGTTATCCGGCGAGTATATGACGGCCAACGGCGGCTGGGGCTTAAATGTTCTGCAAACTGCAGACCACAAAATGCACCATACGTTTATTGAAGCCGTCTGCCTGGGTATCCTGGCGAACCTGATGGTTTGTCTGGCTGTCTGGATGAGTTACTCCGGCCGCAGCCTGATGGACAAAGCGATGATCATGGTGTTGCCGGTTGCGATGTTTGTCGCCAGCGGCTTTGAACACAGCATCGCTAATATGTTTATGATCCCGATGGGTATCGTAATTCGCAACTTTGCAAGCCCGGAATTCTGGACCGCTATCGGTTCAACTCCGGAGAGTTTTTCTCACTTAACCGTTATGAACTTCATCACTGATAACCTGATTCCAGTCACTATCGGAAACATCATCGGCGGTGGTTTGTTGGTTGGGTTGACATACTGGGTCATTTACCTGCGTGGCGACGATCATCATTAATGGTTGTCTCAGGCAGTAAATAAAAAATCCACTTAAGAAGGTAGGTGTTACATGTCCGAGCTTAATGAAAAGTTAGCCACAGCCTGGGAAGGTTTTGCGAAAGGTGACTGGCAGAACGAAGTCAACGTACGTGACTTTATCCAGAAAAACTACACCCCATATGAAGGTGACGAATCCTTCCTGGCTGGCGCAACTGATGCGACCACCAAGCTGTGGGACAGCGTAATGGAAGGCGTTAAACAGGAAAACCGCACTCACGCGCCTGTTGATTTCGACACTTCCCTCGCATCCACCATCACTTCTCACGACGCGGGCTACATCGAGAAAGCGCTCGAGAAAATCGTTGGTCTGCAAACCGAAGCTCCGCTGAAACGTGCGATTATCCCGTTCGGCGGTATCAAAATGGTTGAAGGTTCCTGCAAAGCGTACAATCGCGAACTGGACCCGATGCTGAAAAAAATCTTCACCGAGTACCGTAAAACTCACAACCAGGGCGTTTTCGACGTATATACCCCGGACATCCTGCGCTGCCGTAAATCCGGCGTGCTGACCGGTCTGCCGGATGCCTACGGCCGTGGTCGTATCATCGGTGACTATCGTCGCGTTGCGCTGTACGGTATCGACTTCCTGATGAAGGACAAATTCGCCCAGTTCAACTCGCTGCAGGCGAAACTGGAAAGCGGCGAAGATCTGGAAGCAACCATCCGTCTGCGTGAAGAAATTGCTGAACAGCATCGCGCGCTGGGTCAGATCAAAGAGATGGCGGCTAAATATGGCTACGACATCTCCGGTCCGGCGACTACCGCTCAGGAAGCTATTCAGTGGACCTACTTCGGTTACCTGGCCGCCGTTAAATCTCAGAACGGCGCGGCAATGTCCTTCGGTCGTACTTCCAGCTTCCTGGATATCTACATCGAACGTGACCTGCAGGCGGGTAAAATCACCGAGCAAGACGCGCAGGAAATGGTTGACCACCTGGTCATGAAACTGCGTATGGTTCGCTTCCTGCGTACCCCGGAATATGATGAACTGTTCTCCGGCGACCCGATTTGGGCAACGGAATCTATCGGTGGTATGGGCGTTGACGGCCGTACTCTGGTAACCAAAAACAGCTTCCGCTTCCTGAACACCCTGTACACCATGGGGCCGTCTCCGGAGCCGAACATCACTATCCTGTGGTCTGAAAAACTGCCGCTGAGCTTTAAGAAATTCGCCGCTAAAGTATCCATCGATACCTCTTCTCTGCAGTACGAGAACGATGACCTGATGCGCCCGGACTTCAACAACGACGATTACGCTATCGCATGCTGCGTAAGCCCGATGATTGTTGGTAAACAAATGCAGTTCTTCGGCGCTCGCGCTAACCTCGCGAAAACCATGCTGTATGCTATCAACGGCGGCGTTGATGAAAAACTAAAAATGCAGGTTGGTCCGAAATCTGAACCGATCAAAGGCGACGTCCTGAACTTCGACGAAGTTATGGAGCGCATGGATCACTTCATGGACTGGCTGGCTAAACAGTACGTCACCGCGCTGAACATCATTCATTACATGCACGACAAGTACAGCTACGAAGCCTCTCTGATGGCGCTGCACGACCGTGACGTTATCCGCACCATGGCGTGTGGTATCGCAGGTCTGTCCGTTGCTGCTGACTCCCTGTCTGCTATCAAATATGCGAAAGTTAAACCGATTCGTGACGAAGACGGTCTGGCTGTTGACTTCGAAATCGAAGGCGAATATCCGCAGTTTGGTAACAACGATGCTCGCGTCGATGACATGGCCGTTGACCTGGTTGAACGTTTCATGAAGAAAATTCAGAAACTGCATACCTACCGCAACGCTATCCCGACTCAGTCCGTTCTGACCATCACTTCTAACGTCGTGTATGGTAAGAAAACCGGTAACACCCCAGATGGTCGTCGCGCTGGCGCGCCGTTCGGACCAGGTGCTAACCCGATGCACGGCCGTGACCAGAAAGGCGCTGTAGCCTCTCTGACTTCCGTTGCTAAACTGCCGTTTGCTTACGCTAAAGATGGTATCTCTTACACCTTCTCTATCGTGCCGAACGCGCTGGGTAAA
Organism: Klebsiella sp. JN_Kp121; assembly: GCF_040062145.1. NCBI lineage: Bacteria > Pseudomonadati > Pseudomonadota > Gammaproteobacteria > Enterobacterales > Enterobacteriaceae > Klebsiella > Klebsiella sp. JN_Kp121. The sequence continues at coordinate 69,825 of NZ_JBEAHX010000006.1, forward strand.
GATGACGAAGTTCGTAAGACCAACCTGGCGGGCCTGATGGATGGTTACTTCCACCACGAAGCGTCCATCGAAGGTGGTCAGCACCTGAACGTGAACGTCATGAACCGCGAAATGCTGCTCGACGCGATGGAAAACCCGGAAAAATATCCGCAGCTGACCATCCGTGTATCTGGCTACGCAGTACGTTTTAACTCCCTGACTAAAGAACAGCAGCAGGATGTTATTACCCGTACCTTCACTCAGACCATGTAATTCCCTGTCTGACTGAAAAAGCGTACAATAAAGGCCCCACATCAGTGGGGCCTTTTTAACACGTGATTCCCTGCCGCAGCCTGCTTTGCCAGTTATCTATACTTTGGGTACCTGTCAAAACAGACTTAACACAGCCGGTTTGAGCTGTGCATCACAGGCCCTGGAGGGCCGAACCCGGAGATATCACCGCAATGTCAACTATTGGTCGTATTCACTCCTTTGAATCCTGTGGCACCGTCGATGGCCCAGGCATCCGCTTTATTACCTTCTTCCAGGGCTGCCTGATGCGCTGCCTTTACTGCCATAACCGCGACACCTGGGATACCCATGGCGGTAAAGAAATCACCGTTGAAGAATTGATGAAAGAAGTGGTGACCTATCGCCACTTTATGAATGCTTCCGGCGGTGGCGTCACCGCCTCCGGCGGCGAGGCGATCCTGCAGGCTGAATTTGTCCGCGACTGGTTCCGCGCCTGTAAAAAAGAAGGTATCCACACCTGCCTGGATACCAACGGCTTCGTACGTCGCTACGATCCGGTGATTGACGAGCTGCTGGAAGTCACCGATCTGGTGATGCTTGACCTTAAGCAGATGAACGATGAAATCCACCAGAACCTGGTCGGCGTTTCTAACCATCGTACGCTGGAGTTCGCACAGTATCTGTCGAAGAAAGGGATTAACGTGTGGATCCGCTACGTCGTGGTTCCCGGCTGGTCTGATGATGACGATTCCGCGCATCGTCTGGGTGAGTTTACCCGCGATATGGGTAACGTCGAGAAAATCGAACTCCTGCCCTACCATGAGCTGGGTAAACACAAATGGGTGGCAATGGGCGAAGAGTACAAACTTGACGGCGTACACCCACCGAAGAAAGAGACCATGGAGCGGGTAAAAGGCATCCTGGAGCAATATGGTCATAAAGTGATGTACTAAATTTCAATCAAACGGCTGCCTGGTGAGGCAGCCGTTTTGCTTTTATCACAGGGAAAAAAGAGGAAAGGAAGCAATGCGATTACTGATTTCAGGGCTGATATTATTCATGGTCCAAGGCGCTTATGCGGCCGACAGCTGCAATATTGATGCGATTATCAAGCAGGCCTGGCCCGATGCTCAATCGACAGCTCAGGGGGTCGTCACGCCGGGCAAGCAACTGATCAAAACACAAAATGAATCGCCTTTTAGCGCCATTTGTCGTATCTGGCCGGCGCATCCAGAGCTTACGCTGGCTGCCGTTCCACTCATGGAACTGGAACAACGTGATTTTGACCACACTGCCAATTTGGAACTGCTGGTGCTTGATACCGCGACCCTCGCGGTTAAGCAACGTTTACATCTTCCCGAACGCATGAACGATGACGCGTTCTATATCAGCGACCTTGCAATTGATACCGCACGCTGGAAGATAGCCCCAGGGCAGACCGCATTTGGCGTGCGTATACAGAAAAGGGGAAGCTCCCGCGTCAACCCCATGTATGAAGAGGCGCTGTGGCTTTACACCATCGATCGCGGCCAGCTGCGCATGGTACTGGATGGCATTGTGCTACAAGACAACGGTGGAGAGTGGGATGGCAACTGCGCCGGGGAGTTTAATGATATTAAACGCACGCTGGCAATAGACGCCGCAAAACATCACGGCTTTAGCGATATAAAAGTCAGCGAAAAAAATACCGCCTCAACGTCCTGGCTGAACGACAGTGACGAATGCACATCGAAAGACACTCTGACGCAAGCATCCTGGACGCTGCAATATGATGGTCAGCAATATCGCGTTCCGGCTAAGTTACGCCCAATACCGTAGCGATATTGTTATACTCACCATAGCAGGCCTCGATGGGGTAACCCCATTGAGGCTTAAAGGATATCAGGCGTGTGCCACCGGCGTCGGATGATGCCCGGCTTTGCGCAGCAGGGTCAGCAGATAGATAAACGATACGCTGGCGATCATGATAAACAGCAGATTATCCGAGAAGTTCTGCATCAACATCGCCGTCAGGGTCGGCCCCAGCAGGCTGCCGATGGTATAGCTCATCAGCAGCGCCTGGTTCATCGCCACCAGTTGATGGTGTTCAACCTTCTCGCAGGCCCAGGCCATCGCCACCGGATACAGAGTAAAACCGGATGCGCCGAGCACAAAAAGCGCTGGCGCCATTGCCGCCTGGCTCAGCATCGCCAGACAGCCCAGAATCACCACAAAGACCTGTACGCGCAGCACCAGCAGGCGGCCATAGCGGTCAGCCAGACGCCCGACCGGCCACTGCCCGAGAATGCCTGCGCTAACCATCACCGCCATCCAGAAACCAATACCCGAATCGCTGACGCCCTGATGATTTAGCCACAGCGGCATCAGGCCGTACAGTGAACCAAGCACGATGCCGGAGATGATGCAGCCATTCACACCGTGACGTGCCTGACGCAGTTTCAGCATCGGCCAGATACGTACCGTTTCATGCGGCTCGTCGGCCTGGCTCATAATACGTGTAAACATCAGCGGCAGGATCGCCGCCAGCGCCAGGCCGGTAACCCACGGCAGCACGCTCATTAAATCGGTCGGTAATTTGCTGACCATCAGTTGGCCCAATACAGTACCGATGTAATAGACCATCATGTACGCCGCCAGCAGTCGACCGCGGCTGCGGGAAGTACCGCTGCACACCAGTGCGCTTTCGACCACCACCCAAATCATTGCACAGCCCACGCCGGCGATAAAACGCCAGCTCAGCCATGTCCAGAAGCCGAGTGTGATACCCAGACCAACGCAGCCGACAGCAAAAATTAATGACGCCAGATAATAGCTACGGTTAAACCCCAGACGTTTAATGACCCAACCGGCAAATAGTGTTCCCACCAGATTACCGGTGAAATAAGAAGAGCCGACCATCCCAACCTGCCAGGTTGGCATATTTTCATGGGCGAGCCACAGCGGGACAAGCGTATTTAAAACCGCGATTGCCAGCGTCAACAGAAGCAGGCCACAGAGCAACATTTGCACTGGGCGAGTGTAGATGGTCATGGGTATTAACCGTGAGGAAGTTCAGATTTCGTGCGCATCATGCCACTGCTGTAAACATTGTCAATCCGCCAGAATTCAGGCCTGACGCGGTTTTCAGGGCAACGATAGAAGTTTTTTATCCAGCGGAACGGCAACGGAATTATTCTTTATATTATTCCATTGTTTTTATTAATTTATTGGAAAACTATAGTGGGAATATCAGTAGAAAAATTTCATGAATCAACCGCATTTTTTAATCACGCCGGAATAGGCTTCCGGCGTGATTTCACGTTATTAACTGGCGATAGCCATACCGACGGTCATATGCAGACCATAGAATACGCCGCGGCCAATCATCTCGCCGACCAGCACCAGCACAAACGCCAACCCCAGAAGCGGCAATGCGGGTTGATAACCTTTAAGCTGCGGTACAATCCAGCAGACCAACGCCAGAACTAACGCGACCGTCCGCCATGCCATTAAGGAACCATAATTCGGCACCAGCGCCGAGGCCTGTTGGATTGAACTATGGATCGTCGCCAACTCGCTGCCCTGAATCAGCGCGACGGTCACGCTAATCACTAACGCCACCAGCATGATCACCGGCAATAAACGCATCGCCCAACCGTCCACACCCGCGACACGCAGCAGCAGGTAACCCAACAGCGGCCCGCCGATAAACAGGGTCAGGAAGAAGTTGAGCGGTGTCCAGATGGTGTACCAGGTGGGTACGGTATCGATAGTGTTATATACGCGGATCATCATCCAGACAAAGATGACGCCGAGGATCATGGTGACGACCAGCCACAGATTACGCAGCCCGGACGGTAATTTATTTACCACCGCCAGCAGCCAGCCAATCCCGCCGACGGCGAAGAAAAGCGCGCCGCTGGCTATTTCATTGCTTAACGAGGATGCGCCAACGCGGTTCAGCGAATTAAACGCGCGCATTGGCGAACCAAGGTGCATGGTGGAGGCGATAAAACCGATCCCCATTAACACCCATAGCCCAAACATGCTCATTATCACCCGCCGCCGCTGCTCGCGCGAAAGTTCGCCCTTCATCAACGCCAGCGCGAGAACGATAAAGCCCCCGGCGACGCATTGACCGAAGACCGTGAAAATCATCAGCGGCCATTCATGCCATCCATTTCCCATTTTAGACCTCCTTCGGATTGGCCAGATAGCCGGTGGTATCGCCGCACGGACGGCTGTTGGCGTTTGGTTTTATCACAATGCTCGGCCTGGTGAAGTGCGCCGACGGCAGCGGCGCCACGGCGGCCAGTTGGCCGTGCTTTTCACGCAGTTCGGCAATCGGCCCGAAGTCCAGCGCCCGCAGCGGGCAGGACTCGACGCAAATCGGTTTCTTTCCTTGTGCGACGCGTTCGTGACAGCCGTCGCATTTGGTCATATGCCCTTTAGCGGCGTTGTACTGCGGCGCGCCATACGGGCAGGCCATATGGCAGTAGCGACAGCCAATGCACACCTCTTCATTGACCACCACAAAACCATCTTCGCGCTTGTGCATCGCCCCGCTCGGACAGACCTTGGTGCACGCCGGGTCTTCACAGTGGTTACAGGCGATGGAAAGGTAGTAGGCAAAAACGTTCTGATTCCAGACGCCGTTGTCCTCCTGCCAGTCGCCGCCGGCATACTCGTAGATACGACGGAAGCTGACGTCCGGCGTCAGGTTCTTGTAGTCTTTACAGGCCAGCTCGCAGGTTTTGCAACCGGTGCAACGGGCGGAATCGATAAAAAATCCATACTGAGTTGTCATCGGTTACTCCTTACAGCTTTTCAACCTGGACGAGGTTGGTATGCGATGGGTTGCCTTTCGCCAACGGCGACGGACGTTGGGTGGTCAGCACGTTAATGCTGCCGGCCTGATCCACGCGTGAGGCGTCCGGGTTATACCAGGCGCCCTCGCCCAGCGCGACGACGCCCGGCATCATACGTGGCGTCACTTTCGCTTCGATATGGACTTCGCCGCGGTCGTTGAAAATACGAATGCGATCGCCATTGACGATGCCGCGCGTCTTCGCATCGATCGGATTGATCCACATCTCCTGACGGCAGGCTGCCTGCAGGACATCAACGTTGCCATAAGTTGAGTGGACGCGAGACTTGTAGTGGAATCCCGTCAGCTGTAACGGATATTTAGCAGTCAACGGATCGTTGTAATTTTCAAACCCAGGAGTGTAGATCGGCAGCGGATCGATGACATCGCCTTCCGGCAGCTCCCAGGTCGCGGCGATTTTGGCGAGCTCCTGGGAATAGATTTCGATTTTGCCCGATGGCGTGGTCAGCGGGTTGGCCTGCGGATCGTCACGGAAGGCTTTATACGCCACATGATGACCTTGCGGGTCACGCTGCTTGAAGATGCCCTGCTGGCGGAAAGTATCGAAATCCGGAAGTTCGGGAATCGCTTTACGCGACTGCTCATACAAATAACGCATCCAGCCTTCCTGAGTGCGGCCTTCGGTAAACTTCTCCGCCACCCCCATGCGTTTCGCCAACTCGGTGGTCATCTCATAGATAGTTTTGCATTCGAAACGCGGTTTGATCGCCTGGTCGGCAAAGATGACATAGGACATATTGCCGCAGGAGGCGTCCAGCGCGAAGTCCATCTGCTCAGAGGCGGTACAGTCCGGCAGCAGAATATCGGCGTATTTCGCAGACGACGTCATGTGGCAGTCGATTACCACGATCATTTCGCACTTCTTATCGTCCTGCAGGATTTCGTGGGTGCGGTTGATCTCGGAGTGCTGGTTGATAAGGCAGTTACCCGCGTAGTTCCAGATCATCTTGATCGGCACGTCGAGCTTATCTTTGCCGCGTACGCCATCACGCAGCGCGGTCATTTCCGGACCACGTTCAATCGCATCGGTCCACATAAACATAGAGATGCTGGTCTCAACCGGATTTTCCAGCGTCGGCATACGTTCGAAAGGCAGGCTATATGAACCTTCACGCGCGCCGCTATTGCCGCCGTTAATCCCTACGTTGCCGGTCAGAATGGCGAGCATGGAGATGGCGCGGGTGGCGATTTCGCCGTTGGCGTGACGCTGAGGTCCCCAGCCCTGGCTGATATACGCCGGTTTCGCCGTCGCTATCTCGCGAGCCAGCTTCACAATGCGCTCACGCGGGATCCCGGTAATGGTGGATGCCCACTCCGGCGTTTTAGCGATACCGTCGGAACCCTGACCAAGGATGTAAGCTTTATAATGTCCATTCGCCGGCGCATCGGCAGGCAGGGTTTTCTCGTCGTAGCCGACGCAGTATTTATCGAGGAAGGGCTGATCGACCAGATTTTCAGTAATCATCACCCACGCCAGCGCTGAAATGAGCGCCGCGTCGGTTCCCGGACGAATCGGGATCCATTCATCTTCACGCCCGGCGCCGGTGTCGGTATAACGCGGATCGATAATGATCATGCGGGCATTGGATTTCTGCCGCGCCTGTTCAAGGTAGTAAGTCACCCCGCCGCCGCTCATGCGCGTTTCGCCAGGGTTATTGCCAAACAGCACCACCAACTGACTGTTTTCGATATCCGACGGGCTATTGCCATCGGCCCAACCGCCATAGGTGTAATTCAAACCAGCCGCAATCTGCGCCGATGAATAGTCGCCATAATGATTGAGATAGCCGCCGCAGCAGTTCATCAGACGAGCAATCAGCGTTTTTCCTGGCGGCCAGGAACGAGTCAGAGTCCCGCCGAGCGTACCGGTTCCGTAGTTCAGATAGATAGATTCGTTGCCATAATCTTTAATCAGACGCTGCATATTGCTGGCGATAGTGTCGAACGCCTCTTCCCAGCTAATTTGTTCGAATTTTCCCTCACCGCGTTTGCCGATGCGCTTCATCGGATATTTCAGCCGGTCAGGGTTATAGACGCGGCGGCGCATAGAGCGGCCTCGCAGACAGGCGCGAACCTGATGCAGACCGTCGTAGTTATCATCGCCGGTATTATCGGTTTCTACGTACTTAATCGCACCATCAACCACGTGCATGCGCAGCGGACAGCGGCTGCCGCAGTTTACTGTGCAGGCGCTCCAGACCACTTTCTCACTGGCTGGCGCCAGCGTATCAGCGGCGTGCGCAATACGCGTGAAGGGTAAGGTCAATGCGTTGCTGGCCATCGCCAGGCCGCCTATCGCCGTGGTTTTCATTAAACCACGTCGGCTAACTTCGGCAGCCAGTAAAGCATCGGGGGCTTTGATTTTCATAGATACTCGCTTTGGTTGCTCACAATAAGCTGACAATCGTTATATAATTTTATATATATCGGATTTTATTGGCTTTTTATGCTGTATTAATCCAAAGGGAGTATCACCGGATTCACTGAATGGATTATTGCCCGGTATCAATAAGGATATAAAAAAAGCGCCCACAGGCGCTTTTAAGGAAAGAGCAGTAAAGATTAACCGATATATTCGAGGCCACGCATATACGGGCGCAGAACTTCCGGGATCTCGATACGGCCATCGGCCTGCTGATAGTTTTCCATTACCGCAACCAGCGTACGGCCAACCGCCAGACCAGAACCATTCAGGGTATGAACGAGACGAGTCTTTTTGTCGGACTTGCTGCGGCAACGCGCCTGCATACGACGTGCCTGGAAATCCCAGACGTTAGAGCAGGAAGAAATTTCGCGATAGGTATCCTGCGCCGGAACCCACACTTCGAGGTCATAGGTTTTACAGGCGCTAAAGCCCATATCGCCGGAACACAGCGCTACCTTACGGTACGGCAGACCCAGCAGTTGCAGAACCTTCTCAGCGTGGCCGGTCATCTCTTCCAGCGCCGCCATAGAGTCTTCCGGACGTACGATCTGCACCATTTCAACTTTGTCGAACTGGTGCATACGGATCAGACCGCGGGTATCACGACCATACGAACCCGCTTCAGAACGGAAGCACGGAGTATGGGCGGTCATTTTAATCGGCAGATCGTCTTCGTCGATGATTTCGTCGCGGACCAGGTTGGTCAGCGGCACTTCGGCGGTCGGAATCAACGCATAGTTGCTGCTATCAGCTTCTTCTTCCAGCGGACGAGTATGGAACAGGTCGCCGGCGAATTTCGGCAACTGGCCAGTACCATACAGCGTGTCCTGGTTCACCAGGTAAGGAACATAGTTCTCGCTATAGCCGTGCTGTTCGGTGTGCAGATCCAGCATAAACTGCGCCAGCGCGCGGTGCAGGCGAGCCAGCTGGCCTTTCATCACCACGAAACGGGAACCGGTTAGCTTAACGGCGGCGGCGAAGTCCAGCCCCCCGTGCATTTCACCCAGCGTAACGTGGTCGCGCACCTCGAAATCGAACTGACGCGGCGTCCCCCAGCGGCTGACTTCAACGTTGTCGTTTTCGTCGCGGCCCACCGGCACGTCATCGTGAGGAATGTTCGGGATCGCCAGCGCGATATCGCGAATTTCCGCCAGCAGCGTTTCCAGCTCGGACTTTGCGGCATCCAGCTGTTCGCCAAGCTTGTTCACTTCCAGGCGTAATGGCTCGATATCTTCCCCGCGCGCTTTCGCCTGGCCAATGGATTTCGATCGGGAGTTACGCTCCGCCTGCAGGTTTTCGGTTTGAACCTGCAGAACTTTACGACGCTCTTCAAGAGCGCGCAGTTTATCTACATCCAGCTTAAAGCCCCGGCGTGCCAGTTTTTCTGCGACTGCGTCTGGCTCGGTACGCAGCAGATTGGGATCGAGCATGCTTATCCTGTGCTTATCGAATTTAAATAGGAAAAATGGCCGCAAACTACGGCCACGGAAATATAGGTAATAACCTTACCGCAACGCCACAATTAGCGGTAGCGTTTTATCTGGCTATTTTGATCCAGTTCGGCAAGCCAGGCGAGCTTTTCAGCGATTTTGCCCTCGAGCCCCCTGTTTGTTGGCTGATAATAGCGCGTTTGCGCCATTTCCTGCGGGAAATACTGCTCGCCAGCGGCGTAGGCGTTAGGTTCATCGTGCGCGTAGCGGTACTCCTGACCATAACCCATTTCTTTCATGAGTTTGGTCGGCGCATTGCGTAAATGTACCGGCACGTCGTAATCAGGGCGATCGCGGGCATCGGCCAGCGCAGCCTTAAAGGCGGTGTAGACCGCGTTACTCTTCGGCGCGCAGGCCAGATAAACAATCGCCTGAGCAATAGCCCGTTCGCCTTCCGCCGGCCCAACGCGGGTAAAACAATCCCACGCGGAAATGGCCACCTGCATGGCGCGAGGATCGGCGTTGCCGACATCCTCAGACGCGATAGCCAGACAACGGCGAGCGACATACAACGGGTCGCCGCCTGCGGTAATGATTCGTGCGTACCAGTACAGCGCCGCATCCGGCGCGCTACCGCGCACGGACTTATGTAACGCGGATATAAGATCGTAAAAACGGTCGCCTTTATTATCAAAACGCGCGCTACGCTCGCCGGCAATTTCGGTAAGCAGTTCCGCTTTCAGCACTCGCTTGCCTGAATCGTCGTTTTCAGCCATATCGGCCATCATTTCCAGCGTGTTCAACGCCCGGCGCGCATCGCCGTTGACCAGCTCGGCAATCGCTTTGCGGGTTTCATCCGGCAGGATAATATCTTGCCCACCGTAGCCTCGCGCTTTATCGCTCATCGCCTGGTTGAGCACCTGCTCGATATCGTCCGTGGTCAGTGATTTGAGCAAATAGACTCGGGCGCGGGAGAGCAAAGCGGAATTAAGTTCGAATGACGGGTTTTCGGTCGTCGCGCCAATAAAAGTAATAGTGCCGTCTTCGATGTGCGGCAGAAAGGCATCCTGCTGGCTTTTATTGAAACGATGCACTTCATCAACAAACAGGATAGTGCGTCGACCAGCGTTGCGATTTTGCCGCGCACGTTCGATAGCTTCGCGGATCTCTTTGACGCCAGATGTAACAGCCGAGATACGCTCGACATCAGCATTGGCGTAGCGAGCGATCACTTCCGCAAGGGTAGTTTTACCGGTGCCCGGCGGCCCCCACAGGATCATCGAGTGCAGATGCCCTGCCTCAATCGCCCGCGGCAGCGGTTTACCCGGCGCCAGCAGGTGCTGCTGGCCAATGTACTGCGCTAAATTTTCTGGCCGCATACGGGCGGCCAGAGGTTGAAATGCATTATCGGAAAAATCGAGCGAAAAGTTGCTCACATTCGCCTCTACTTACGTTGATCGTCCACCGTCACCCCTTGCGGCGGCGTAAAAGTGAACTTAGATGCGTCGACGGCGCCATTCTGCTGCGACTTCAGCTGATAGCTGCTGCGCTGGTCGTCTTGCTCAACGGCGCTGAACTGATGGATAGTACCGTCACGGCCCACATTGATTGTGAACTGCTTGAGGTTGCCGTTACCGCTTTTCGGCGTCAGCACAAAATCATCGCCGTTTTGTTTGATGTTGTATTGCTGCCAGTCCGCTGACTGGTTGCGGGCGATCAGCATGAACGGCGTGTTGCTGGTCGCGTTTTTCAGCCAGGTTGCGGTTGCCTGCTCCACAAACGGATTATAGAACCACAGCGTTTTCCCATCCGATACCAGAATACTTTCATCCGGCTGGGTCATATGCCAGTTGAACAGATTCGGGCGCTTCACCCACAAATCGCCCTGCCCGTCCTGCACGGCATTACCGCTTGCGTCGGTCACTTTCTGAGTGAAGCTGGCATGGAAACTGCTGACTTTATCCAGACGGCTTTTTAAGTCGCCGGCAGCGTCTGCCCAAACCTGGCTTACCACGAAGCCAGACAATAATGCACAGGTGATGGCAAGTTTCTTCATTGTTGATCCTTATTGTGCGTCACTCCCGACGCGGGAGCCTGTTCTGTCCCTACTGTAGAGCCGTTGAGAGCAACGGAATAGCAGAACAGGCTGATTTTGCGCTTATTTACCGAACTTTGCACTTACTCGAAGGGCGGCGGCGCCAGGACTTCACGGTTACCGTTATGGCCTTGCTCGCTGACGATCCCCTGAGCTTCCATCTGCTCAATGATACGCGCCGCGCGGTTATAGCCGATACGGAACTGACGCTGCACCCCCGAGATCGAGGCTTTGCGCTTCTCGGTTACGAAGTTGACCGCCTGATCGAACAGCGGATCCAGCTCTTCCCCGCCATCAAAGCCGCCACCACCGCCTTCGCTTTCGCTATCGGAGGTAATACCGTCAACATACTGCGGACGACCGCGCGCTTTCCAGTCCTGCACCACGGCGTGTACTTCCTGGTCACGGACAAACGCGCCATGGACGCGAACCGGCATCGTGGAGTTCGGCCCGGAATAGAGCATATCACCCATGCCCAGCAGCGATTCTGCGCCCCCCTGGTCAAGGATGGTACGCGAGTCAATCTTGCTCGATACGGTGAAGGCGATACGCGTCGGAATGTTGGCCTTGATAAGACCGGTAATCACGTCAACCGACGGACGCTGGGTCGCCAGCACCAGATGAATGCCCGCCGCGCGCGCTTTCTGCGCCAGACGCGCAATCAGTTCTTCCACCTTCTTACCGACGGTCATCATCAGATCGGCGAATTCATCCACCAGCACCACGATGTACGGCAGTTTTTCCAGCACCGGATGCACGGCGTCCATACTGTCGCCCGGTTTCCAGTAAGGATCCGGGATCGGGCGTCCCATGCGTGCGGCCTCAGCGATCTTCTCGTTGTAGCCCGCCAGATTACGCACGCCCAGCGCCGACATCAGCTTATAACGGCGCTCCATTTCATTGACGCTCCAGCGCAGCGCATTGGCGGCGTCTTTCATGTCGGTGACCACTTCCGTCAGCAGATGCGGGATACCTTCGTACACCGACAGCTCAAGCATTTTCGGGTCGATCATGATGAAACGAACGTCTTCCGGCTGCGCCTTATAGAGCATGCTGAGGATCATGGCGTTCACGCCGACCGATTTACCCGAACCAGTGGTACCGGCAACCAGCAGATGCGGCATTTTCGCCAGATCGGCCACCACCGGATCGCCGGCGATATCTTTGCCCAGCACCACGGTAAGCGGCGATGGGTTCTCGCGGAATTTCGGACAATCGAGCACTTCGCGCAGGTATACGGTCTGGCGTTTTTTGTTCGGTAATTCCAGGCCAACGTAAGGTTTACCCGGAATAACTTCCACCACACGCACCGCCACGGTCGACAGCGAACGCGCAAGGTCGCGCGACAGGTTAGAGATACGCGCGGCCTTCACCCCCGGCGCGAGGTTCAGCTCGAAACGAGTGATCACCGGACCCGGTGAGTAGTTCACCACATCCGCTTTAATGCGGAAATCGGCGAGACGCGCTTCGACCAGACGCGCCATCTGCTCAAGCGCAAAGGTATCAACAGGTTCAACTTCGCTCGGCGGCGGCGTCAAGAGATCCAGCGACGGCAGCGGCGTTGTTGGTCTTTGCAGTGGACGGCTGTCGCCATTACGCATCAGTAGCGGATGAATAAGGCTATCCTGCGGCGACGGAGCGGGCTGCTGATAAGGCTGCTGAGCAACCGGCTGTTGTTGCTGCATTGGCTGCTGCGCAGGTTGATAAGCCTGCGGCTGCGGCGCTACCGGCTGATGGTGTACGGGCGGCTGCGCAGGTTGATAACCCTGCTGTGGCGCAGCTGCCGGTTGTTGATAATGCTGAGCCGGTTGCTGGGGCTGCACTTCCGGCGTCGGCGTAAACAACGGCTCGCTTGGACCATCATTGACCAGCGTTTTCATCGGCGAGAACTCATAGTCCGCCGGTGAGAAGGGATTGGCTCCCGGCGGCTGCTCGCTGGCATAGCGCTGCTGCTGGGTCGCGGCAAACTGGCGCGCCAGTTCGGCTTCAGCGGCAGCGTCTTCGTCCTGCTCATCGCTTTCGGATTCCCAGGACTCGCCATAGCGCTGTTGCTGGGTAGCGGCAAACTGACGCGCCAGCTCGTCCTGTTCCAGCGCATCGGCTTCTTCGTCGCTCAGCGGCTCATTATCGTAATGATGTTCAAGCTCGGCCCGACGCGCGCGCTCTTCAGCAATACGCTGAGACGGCAGCTTAATGCCATAGGAAGCAAGCTCCCGACGTGTCGGCACACGGACGCGATTCGGACGCGGCAATTTCGGACCAATGCCTTCTTTTACCTGTACCCGCGGGCCGCTGGATGCCGGGCTGAAAACTGGCGCTGCGTCAGCGGCGGTTGACGCCACTGAGGCGGCTGCGGCTGTGCTGCCAGAAGTGGTGGCCTGATGAACGCCTGCGGCGACGGCCGTCACGGCGGCGGCATCAACTGACGGTTTGGATGGGGCAGCCGGGGTGGTGATCGGTTTGGTCGCCACCGGGCTCGCCGGTTCAGGGATTGGCTGATACCAGGATTCAAGCAACTCACGCTCGCGCGCGCGCTTCTCTTCGACTTCCTCGAAGTAGTACATCGGCGGGCGTTTAGTTTCTTCCTGAGGAGTCTCAGGCTCAGCGGCTGGCGCCGGTTCCTGATGATAAATAGGTTGTTGAACAGCCGGTTCAGGCTGGTATATCGGCTGCTGCGGATGCGCGGCTTCCGGCTGGTAAACCGGTGGCTGCTGCGGCGCATACTCAGGCTGATACACAGGCTGTTGTGGATGCGCGGCTTCCGGCTGGTAAACCGGCGGCTGCTGCGGCGCATACTGAGGCTGATACGCCGGCTGCTGTGGATGCGCGGCTTCCGGCTGATAAACCGGCGGCTGCTGCGGCGCGTATTCAGGCTGATACACCGGCTGCTGTGGATGCGCGGCTTCCGGCTGGTAAACCGGCTGCTGCTGCGGCGCGTATTCCGGCTGATACACTGGCTGCTGAGGATGCGCGGCTTCCGGCTGGTAAACCGGCGGCTGCTGCGGCGCATACTCAGGCTGATACGCCGGCTGCTGAGGATGCGCGGCTTCCGGTTGATAAACCGGCGGCTGCTGCGGCGCATATTCAGGCTGATACACCGGTGGTTGCAGGTGAGCGGCCTCCGGTTGGTATGCCTGCCCTGTCCCCTGCTCCGCCCATGCCTGCGGCGCAACGACAGCGGCGGAGGCGGCGCCGATCGGGTCGGCCACCGTATGGCCATTCAGTAGCGGATCGTAAGGGTCTAAATCGCCAGGACGCGCGGCGCTGGCGCCTGAGAACAGGACATCATCCGCAGCGACAGGCGCGCCGCTGGCGCTGTATTGTACTGCTTCCGCATCATCCATACGTTTACCGGAGAACAGCGCGGCATCGGTTTTACGCCCCATCGGGTTGGCGAACTTTTCCGCCAGACGCTTACGACGCGCTAGCGCACTGCGTAAGATGCGGGCGCGACGCGATTCCCGCGGCTGTGCGGTATCGTCGTCTTCTTCATCTTCATATTCATCATCTTCATATTCCCCTTCATCAACCCAGGTATCGTCCCGACGGGTACGATTACTGGCAAAGGTCAGAATAGAAAGGATTGCGCCGCCGAGTTTCTCGGCAATGCTGACCCATGACCAGCCGGTAAACAGCGTTAAACCCGCGGCCCAGATACAAAGCAAGGCGATAGTGCCGCCGCTACTGTGCAGCAAGGGTTGTAAGGTGGTGCTAAGCAGGCTGCCAATGACGCCGCCGGAAGCAAAGTACCAGATATCATCGGCGTTAATTGCCGCCAGGCCGCAGGAGGTGAGGATCAGCGCCAGCGCGCCGATCAGGCGCAACGAAACAGCGAAGTAATCGACATACTCGTCATTTTCCTGATGACGCCATGCAAACCAGCAGCCGCCGATGATGATCACGGGGATGGTGTAGGCCATTACGCCAAAGATGAAAAATAACGTGTCCGCCAGCCACGCGCCGGGCATGCCGCCCAGATTATGGATAGGCTCATGCCATGCGGTCTGTGACCAACTGGGATCGGATGGATTAAAGCTCAGTAATGCCGCCATCAGCCAGATGGCAAAAAGAGAGCAAAGGATGAGTAACGCCTCAAGAACGCGGCGCCCGCTGCTTAGCTTCGTTAGTTTGACTTCTTTGTCTTCGGTGTATTCCTGGCTCAAGAAAGGCTCTCCAGGTATCAGGCAATTTCCTGCCTGCTGCTAAAACGGACAACAGCGCCGGGTCTCCCCGGCACTGTTGCTGTATGGATTAACAGGAGTGTAATCAAACTACGTCGATTTTGCACCTGTTCCGTGTTAGCGCGTCTTGATTACCAGACGATTACTCTGCTTGACTTCTTCCATAACCACGTAGGTACGGGTGTCGTTTACGCCCGGCAGGCGCAGCAGGGTTTCGCCCAGCAATTTACGATACGCTGACATGTCCGGTACGCGGGTTTTCAACAGATAGTCAAAATCACCGGATACCAAGTGACACTCTTGAATTTCTTCAAGTTTTTGTACTGCGGCGTTAAATTGCTCAAACACATCCGGCGCACCACGATTCAGAGTAATCTCAACAAATACCAGAAGTGATGCATCCAGATAATGCGGGTTGAGCAGCGCCGTATAGCCCTGAATAAAACCCTGTCTTTCCAGTCGACGCACGCGCTCAAGGCAAGGCGTCGGAGAAAGTCCCACCCGTTTGGAAAGCTCGACGTTGGAAATACGCCCGTCTTTTTGCAGTTCATTCAGAATGTTACGATCGATGCGGTCGAGATCTTTGCCAGGGCGTTTCTTGCTATCTACCATTATTATTGTCTCTCTGTATTCCTTCCCTACTCCTGTTCTGACTCTGCGCCTTCACTGCCAGAGCCCATCCCGTTATTACCCGTACGACGTTGAGTAACCCAGGGGTACGTGAGAAGCCCGTTGCCTGATGGCAGTCACCGACATCACGCATGGCGTCTGTCCACACCATGCGTAGATTTCGCTGACCCGGATAAAAATGGCATTTGCGTGCATGAACATTCGCCGCACGCGAAACACTGCTTTTCTTCTTCCATGAATGTTTTCGCAAAAGCACAGGGGATTGTCAAAGCAAAACATCGATTTTTAGTACAAGATGCCAGATATTCATCATCAACCCCCTCTGAATCTCATGTTTTCATCTTATAATCAGAGCGCTAACAGTAGAATTAATTATATTTTCCGCTCGTTAAATCGCCAATCCATCGGCGGGTTCTATTGCACATATCGTTAACAAAATCGCTACGCTCTTTTTTTACGCCCGCAAATTCCCTACAATCCAGCCCAATGTATGCCAATAAAATATGGGGATCTCATGGGCACAGCCAAACACAGTAAACTGCTTATTCTAGGTTCTGGACCTGCAGGATATACCGCGGCGGTCTATGCTGCGCGCGCAAACCTGCAGCCGGTGCTGATCACCGGCATGGAAAAAGGCGGTCAGCTGACCACCACCACTGAAGTGGAAAACTGGCCAGGCGACCCAAACGATCTGACCGGTCCGCTGCTCATGGAACGTATGCACGAGCATGCCACCAAGTTCGAAACTGAAATTATTTTCGACCATATCAGCAGCGTCGATCTGCAGAACCGTCCGTTCCGCCTGGTCGGCGACAGCGGCGAGTACACCTGTGACGCGCTGATTATCGCTACCGGCGCTTCCGCCCGTTATCTGGGTCTGCCTTCTGAAGAAGCTTTCAAAGGACGCGGCGTCTCTGCCTGCGCCACCTGCGACGGTTTCTTCTATCGTAACCAGAAAGTCGCGGTCATCGGCGGCGGCAACACGGCGGTTGAAGAAGCGCTGTATCTGTCCAACATCGCTGCTGAAGTGCATCTGATCCACCGTCGCGACACCTTCCGTGCGGAAAAAATCCTGATCAAGCGCCTGATGGATAAAGTGGAAAGCGGCAATATCGTGCTGCACACCGATCGCACCCTGGAAGAAGTCACCGGCGACCAGATGGGCGTCAGCGGGCTGCGTCTGCGCGATACTAAAAATAGCGATAACGTTGAAACGCTGGACGTCGCCGGTCTGTTTGTCGCCATTGGACACAGCCCGAACACCGCTATCTTTGAAGGTCAGTTAGCGCTGGAAAACGGTTATATCAAAGTACAATCCGGCATCCACGGCAACGCCACGCAAACCAGTATCCCTGGCGTGTTCGCCGCGGGCGACGTGATGGACCATATCTACCGTCAGGCGATTACCTCCGCCGGCACCGGCTGTATGGCGGCGCTGGACGCGGAACGCTATCTGGATGGGTTAGCTGACGCTTGCAAATAATCTTTACAAGTCAGTAACAAAGGTAAAGAAGGCGACGAAAAGTCGCCTTTATTTTTGCCCCGTTGTAACATTGCCGTGCCCAAAAATCTCATAACGACACCTGCTAAGCGCGCAATGAATAAAACCCGTCAACAAGAGTTAACCCGCTGGTTAAAAGAAAAAAGCATTATCTCCCGTCGCTGGTTGATGATTTCTCGCCTGCTGGGCGTCGTGAGCGGTCTATTGATCGTCGCTCAGGCGTGGTTTCTGGCGCGTATACTTCACCGAATGATAATGGAAAATATCCCGGCGACGGCGCTGCTGCTGCCGTTTACCTTGCTGGCGCTGGTGCTGATCCTGCGCGCCTGGGTGGTGTGGCTACGCGAACGCGTCGGCTTCCACGCCGGCCAGCATATCCGTTATGAAATTCGCCGCCAGGTGCTGGACCGCCTTCAGCAGGCGGGCCCGGCTTGGATTCAGGGAAAACCCGCCGGCAGTTGGGCGACGCTCATCCTTGAGCAAATCGACGATATGCATGATTACTACGCGCGCTATCTGCCGCAGATGACGTTGGCCGCCTGCGTGCCGCTGCTGATTGTTATCACTATCTTCCCCAGCAACTGGGCGGCCGCGCTAATTTTACTCGGCACCGCCCCGCTGATCCCGCTCTTTATGGCGCTGGTCGGGATGGGCGCCGCCGATGCTAACCGGCGCAATTTCCTTGCGCTCGGTCGCCTCAGCGGTCACTTCCTCGACCGTCTGCGCGGCATGGAGACGCTGCGTCTGTTCAACAGCGGCGAGGCGGAAATTAACAATATCCGCGATGCGTCGCAGGATTTCCGCCAGCGGACGATGGAAGTCCTGCGCCTGGCTTTTCTCTCCTCCGGCGTGCTGGAGTTCTTTACCTCGCTCTCTATCGCGCTGGTGGCGGTCTATTTCGGTTTTTCCTACCTCGGCGAGCTCGACTTCGGCCACTACGGCGTCGGCGTCACGCTGATGTCCGGTTTTTTAACCTTGATACTGGCGCCGGAGTTTTTCCAGCCGCTACGTGATTTAGGCACATTTTACCATGCCAAGGCGCAGGCCATTGGCGCAGCGGATAGCCTCAAGACTTTTATGGAAACGCCGCTGGCGCAGGCTGAACGGGGCGTGAAAACGCTAAGCGATCATGAACTGATTCGCCTCGAAGCCCGCGATCTGATGGTGAAATCGCCGGATGGCAAAACGCTGGCAGGCCCGCTGAGTTTCACCCTGAACGCTGGCGAGCGCGTGGTCCTGGTCGGCCAGAGCGGTTCCGGTAAAAGCTCGCTGCTGAATACGCTGACAGGCTTTCTTCCCTATGAAGGTTCGCTACAGGTTAACGGCGTGGAGCTGCGCGATCTCGATGCTGAACGCTGGCGTCGGCTAATTAGCTGGGTCGGTCAAAACCCGCAACTGCCCGCCGCCACGCTGCGTGAAAACGTGCTGCTAGCGTGGCCAGAAGCCACGGAAGCGCAACTGCAGCTAGCCCTGGATAAGGCCTGGGTCAGCGAGTTTATTTCCCAATTGCCACAAGGTATTAATACCCCGTTAGGCGATCAGGCTGGCGGCCTCTCGGTCGGCCAGGCTCAGCGTATTGCCGTTGCGCGCGCGCTGCTGGTGCCGTGCCGCCTGTTGCTGCTTGATGAACCAGCGGCCAGCCTTGACGCTCACAGCGAACAGCGTGTGATGCAGGCGCTATCTAACGCTTCTACCCAGCAGACCACGCTGATGGTTACTCACCAACTGGCAGGACTGGCCGAGTGGGATGCTATTTGGGTGATGCAGAATGGACAGATTGTCGAGCAAGGCGGCTATGCGCAGCTTTCTGCCGCTGGAGGCGCGTTTGCCTCACTGTTAGCCCATCGCCAGGAGGAAATTTAAATGCGCGCACTGTTACCCTATCTGGCGCTATACAAACGCCACAAATGGCTGCTGACCCTCGGCGTGGTGCTGGCTATCGTCACCCTGCTGGCAAGTATCGGGCTATTAACGCTTTCCGGCTGGTTCCTGTCGGCCTCTGCGGTGGTCGGGGTCGCCGGGATTTACAGTTTTAACTACATGCTGCCTGCCGCAGGCGTTCGCGGCGCGGCAATTATTCGTACCGCCGGCCGCTACTTTGAGCGTCTGGTGAGCCACGATGCCACTTTCCGGGTATTGCAGCACCTGCGCGTCGCCACGTTTAGCAAACTACTGCCGCTCTCCCCTGCCGGGCTGGCGCGTTTTCGTCAGGGTGAGTTGCTCAACCGCATCGTGGCAGATGTCGATACGCTGGATCACCTCTATTTGCGCGTGATCTCGCCGCTGGTTGGCGCACTGGTGGTCATCCTGGTGGTGACCATCGGCTTAAGCGTACTCGATGTCACCCTGGCGCTAACGCTTGGCGGAATTATGCTGGCGACGCTACTCCTGCTGCCACCGCTGTTTTACCGTGCCGGTAAGCCGACCGGGGAGCAGATCACCCAGCTCCGCGGGCAGTATCGCCAGCAACTCACCTCCTGGCTACAGGGGCAAGCCGAGTTAATGCTGTTTAATGCCAGCGATCGCTACCGTAAACAGATGGAAAAAACGGAACAGCGCTGGCAGGAGGCGCAGCGCCGCCAGGCTGAGCTCACCGCCCTGTCGCAGGCGCTGATGCTGCTGATTGGCGGCATCGCAGTGATCGCCATGCTGTGGATGGCCTCCGAAGGCGTTGGCGGTAATAGCCAGCCGGGGGCGCTGATCGCCCTCTTCGTGTTCTGCGCCTTAGCGGCATTTGAAGCGCTGGCGCCGGTCACCGGCGCCTTCCAACATCTCGGCCAGGTCATCGCGTCCGCTCGCCGCATTACGCAGATTACCGAGCAGCAGCCCGAGGTGACGTTCAGCCAGCAGACGCCGCAAAGCTTCTCCCAGGTAGCGCTTACCCTGAATGAGGTAACCTTCAGCTACCCGCAGCAGTCGGCCCCGGCGCTAAAAGATATTTCTCTGCAGGTCGCGGCAGGCGAGCATATCGCCATTCTTGGCCGTACCGGCTGCGGTAAATCGACTCTGCTGCAGCTATTGACCCGCGCCTGGGATCCGGCCAACGGTCAGATTCAGCTAAATGGCCAGCCACTTAGCGAGCTGTCTGAAACGACCCTGCGCCAGGCGATGAGCGTCGTGCCGCAGCGGGTGCATCTCTTCAGCGCGACGCTGCGCGATAATCTGCTGCTCGCCGCGCCGCAGGTCAGCGACGCCAGGCTTGCCGAAATCCTGGCGCGAGTCGGCCTGGAGAAATTGCTGGAAGATAGCGGCCTGGATAGCTGGCTTGGCGAAGGCGGACGTCAGCTTTCCGGCGGCGAATTACGTCGACTGGCTATCGCCCGCGCGCTATTGCACGATGCCCCGTTAATGCTACTTGATGAACCCACCGAAGGCCTGGATGCAACAACGGAAAGCCAGATCCTTGATTTACTTAGTGAAGTGATGCGCGATAAAACCGTGTTGATGGTCACTCACCGTCTGCGCGGGCTGGCGCGGTTTAATCAGATAATTGTCATGGACAACGGCCAAATTATTGAGCAAGGTAGTCACGCAGAGCTGCTGGCGAAACAGGGCCGTTATTACCAGTTCAAGCAACGTCTGTAAGCTATTATTGTCAACAATTGCTGGTGCGTATTGAGGTCAAAAATGCGTCTGGTTCAGCTCTCTCGTGACTCTATCGCCTTCCCTTCCCCGGAAGGCGCTCTGCGTGAACCAAATGGCCTGCTGGCGCTGGGTGGCGATCTCAGCCCAGCCCGTTTGTTGATGGCCTATCAGCGCGGTATCTTTCCATGGTTTTCTCCCGGCGACCCTATTTTATGGTGGTCGCCCGATCCACGCGCCGTACTGTGGCCGGAGCAATTCCACTATAGCCGTAGCATGAAACGTTTCCATCAACGTTCGCCCTATCGGGTGACGCTCAATCACGCCTTCGGCCAGGTTATCGAGGGCTGCGCCAGCCATCGCGATGAAGGCACCTGGATCACCCATGGTATCGTTCAGGCCTATCACCAGTTACATGAACTCGGTCATGCTCACTCCATCGAAGTATGGGATGAGGATAGGCTGGTCGGCGGCATGTATGGCGTGGCGCAGGGAGCGCTGTTTTGCGGCGAGTCGATGTTCAGCCGGGCGGAAAATGCCTCCAAAACCGCGCTAATGATCTTCTGTCAGGCTTTTGCCCAGGACGGTGGCAGATTAATTGACTGTCAGGTTCTTAACGCGCATACCGCCTCTTTAGGAGCGATTGAAATCCCGCGCCGCGATTATCTCGATTACCTTTCCGTATTACGCACCTATCGCTTACCGGAGCGATTTTGGGTACCAAGGGTGCTATTTACCGGTAATGGATAAATGTTTTCAGCACATTTCTTAGCGCGGTGGTATAATTGCGCGGTAGAGTAGCTTCTGCCTGTTGCCCCGCCGCCGTTTGGGAATATTAAGAGTCAGATAACGCCCATCGTTCTGTCACTGCCCTTTACGTTTGCGCCTGTCATGTGGTTTTACCGCGTGTATTTCGGGCAATGCGCCAAAACTACTTCGGCGATTTATACCCGTCATGTTTTAAGCTGCAGGCGCTGGCTGCGCGCAATTATTTACCGCCAGCCTGCGACGCGAACTGTTTTGGGTATACGTAAAACTTTACATACTTGCTGAACTTCGGCATTATCTTGCCGGTTCAAAACTACGGTAGTGATACCCCAGAGGACTAGATGGCCAAAGAAGACAATATTGAAATGCAGGGCACCGTACTTGAAACGTTGCCTAACACTATGTTCCGCGTAGAACTGGAAAACGGTCACGTGGTAACTGCGCATATTTCCGGTAAAATGCGTAAAAACTACATCCGCATTCTGACGGGCGACAAAGTGACTGTTGAGCTGACCCCGTACGACCTGAGCAAAGGCCGCATTGTCTTCCGTAGTCGCTAATTGTTTCCGCCGCTAAGGCGTCAGATGCTGAAGGCCGGGCTCCTGCCCGGTCTTTTCATTTCAACTTCCCTCACGCAGGCTGAGTTTTCCGGCGCTTTCACCAACGCCAGGGTGTCGTTTTGCCCTTTTTCGCGATCTGCGCGCCAAGTTTAACGATAAACTCCCGTCATATCCGGACATTTGACCTGAGCGATAAAAAAAGACCGGGCTGTCACCAACCCGGTCTTTATCACTGAACAATTCAGAATTTATTAATGCGCCGCTTCCGGTTTGTGCTTCTGCGCGCTGTGGAAGCCGTAGGTCAGCACATTGTTGGCTTTATCCAACTCAACGGTGACCTGGCCGCCATCCACCAGCGAACCAAACAGCAGCTCGTTTGCCAGCGGTTTCTTCAGGTTGTCCTGAATCACCCGCGCCATTGGACGCGCGCCCATTGCCCGGTCATAGCCCTTCTCAGCCAGCCAGTCACGCGCTTCCTGACTCACTTCCAGCGATACGCCTTTCTGATCCAACTGTACCTGCAGTTCGACGATAAACTTATCGACTACCTGATGGATCACGGTGGTAGAGAGGTGATCGAACCAGATGATGTTGTCGAGACGGTTACGGAACTCCGGCGTAAAGATCTTTTTGATCTCTTCCATCGCATCGGTGCTGTTATCCTGCTGAATAAGACCAATCGATTTACGCTCGGTTTCACGCACCCCGGCGTTGGTGGTCATCACCAGCACCACGTTGCGGAAGTCCGCTTTACGGCCGTTGTTATCTGTCAGCGTACCGTTATCCATCACCTGCAGCAGGATATTGAAGACATCCGGATGCGCTTTTTCGATCTCATCAAGCAGCAGTACCGCGTGCGGATGTTTGATAACCGCATCGGTCAACAGCCCGCCCTGATCGAAACCGACGTATCCCGGAGGGGCGCCAATCAAACGGCTGACGGTATGACGTTCCATATACTCGGACATATCAAACCGCAGCAGTTCAATACCCAGCGCTTTCGCCAGCTGCACGGTGACTTCAGTTTTCCCAACCCCGGTCGGCCCGGCGAACAGGAAGGACCCAACCGGTTTATGCTCATGTCCAAGCCCGGCACGCGCCATTTTGATGGCTTCGGTAAGCGCTTCAATCGCTTTATCCTGACCAAAGACCAGCATTTTCAGGCGGTCGCCAAGGTTTTTCAGCGTATCGCGATCGCTGCGGGAGACGCTCTTCTCCGGGATACGCGCGATGCGCGCAACCACGGATTCGATATCCGCCACATTGACCGTTTTCTTACGCTTGCTGACCGGCATCAGCCGCGCCCGCGCGCCCGCTTCGTCGATCACGTCAATCGCCTTATCCGGCAGATGGCGATCGTTGATGTATTTCACCGCCAGCTCGACCGCCGCACGCACCGCTTTGGCGGTATAACGCACATCGTGGTGCGCTTCATACTTCGGTTTCAGGCCGTTGATGATCTGCACCGTCTCTTCGACAGAAGGCTCGGTCACGTCGATTTTCTGGAAACGACGCGCTAAGGCACGATCTTTTTCGAAGATGTTGCTGAACTCCTGGTAGGTCGTGGAGCCAATCACCCTGATCTTGCCGCCGGAAAGCAGCGGTTTAATCAGGTTAGCCGCATCAACCTGGCCGCCGGAGGCCGCCCCTGCGCCGATGATGGTATGGATCTCATCGATAAACAGGATGCTATTGGTATCCTGCTCAAGCTGTTTCAGCAACGCTTTAAAGCGTTTTTCAAAATCGCCGCGATATTTGGTTCCTGCCAGCAGCGAACCGATATCCAGCGAGTAAATAGTGCAATCCGCCATCACTTCCGGCACGTCGCCCTGGACGATACGCCAGGCGAGCCCTTCCGCAATCGCGGTCTTGCCGACGCCGGATTCTCCCACCAGCAGCGGGTTGTTCTTACGGCGGCGGCACAATACCTGAATAGCACGCTCCAGCTCTTTATCACGGCCGATCAGCGGATCGATACCGCCTACGCGCGCAAGCTGGTTGAGATTGGTGGTGAAGTTTTCCATACGATCCTCCCCGCCTGCTTGCTCTTCGTTACCCGGCTGGCTCGCATTGTTTTCCGAAGGCTGGCTGGGCTCGTCTTTGCGCGTGCCGTGAGAGATGAAATTCACCACATCAAGGCGGCTGACTTCATGTTTACGCAGCAGATAGGCGGCCTGCGACTCCTGCTCGCTGAAAATCGCGACCAGTACGTTAGCGCCGGTCACTTCGCTGCGACCGGAGGATTGGACGTGGAAAACCGCACGCTGCAGCACGCGCTGAAAGCTTAGCGTCGGCTGGGTGTCTCGCTCTTCTTCCGTAGCCGGAAGGACGGGAGTGGTCTGTTCGATGAAGGCTTCAAGTTCCTGACGCAAAGCGACCAGGTCCACGGAACAGGCTTCCAGCGCTTCGCGTGCCGAGGGGTTGCTGAGCAAAGCCAGCAACAAGTGCTCGACGGTCATAAATTCATGACGGTGCTCGCGCGCTCTGGCGAAAGCCATGTTTAAACTGAGTTCCAGTTCTTGATTGAGCATAGGCACCTCCCCCAATTTTCATGCCTGTAATCAGGCTTTCTCTAGCGTACACAGCAATGGATGCTCGTTCTCCTTGGCATACTGGTTCACCATAGCGACTTTGGTTTCCGCAACTTCGGCGGTAAAAACGCCGCAAATCGCCTTACCTTCATAGTGAACCGTGAGCATCAGTTGCGTTGCACGTTCTACATCATAAGAAAAGAATTTTTGTAACACGTCAATAACAAACTCCATTGGAGTGTAGTCATCATTGACTAATATCACTTTATACATAGATGGTGGTTTAAGCGCATCACGAACTTCATCTTCTACCAGTTGATCGAAGTCCAGCCAATCTCTCTTACTCATCGTCAATGTTCGTCATCGGTTGCTGTTGCCAACAGGCCGCGGCCTGTCGATGATCTGAGGTTATGCACGTTACAAATCTACAATAGATCATAGATAACTATCATCTATTGCTTCCATCCGCGACGCCTGTCACATTCCCCAGCAATAGCGTTAACTGCTTCAAATTTTGACGCATTTTTCACCGTCCACCCTTGTCAATTGCTTGACGCATTTCCGTATTTCTCTAAATTGTACTGGCGAGAGTTGGCGAGCAATTGTACAACTCGTGACTCCCTACCGGTTCATTCCATCTTACTTATAAAGATTTACGAAGGATGTCGAAGTATGGAAATGGGTACTGTTAAGTGGTTCAACAATGCCAAAGGGTTCGGTTTCATTTGCCCTGAGGGCGGCGGCGAAGACATTTTCGCCCATTACTCCACCATCCAGATGGATGGTTACAGAACGCTAAAAGCCGGGCAATCCGTTCGGTTTGATGTTCACCAGGGGCCGAAAGGCAATCACGCCAGCGTGATTGTTCCTGTGGAAGCAGAAACGGCTGCATAACTCTTTTGCTTCATTGTGTACATCCTGCTAATAAAATGCCAGTCCTTCTGACTGGCATTTTTATCACCTTACTCCCGTGCCAACGCATCCACAGGGTCTAATCGCGCGGCATTACGCGCCGGCAACCAGCCAAACAGCACCCCGGTCAACGTCGAACATAAAAATGCGGTCAATAGCGCCAGCGGCGAAAAACCGATTTCCCAACCGGGTAAGAACAGTTGCAAAATGAACGCAATCATCAACGATAAACTCACGCCGATGGCGCCGCCCACCAGACAAACCAGCACCGCTTCAATAAGAAACTGCTGGAGAACATCCCTGGCCCGGGCGCCAACCGCCATTCTGATGCCGATTTCACGGGTACGTTCCGTCACTGACACCAGCATGATATTCATCACCCCGATTCCGCCGACGACCAGCGCGATCACCGCCACCAGGGTCAGGAACAGCTGTAAAGTATGTGTGGTTCTTTCCGCCGTTTTCAAGACACTGTCCATATTCCAGGTGAAAACATCTTTTTTGCCATGGCGGAGCTCCAGCAACCGCACCAGCTGCTGTTCAGCGGTGGCGCTATCGTAGCCCTCCTGCACGCGGACGGTTATCGAGTTTAGCCACGATTGCCCCATCACCCGTCCGGCCATCGTGGAGTAAGGCAGCCAGACACGAAGAATTTTGCTGCTGCCGAACATCGATTGCTTCTCATCGGCCACGCCGACAATCGTCGCCGGCATATTACCGACCAAAATCACCTCGCCAACCACTTTCGCCTTGTGAGGAAATAGCTGGCGGCGGGCATTGCTATCCAGCACCACCACCTGCGCCCGGCTATTCAGCTGCAACTCATTGAACGTATTTCCCTCGCTGAACGTCATACCGTAAACATTGAAATATTGCGCGCCAACGCCTTCGGCGCTGGCGGCCACATCGATATTATTGGCGCGCAGGCGCAGGCTTTTCGATACCGCCGGCGTCGCAGAGCTCACCCACGGCTGTTTTTGAATTGCCAGCAGATCATCATATTTTAACGCCTGCTGATAACGCGGATCGTCATCGCCAAAATCTTTGCCGGGGTAAACATCGATGGTATTGGTGCCGATAGCGCGAATATCGGCTAAGACCAGTTGTTTCGCCGCATCGCCAACCACCACAATAGAGACCACCGAAGCGATACCAATAATGATGCCGAGCATAGTAAGCAGCGTACGCATTTTATTCGCCGCCATCGCCCGCCAGGCCATCACCAGCGCCTCGCGAAAACCGCTACTGAACTGACGCCAGACGGAAGGTTCCGCACGGGTTTCGGCGCGAAGCACGCCGCCTTTCTCCGACGATGACGGCGGCGGGTTACGCACAATTTCACCGTCGCGCAGCTCGATGATTCTCTCCGCCTGAGCCGCGACCTGCGGGTCGTGGGTGACGATAATCACCGTATGCCCTTGCGCCTTTAGCTGATGCAGGATGGCCATAACCTCTTCGCCTGAGCGGCTATCCAGCGCCCCGGTCGGTTCATCGGCGAGGATCACCTCACCGCCGTTCATCAGGGCGCGCGCGATACTCACGCGCTGCTGCTGGCCGCCGGATAGCTGCGACGGGAAGTATTCCGCTCGCTCGCCCAGACCTAATCGGGTGAGTAAATCTCGCGCCCGTTCAAGACGAATCCGGCGCTCTTTACCGGCATAGATAGCAGGGACCTCGACGTTTTGCGCCGCCGTGAGGTGCGATAACAGATGGTAACGCTGGAAAATAAAGCCGAAGTGCTCGCGGCGCAGCCTGGCCAGTTCATCACCGCTCAGATGCGCCACATCGACCCCGGCAACCTGATAGGTGCCGCTGGTGGGCTTATCAAGGCAGCCAAGGATGTTCATCAGCGTCGATTTCCCGGACCCTGAAGCCCCGACGATCGCCACCATTTCCCCGGCGGCAATACTGAGGGTTATCCCCTTCAGCACGTCAACTTCACCGTCGCCAGAGGGGTAACTGCGGCGAATATCACGCAGTTCAAGCAGCGCCGTCATTTTGTCGCTCCGGGCGTGCTTTCGCTGATAATCACCTCATCGCCCTCTTCCAGCCCTTTAGCTACCGCCACATCGGTATCGTTACGCGCGCCAATAACGATTTCACGCTCTTTCACTTCCCCGTTGCGCAGCAGGCGCACGTTGTAGCGGTTATCGCCGATGGCGTCGCCCAGCGCGCTAAGGGGAATAGTAATCACGTTTTTCACTTCCGCTAGCTGGATATGCACCTGCGCAGTCATTTCAAGACGCAGGATCCCCTGCGGGTTAGGGACTTCAAAACGCGCATAATAAAATATGGCATCATTGACCTTTTCCGGCGTCGGCAGAATATCTTTCAGCGTACCTTCGTAACGAGTCAGAGGATCGCCGAGTACCGTAAACCAGGCTTTTTGCCCCGGCTTAAGATGGATCACGTCAGCTTCCGAAACCTGCGCTTTGACCAGCATGGTACTGAGGTCCGCCAGGGTCAGGATGTTTGGCGCCTGCTGGGCGGCAATCACCGTCTGTCCCTGCAGGGTAGTGATTTGCGTCACTTCACCGGACATCGGCGCCAGGATACGCGTATAGTCGAGGTTGGTTTTCGCGGTGTCGAGGGTCGCCTGGTTGCGTTTGATCTGCGCTTCGATGGTGCCGATTTGCGCCTCTTTCACCGCCACATCGGTGGCGGCGGTATCCAGATCCTGACGTGAGACCAGCTGACGCTGCGCCAACTGCTGCTGGCGCGCTAATGTTACTTGCGCGAGCTTGCGTTCGGCCTGCGCCTGTTTCAACTGCGCGCGCAATTCCATGAGCGTCGCGTCGACTTCTTTAATCTGGTTTTCCGCCTGCTCCGGGTCGATAACCCCCAGTAGCTGGTCTTTCTGCACTTTATCGCCAATATTGACGCGCAGCGTTTTCAACTGGCCGCTGACCTGGGCGCCGACGTCGACTTTACGCAGCGCATCTAATTTGCCCGTCGCCAGAACGCTCTGCTGCAGGTCGCTTTTGCGCGCCACCAGCGTTTGATACTGCGGCAACGGCGCGTTAAGAATGCGCCATCCCCAAATGGCCGCTATCACTACCACTAACGCCAACAGCCACCAGACTTTCCTGCGTTTTCCATTCAATGTCATAAAAAAATTCCTGATCTTTTCCCCGCAGCTCGGACGATGATTCTATCTAAACCGCGTGACAACAGAACTTAATTTTTAGCAATCCTTCATTTTTGTTTAAGCGGTGTTAATCGGGGGGATGATGAAATGGCGAAAAAATAACAGAACCAGGAATGATCATGTCTTCAATCGCTGAAAATCCAGATTCCGAACTATCGCAACCTAAAACAGGCTGGAAACTTTTCTGCCGTCTCGCCAGCGGAGAGATAACGCCGGGACGTGCCTGGCGTAACCCGGCATACCGCCGCAAGTTTATTTTACGTTCATTGATGAAGCCATTTGCCACCGCGCAATTATTAAACGACCTGGCGCGTCAGCCTCAGCTTCCGGCCATGCTTAACGTACAGCCGGGTTTACCCTGCCGACTGCATCGTCCCTGGTTGTCGGTAAATTGCAGCCAACAGCAGATTCTGGATGCGCTCAATTTCCACTATCAAGCTATGAGTGAACAATTGACGCCGCTGGCGCTAAATGGGTATTTATCACGTGCGGGAACCCTGCTGGCGACTATCAGCGGTAAAGACGATCGGCAGTTTCGTATTGTGCTGCGCGCTGAGCCGAATCTCGATAAGGAAGGTGAAGCCACGCTAAGTTTCGTGACAGAAGAAGATATCGTACTTGCCGAACTCACCTTTACGCTTTGTCGACTGGAAGGCAAACGCGTCATGTGGATTGGCGGGCTTCAAGGTGCCAAAGCAAATGTATCGCATCAGTTGATACAAGATGCGACGAAAGCCTGTCATGGACTGTTCCCGAAACGACTGCTGGTGGAAGCGGCGATGTCAATGGGGCAATCATTCTCTGTTGAGCGCCTGCAGGCAGTGAGCAATACCACACATATTTATCGCAGTATTCGCTATCGCAAGAAAAAACAGGGATTACTGCATGCGGATTACGATAGTTTTTGGCAATCGTTAGGCGCGCATCCGCTGGCGAGCGGCGATTTCCAACTGCCGCTGGTCATGCCGCGTAAACCAATGGAAGAGATTGCCAGTAAAAAACGAGCGGAATACCGCCGTCGTTATGCCTTACTGGATAGCCTACAGCAACAGAGCGTCGCATGCTGCCGCCCCTAATCAGCGCGCCCACGCGCCAGCCACAGCACGCGGGAAAACATCTTTTTCAGTAACGTCGGGACGGCGTCTACTCCCCGCCGCCCGGCCTCCATCGCGACCTCTATCGCCAGATCGGGTTTCGACGAACGATGTATGGCTTTTGTTATCACCCGGCGCATGTTCATCGGCATATTCTCCGGGATCTGCGCCACACGGTGGTATACATCGTCGAACCCCTGACGATACATAAAGTGTTCCATGTCCATTGCCGGAAGCATGGTTAAGTGCACCCGTTCCAGTTCGTTATCATTGTTGAGCAGCCCACGTAC
Organism: Klebsiella sp. JN_Kp121; assembly: GCF_040062145.1. Classification (NCBI taxonomy): domain Bacteria; kingdom Pseudomonadati; phylum Pseudomonadota; class Gammaproteobacteria; order Enterobacterales; family Enterobacteriaceae; genus Klebsiella; species Klebsiella sp. JN_Kp121. Next base: position 100,070 of record NZ_JBEAHX010000006.1, read on the forward strand.
CGTAGCGGCATACTTCTTTCCTGCCTCATCGCCATCAACCAGCACATGCCATTCAATCCCCATCCGGCGGGCGAATTTAATCAGCGGCTTGAGCCCGGATTGGGCGAATTCAATCACCTTCACCCCTTCAGCGTCGAAATGATGCCCGCACTGGCGCGCCAGTTCGTTGATAACCCAGGTTTCCGTTTCGCCTTCCACCAGCAACCAGCAGCGGGCAAACAGCGATGAGGCGCGGTTGAAGCGAATGTGAAACGCAATGCGGCGGCTATCTTCCGCATTCATCCCGCCGGGACCGAGCCGCCACGCCGAGACGCGGGACGATTCACGCACCAGGCGACACACCTGCTCAACCGGCGTCAACGACAACAGCTCGCCGGAATTGGTCGTGGTCACTCGCTGCAGCGGTAGCAAATTCAATAAATGCCAGGCGACCGAGAGCATGATCGGATGCAGACGCGTTTCCGGGTCCTCAATCAGCAGCAGCGGCCGCGCATCGCGATCGAGTCGGACGGTTCCCTTCGCCTGTAATAAAGTGGAGAACAGCCCAAGCAGGATCACGCGATGACTGCGTCCGCCGGGTTTATCAATCATTCGGTTAATAATATCGAGATAGCGCCAGCTGCGTTGTTCGTCATGAGAACGGCGGCGCATCAGGCGATTGCGGTTTTGCGCACTGCTCTGCTCGGCGAAATAATGTTCCAGCAGTTGCACCATCGCCGACAGCCCTTCGCGGATTTGCCCGTCGGTGAGATTTTGCGGGTGATTAACCAGCTCGCGGGAGAGAAAATCCAGCTGACGGGCGGTGATCTCAATTTGCGGCGAATGCGGCACGGTACCGTTGTGAATTCGGCGCATAAAGCGGGCGTCGCGCAGGCGCAATACCGGCATTAAGCGCACCAGGTGGCGCGCCAGTTCGTCGATATCTTGCATCTCCAGCGCCTCTCCCTGGCAGTTAATAAAACTACGCAGGGTCATCACGCTGCCGTCATCCGCCAGCTCACCCTCAAGGCGATAGAAAATGCGCTGATAGCCGTCATCACAGGGCACCCAGCAATCGCTAAGCGGACGAAAACGGCGCACGCGATGGTGCCCGGGTTCATTTTCACGGAAAGTTAAAATGATATGCAGATGATGCTCGCGTCCCTGAATATCGCCAGGTGGAAACCAGAAGTCATCGCGCACGAAATGGTACAGGTCAAATTCCGGCGATAACAGCAGCGTCAGAGCGTCCAGCAGGCTGGATTTACCCCAGGCGTTTTCGCCGATCAGCACATTGTTTTGCTCAAGCATCAACGATAAACGGTTGATACCGCGAAATCCGACGATCTCTACACGCTCAAGATGCATATCCCCTCCGCCTGGCCCACATTCTCCTTCAGTAATCAGTAGTATAGCGAGACGCACACGACATGGCACCCCCAGCGTCGCTGGCCGATAATTGAATCCAGAAATGAATGAGTTTGTAAGGTAACGGCTCTTGATTTCATATAATTAATAAATTAATTCATCTTCGGTAGTAGTTTATTTTTCAGTATTGTGTTCTACACTTGCATAAATCATGCATGGTGAAAGGAAAATCATCTCATTGCTCTAAATCAAATTACATCAATTTATTTAACTAGTCCGAGGGTGGCGTTCGTCCCTAAAATAGCGACGCTTTATTTTTATCGTCATCCTTTGCGTCGATAAATAAAGACCGGCACGTCATAACGTGTTCGTTTACATTATTATTTGAGGTGGTTATGTTCAGAAAATTAGCAGCAGAGTGCTTTGGCACATTCTGGCTCGTATTCGGCGGCTGCGGCAGCGCAGTGCTGGCGGCGGCTTTCCCGGAATTAGGAATTGGTTTTGCCGGCGTGGCTTTAGCCTTTGGTTTAACCGTATTAACCATGGCGTTCGCCGTGGGCCATATTTCCGGCGGTCACTTTAACCCGGCGGTGACGTTAGGTCTGTGGGCTGGCGGTCGTTTCCCGGCTAAAGACGTCATTGGTTATATTATCGCCCAGGTTGTCGGTGGTATTATTGCCGCCGCGGTGCTGTATGTTGTCGCCAGCGGTAAAGCCGGTTTTGACGCTGCAGCGAGCGGCTTCGCTTCAAACGGTTTCGGCGAACACTCTCCGGGTGGCTACTCCATGCTGTCCGCTATCGTTATCGAAATCGTGCTGACCTGCGGATTCCTGCTGGTCATTCACGGTGCGACCGATAAAAACGCCCCGGCGGGCTTTGCGCCGATTGCTATCGGCCTGGCGCTGACCCTTATCCACCTGATTAGCATTCCTGTGACCAATACGTCCGTTAACCCGGCGCGTAGCACCGCGGTGGCTATCTTCCAGGGCGGCTGGGCGCTGCAACAGCTGTGGCTGTTCTGGGTGATGCCAATTATCGGCGGTATCCTCGGCGGCGTACTGTATCGTACCCTGCTCGAAAAACGCGATTAACCCTCGCGAAAAGCCCGGCGACGCCGGGCTTTTTCTTTTTGCCGACAGCTTTACTCGGCCTGGCGAATTGGGTAGTGTCATTGGCGCTATTCTTAATTCGCAAGGACCATGCCGTTCATGTTTTCGGGACTATTAATCATTCTGCTGCCGTTGATTGTCGGCTATCTGATTCCGCTGCGTCACCCTTCCGCACTTAAACTGATTACCCGGCTGCTGAGCTGGATTGTTTACGTGATCCTCTTTTTCATGGGGATTAGCCTTGCTTTCCTCGATAATCTCAGCAGCAATCTGTTATCGATACTGCATTACTCCGCGGTAAGCATTGTGGTTATTATTCTGTGCAATATTGCCGCACTGCTATGGCTGGATAAAAAAATGCCGTGGCGGGTCAAGCATCGTCCGGAAAAATTACCCTCGCGCCTGGCGATGGCGCTCGAGTCGCTGCAGCTGCTTGGCGTGGTACTAATTGGTTTCCTGCTGGGGTTAAGCGGCCTCTCATTTTTACAACACGCGACTGAAGCCAGCGAATATACGTTAATTTTCTTGTTATTCCTTATCGGTATTCAGCTGCGTAATAATGGAATGACATTACGGCAAATTGTGCTTAATCGCCGCGGAATGATTGTCGCGGTAGTGGTCGCGGCCAGCTCATTATTTGGCGGAGTGATTAATGCCCTTATTCTTGGCCTGCCCATTAAAACCGGTCTGGCGATGGCGTCCGGCTTCGGCTGGTACTCCCTTTCCGGGATCCTGATGACCGAATCCTATGGCCCGGTCATTGGCAGCGCGACATTCTTTAACGATCTGGCCCGCGAACTGCTGGCTATTATGCTGATCCCCGGCATGGTATTGCGTAGCCGCTCCACCGCGCTTGGGCTGTGCGGCGCAACCTCAATGGACTTTACTCTACCGGTGCTACAGCGCTCCGGCGGCGTAGAAATCGTCCCTGCAGCTATCGTACACGGTTTTATCCTTAGTCTGCTGGTGCCGGTACTGATGGCGTTCTTCTCAGCCTGATCCCCCGTGGCGGTAGATTCCCTACCGCCAAAATTGCGCTAAATCAATCTCCCTTTAAGTTGTGTCAGAAATACCTTTTCTCCGTACAGCCACAGGCATAACCTTAAACATGTATCTAAAATATAACTTTAAAAGGTGTGATCATGTTTTGTGTGCAATGTGAACAAACTATCCGTACGCCGGCAGGAAATGGCTGTTCTTACGCGCAGGGTATGTGCGGTAAAACCGCTGAGACCTCTGATTTGCAGGATCTGTTGATTGCTTCTCTGCAGGGTCTGTCCGCATGGGCCGTTAAAGCGCGTGAATATGGCATCATCGATCATGAGGTGGATAATTTTGCCCCGCGCGCATTCTTCTCTACTTTGACCAACGTGAACTTCGACTCGCCGCGTATCGTTGCTTACGCCCGTCAGGCGATCGCCATGCGCGAGGCGCTGAAAGCGCAATGCCTGAATATTGATGCCAACGCTTCGGTCGACAGCCCGGTAGCCGATCTGCAACTGGTCAGCGATGATCTCGGCGATCTGCAGCGTCAGGCGGCGGACTATACGCCAAATAAAGACAAGGCCGCGATCGGCGAGAATATCCTCGGCCTGCGCCTGCTGTGCCTGTACGGCCTGAAAGGCGCCGCGGCCTATATGGAACACGCGCACGTGCTCGGTCAGTACGACAACGACATTTATGCCCAGTATCATAAAATCATGGCGTGGCTGGGTACCTGGCCTGCCGATATGAACGCTTTGCTGGAGTGTTCGATGGAAATCGGCCAGATGAACTTCAAAGTGATGAGTATCCTCGACGCCGGTGAAACCACGAAATATGGTCACCCAACGCCGACTCAGGTCAACGTTAAAGCCACCGAAGGTAAGTGCATCCTGATTTCCGGACACGACCTGAAAGATCTCTATAACCTGCTGGAGCAGACTGAAGGCACCGGCGTTAACGTCTATACCCACGGTGAAATGTTGCCGGCGCACGGTTATCCGGAGCTGCGTAAGTTCAAACACCTGATTGGCAACTACGGCAGCGGTTGGCAAAACCAGCAGGTTGAATTCGCCCGCTTCCCGGGCCCCATCGTGATGACCTCGAACTGCATCATCGACCCAACCGTCGGCGCCTACGACGACCGCATCTGGACCCGCAGCATCGTCGGCTGGCCGGGCGTCAATCATCTGGAAGGCGAAGATTTCTCCCCGGTTATCACCCAGGCACAGCAAATGGCAGGCTTCCCGTACAGCGAAATCCCGCATCTGATCACCGTCGGCTTCGGTCGCCAGACGCTGCTCGGCGCGGCGGATACGCTGATTGATCTGGTTAGCCGTGAAAAACTGCGTCACATCTTCCTCGTCGGCGGCTGCGACGGCGCGCGCGGCGAACGTAACTACTTCACCGATTTCGCTACCAGCGTACCGGACGACTGCCTGATTTTGACTCTCGCATGCGGTAAATACCGCTTCAACAAACTGGATTTCGGCGATATCGAAGGCCTGCCGCGTCTGGTTGACGCCGGTCAGTGTAACGATGCCTACTCGGCGATTATTCTCGCGGTAACGCTGGCGGAAAAACTGGGCTGTGGCGTAAACGATCTGCCGCTGTCGTTGGTGCTCTCCTGGTTCGAACAAAAAGCCATCGTCATCCTGCTGACGCTGCTGTCGCTGGGGGTGAAAAACATCGTCACCGGTCCGACCGCGCCAGGCTTCTTTACCCCGGACCTGCTGGCTATCCTCAACGAGAAATTTGGTCTGCGTTCCGTCACCACCGTAGAACAAGATATGCAGCAGTTGCTGAGCGCATAAGGAGTCACCGCATGACAATGCCAACCGATCAGTGCCCGTGGCGGATGCAGGTTCATCATATTCAGCAGGAAACGCCTGATGTGTGGACCATTTCGTTGCTGTGCCACGACTACTATCCCTATCGCGCCGGACAGTACGCGCTGGTCAGCGTGCGCCATTCGGCGGATACGCTGCGCGCCTACACCCTATCCTCAACGCCGGGGGTCAGTGAATACATTACGCTGACCGTTCGTCGTATTGATGATGGCGCAGGCTCACAGTGGTTAACCCGCGATGTGAAACGCGGCGACTATATCTGGCTGTCGGACGCGATGGGCGAGTTTACCTGTGAAGATAAAACAACCGATCGTTTTCTGATGCTGGCCGCCGGCTGCGGCGTGACGCCGATTATGTCGATGCGCCGCTGGTTAGCGAAGTATCGTCCGCAGGCGGATGTGCAGGTTATCTTTAACGTGCGTTCGCCGCAGGATGTCATTTTCGCCGAAGAATGGCGTCAATACCCGGTCACACTGGTGGCGGAACACGACGCGACGTCGGGCTTCGTCGCCGGTCGTCTCACCCGCGAGCTGCTGCAAAGCGTGCCGGATTTAGCCAACCGTACCGTAATGACCTGCGGCCCGGCGCCTTATATGGAGATGGTCGAACAGGAAGTGACGGCGCTTGGCGTGACGCGTTTCTTTAAAGAGAAGTTCTTTACCCCGGTGGCGGAAGCCGCTACCGACGGATTGAAATTCACCAAGCTGCAGCCGGCGAAAACGTTCTACGCGCCGGTCGGCACCACGTTGCTGGAAGCGCTGGAGAGCAATAAAGTACCGGTGACCGTCGCCTGCCGCGCTGGCGTCTGCGGCTGCTGCAAAACCAAAGTGGTTGCCGGCGAATATAGCGTTACCAGCACCATGACGCTGACCGATGCCGAAATCGCCGACGGCTACGTGCTAGCCTGCTCCTGCCACCCGCAGAGCGATCTGGTTCTCGCCTGAGGTCAAAACCCCCAAAAGCGCTACGGTACATACCGCTTTCTGGGGCTACAGGACCGTAGGCCGGATAAGGCATTAATGCCTTATCCGGCACTTTTTTACCGCCAGGCCGACTGACCGGCCAACGAATAACGCCCTGCCCCTAATAGCGCAATCGCCAGTGCGCCGATAAAGAAATAGACCAGGCTTTCAATCGCCCATGCGCCGACCGCATCCAGCGCGAACGTTTTACCTGTCCCAACCATCAGCCAGGCCACCGCCATGGTAAACGCCAGCACCAGCGCCGCCGGGCGCGTCAAGACGCCAAGAATAAGTAAACAAGGCGCGACGACTTCCCCCACCAGCACGCCATAGGCAATAAAGCCCGGTACCCCTTTCGCGACCAGCATGCCGCTGATGCCATCCACGCCGTCGATTAGCTTATGCAGACCGTGAAACAACATTAAGCCGCCAACGGCAAGTCGTAACAAGAGTTTACCGGCATCTTCATGCGACAGCGTTTTATTTACTGCGTTTAACAATCCCTTAACCATTTGATGTGCTTCCTGTTTTACACCCTGTGTGATCCCAGAGTATGCACAATATTCCACCAACAAAACCAGTGAAAAATAAGGGGCAATTGGCAACGTAACCTGTAGTTTCATCTAAGCTTGATAGCGTTATCACAAAAAGGAGATGGAAAACCATGAAACAGACCGTAGCGTCATATATTGCCAAAACGCTTGAACAGGCCGGCGTGAAACGTATTTGGGGAGTGACCGGGGATTCCCTCAACGGCTTGAGCGACAGTTTAAACCGCATGGGGACCATCGAATGGATGCCGACCCGCCATGAAGAGGTTGCCGCCTTTGCCGCCGGTGCCGAAGCCCAACTCACCGGCGAGCTGGCGGTGTGCGCCGGTTCCTGCGGACCGGGCAACCTTCATCTGATTAACGGTTTGTTTGATTGCCATCGTAACCACGTACCGGTGCTGGCTATCGCCGCCCATATTCCGTCGAGCGAAATCGGCAGCGGTTATTTCCAGGAAACGCATCCGCAGGAGCTGTTCCGCGAATGTAGCCACTACTGCGAGCTGGTCTCCACACCGGAGCAAATTCCGCAGGTGCTGGCTATCGCCATGCGTAAGGCGGTGATTAACCGCGGCGTGTCTGTGGTGGTCCTGCCCGGCGACGTGGCGCTGAAACCGGCCCCGGAAAGCGCCAGCAGCCATTGGTATCACGCTCCGCAGCCCACGGTCACTCCGGCGGATGAAGAGCTGCACAAGCTGGCGCAGCTGATCCGCTACTCGAGTAATATTGCCCTGATGTGCGGCAGCGGCTGCGCCGGCGCGCACCAGGAGCTGGTGGAGTTTGCGGCAAAAATTAAGGCCCCTGTCGTCCATGCCCTGCGCGGGAAAGAGCACGTCGAATACGATAACCCTTACGATGTTGGCATGACCGGGCTTATCGGCTTCTCTTCCGGTTTCCATACCATGATGAACGCCGACACGCTGATCCTGCTCGGCACCCAGTTCCCTTATCGCGCGTTCTACCCTACCGACGCCAAAATTATTCAGATCGACATCAACCCCGGTAGCATCGGCGCGCATAGTAAGGTCGACATGGCGCTGGTGGGCGATATCAAATCGACCCTGAAAGCCCTGCTGCCGCTGCTGGAAGAGAAAACCGATCGTCGATTCCTCGATAAAGCGCTGGAGGATTATCGCGAAGCGCGTAAAGGGCTTGACGATCTCGCCAAACCCAGCGAAAAAGCGCTCCATCCCCAGTATCTGGCGCAGCAGATTAGCCGCTTTGCCGACGACGACGCGATCTTTACCTGCGACGTCGGTACACCCACCGTCTGGGCGGCGCGCTATCTGCAGATGAACGGCAAGCGCCGCCTGTTGGGTTCGTTTAACCACGGCTCGATGGCCAACGCCATGCCGCAGGCTATTGGCGCCAAAGCGACCGCGCCGAATCGCCAGGTCATCGCCATGTGCGGCGATGGCGGTTTCAGCATGCTGATGGGGGATTTTTTATCGCTGGCACAGATGAAGCTGCCGGTGAAAATCGTTATTTTTAATAACAGCATTCTCGGCTTTGTAGCGATGGAGATGAAAGCCGGCGGCTATCTGACCGACGGTACCGAGCTGCACGACACTAATTTCGCCCACATTGCCGAAGCCTGCGGGATCAAAGGGATACGCGTCGAGAAAGCCTCTGAGGTTGATGAGGCGCTGCAGACCGCCTTTAGCACCGACGGTCCGGTATTAGTCGATGTAGTGGTAGCGAAGGAAGAGCTGGCGATCCCGCCGCAAATTAAGCTGGAGCAGGCCAAAGGATTTAGCCTGTATATGCTGCGGGCGATTATCAGCGGACGCGGCGATGAAGTGATCGAACTGGCGAAAACCAACTGGCTCAGGTAAAACAATGCTATCACCCTGAATCAGAACAAGGATATGCCGTGATAGATCTTCGCAGTGATACCGTAACTCGCCCCGGGCGCGCCATGATGGAGGCCATGATGGCCGCCCCAGTCGGGGACGATGTGTATGGCGACGACCCAACCGTCAATGAACTCCAGCGCTATGCCGCTGAGCTTGCAGGCAAAGAGGCGGCGCTGTTTCTGCCTACCGGCACCCAGGCCAACCTCGTTGGCCTGCTTAGCCACTGCCAGCGCGGCGAAGAGTACATCGTCGGCCAGGGCGCGCATAACTATCTGTATGAAGCCGGCGGCGCAGCGGTGTTGGGCAGTATTCAGCCACAGCCGATCGATGCCGCGGCGGACGGTTCGCTGCCGCTGGATAAAGTCGCGGCCAAAATTAAGCCCGACGATATCCATTTCGCCCCCACCCGCCTGTTAAGCCTGGAGAATACGCACAACGGTAAGGTGTTGCCGCGCGGCTATCTGCAAGAGGCCTGGACGTTCACCCGCCAGCGCAATCTGGCGCTACATGTCGATGGCGCGCGTATCTTCAACGCGGTTGTAGCGTACGGCTGCGAGCTGCGCGATATCGCGCAGTACTGTGATTCGTTCACCATTTGCCTGTCAAAAGGGCTCGGTACGCCGGTCGGTTCTCTGCTGCTGGGCAGCGAAGCGTACATCCGCCGCGCCATTCGCTGGCGTAAAATGGTCGGCGGCGGGATGCGTCAGGCAGGCATTCTGGCCGCTGCCGGTCTGTACGCTCTGCAGAATAACGTAGCCCGTCTGCAGGAGGATCACGACAACGCCGCGTGGATGGCGGAACAGCTACGCGCCGTCGGCGCTGATGTGATGCGTCACGATACCAACATGCTGTTCGTACGCGTCGGCGAGGAGCAGGCTCGGGCGCTCGGCGAATTCATGCAGGCTCGCGGCGTGCTGATCAACGCCTCGCCAGTCGTGCGTCTGGTCATGCATCTCGATGTTAATCGCCAGCAGTTGACGGAAGTGGTCGGTCACTGGCAAGCCTTTTTACAACGCTAAGGAGTCAGGCGTGTCGCAATCTATTCTGGTGCTTGGCGCCAGCGGCTATATTGGCCAGCATCTGGTGCGCGAATTAAGCGCACGAGGTTATCCGGTGTTGGCGGCGGCACGCCATATCGACAGGCTGCAGAAGCTCGATCTTCCCGGCGTCACCTGCCACGCTATCGACCTCAATCAGCCGCAGGATCTCCCGGCACTGCTTCGCGGGGTCGATACCCTTTACTACCTGGTGCATGGCATGGGCGAAGGCGGCGATTTCATCGCCCATGAACGCCGGGTCGCCGTTAACGTGCGCGATGCCTTGCGTCAGACGCCGGTGCGCCAGGTGATATTTCTCAGCTCGCTGCAGGCTCCGGCGCAGGAGCAGTCCGACCATCTGCGCGCCCGTCAGGTGACGGCCGATGTCCTACGCGAGTCAGGGATCCCCGTTACCGAGTTACGGGCGGGTATCATCGTCGGCGCCGGATCCGCCGCTTTTGAAGTGATGCGCGACATGGTTTACAACCTGCCGGTGTTGACGCCGCCGCGCTGGGTACGCTCACGCACAACCCCCATCGCGCTGGAAAACCTGCTCTACTATCTGGTGGAGTTACTTAATCATCCGGCTCGCGAGCACCGCGTCTTCGAGGCCGCCGGCCCGGATATTCTCAGCTATCAGCAGCAGTTCACCCATTTTATGGCGGTCAGCGGCAAGCATCGCCTGTTGATCCCTATCCCCTTTCCGACCCGCTGGATTTCGGTGTGGTTCCTGAACGTTATCACCTCGGTGCCCCCCACCATCGCTAAGGCGCTGATTCAGGGTCTCAAGCACGATCTGATCGCCGACGATCGTTCGCTGCGCGCGCTGATCCCGCAAACCTTGATTCCCTTCGATCAGGCGGTGCGTCGTACTTTGAAAGAGGAAGAACAGCTGGTGAACTCCAGCGATTGGGGCTACGACGCTCAGGCTTTCGCCCGCTGGCGGCCGGAGTATGGCTACTACCCAAAGCAGGCTGGCTGCACCGTTAGCACCCAGGCAAGCCGTAAGGCGCTATGGCGAGTGGTGAACCAAATCGGCGGCAAAGAGGGTTATTTCTTCGGCAACATTCTGTGGAAAATCCGCGGCGCCATGGATCTGCTGGTCGGCCATCGTTTAGCCAAAGGGCGGCCGCAGCATGATTATCTGCAAACTGGCGATACGGTCGACAGTTGGAAAGTGATTATTGTGGAAGAAGAACAACAGCTAACCCTATTGTTTGGCATGAAAGCCCCCGGTCTTGGTCGTTTAAGCTTTACCATTAGCGATAAAGGCGACCATCGTGAACTGGACGTTCGCGCCTGGTGGCATCCGCACGGTATGCCCGGCCTGTTCTACTGGCTACTGATGATCCCGGCGCATCTGTTTATTTTTCGCGGCATGGCGCGACGCATCGCCCGCCAGGCCGAGCAAATCACAGGCAAAAACGAAGATTAAGCGTTATTCTTTCATGATTCTCATTGCATACTCGGGAGAATCACGGAAAAATGCGCACGAAATTCTTTTCTGGGACAGTAGATTGATATGAAGGTACTGGTTACCGGTGCGACCAGCGGATTAGGCCGTAATGCGGTGGAATATCTGCGCAACAAGGGCATCAGCGTGCGAGCGACCGGGCGCAACGAAGCGATGGGTAAGCTTCTGAGCAAAATGGGCGCGGAGTTTATTCCTGCCGATCTCACCGAACTGGTCTCTTCGCAGGCTAAAGTGATGCTCGCCGGTATTGATACGCTTTGGCACTGTTCCAGCTTTACCTCGCCGTGGGGTACCCAGCAAGCCTTCGATTTAGCCAACGTTCGCGCAACGCGCCGCCTTGGCGAATGGTCCGTTGCCTGGGGCGTACGCAATTTCGTCCATATTTCTTCGCCTTCGCTCTATTTCGATTATCACCACCATCGCGATATTCAGGAAGATTTCCGCCCGCACCGCTTCGCCAATGAATTCGCCCGCAGCAAGGCGGCCAGCGAAGAGGTTATCAACCTGCTGGCGCAGGCGAACCCGCATACCCGCTTTACGATTTTGCGCCCGCAAAGCCTGTTTGGGCCGCATGATAAGGTCTTTATTCCGCGAATGGTGCAGATGATGCGCCACTACGGCAGCGTGCTCTTGCCGCGCGGCGGTAACGCGCTGGTGGACATGACTTACTACGAAAACGCGGTGCATGCGATGTGGTTGGCCAGTCAGCCGCAGTGCGACCACTTACCTTCCGCGCGGGCGTGGAATATCAGCAACGGCGAGCCGCGGACGCTGCGCAGTATCGTGCAGAAGCTCATCGACGAGCTGGGCATCAAGTGCCGAATCCGCTCGGTGCCCTATCCGATGTTGGATATTATTGCCCGCAGCATGGAGCATTTCGGCAATAAATCGGCAAAAGAACCCGCTTTCACCCATTACGGCGTTTCGAAGCTCAATTTCGACTTTACCCTCGATATCAGCCGCGCTCAGCAGGAACTTGGCTATCAGCCGATCGTTACCCTCGATGAGGGGGTTACCCGCACCGCCGCGTGGTTAAAAGACCACGGTAAACTGCACGATTAAAACCGACGCTTAAGGCAGCAAGTCACCCTGTTTGCTGCCAAATACTCATCCTTGTCCATATTTTTCCAGCAACGCCTCGGCGATCGCCTGCGTTTGCGCATCGGCCACGCCGTCCCAGCGTGCCGGCCTGAAGTGCATCTGGAAGGCCATAATCACCCGTTTTTGCTGCGCCGGGGTCATCTCTGGGGTGACCTGATAGCCGTAGCGCGACAGCAGGTCTAACAATTCTCCGCTATCAACTGGCTGCCAGCCTGGACGCCCTTGCAAATAAAAGGCGACGCGTGAATCATCAGGCCAGGCGCCAATTCCCTGCTGCGCCAGCGCCCGCCACGGGAACAGCGGGCCAGGGTCGTCCTTGCGCTGCGGCGCGATATCGGCATGAGCCACGACATTTTGCGGCTGAATGTGATAGCGGGCGATGATATCTTTCGCCAGCGGGATAAGCGCGTCAATTTGCGTCGGATTAAATGGGGTAAAACTTTTTATATCGCCGTTTTTTTGCCAGCCGCGATTTTCCAGCTCAATACCAATAGAGGTATCGTTGATACGCGTGCTGCCGCGCCAGAAGCTGATACCGGCGTGCCAGGCTAAATCTTCCTCCGGCACCAGTTGCCAGATACGCGGTTTACCGTGGTGCAGAGGCGGCTGCTCGGGAATTAAATAGTGCGAACTAACCTCTTTATCGGTCAGGGTCGCCAGCGAGACATCAAAGTTATCGGCGGTATAGTGAATGACCAGGACTTTAATACGCGGATAGGCCGCCTGCGCCGGATGACGGGTATCCAACTGATAACCCTGTTTGTCGACAATACCCTGCTCCTGCGCACAGCCTGCCAGCAGCAAAGCGGCAAGCGCAAGCTGGATAATGCGCTTTGCTAATAAGACCATCGATTACGTCCTTCTTGCTTGGCTTTATACAGCGCAGCATCCGCCTGCGCGATTAACTCTGACGCCGGGACGCGCCCGTCCGAGGCGACAATACCCATACTGACCGTCACTAGCGGCCCGGCATCGGATTTGGCATGCGGCAGCGCCGCTTCGCGAATCTTCTGTTGGATCCGCTGCGCCACCGCCGTGGCGCTATCTAATGATTGCAGCGGCAGGACAATCACAAACTCCTCGCCGCCATAGCGCGCCACCATATCCTCCTGCGCGCGTACCGACATTTTCAGCACGGAGGCGATGCAGGAGAGGCAGTAATCTCCCGCCTGGTGACCGTAGTGATCGTTATAACGTTTAAAAAAGTCGACATCGAGGATGATCAGCGCCAGCGGCTCTTTACGTTCCCAGGCCTGCGCTAAAAAATTGTCCAGAGCCCGGCGGTTGGCGGTCGCCGTCAAGGCATCCTGATTCGCCATGTTTTCCAACCGATTAATCAGTTGCATGTTCTCCTGATGGGTTTTCCAGGCCTCGTCATACCAGCGCTGTAATATCTGCCGGCCATAAATCATAATGGCGGTGCATATTCCCCACAGAATCAGAAAACGTAAATCGACACCATGATGTATTTGCACGCCAGCGAGTAATGAAATACCCCATAAAGGAACAAGGTAAGCCACGAGGCCCACCGGAAAATAATAGAGCGCGGCAAGACCGGTGGTCATTAAAATAACCAGCAGCGGCCACGCGAACGGCAGCGACCATAAAATGATGAAGCAGTAACTACTCACCGACCAGCATAAACTGAGAATCAACAAAATAGCGGAAATCACTTTTGTGGCATAAATACCGCTTAATATCCGCCCGGAGATAACCATCATGCAAAGCGCCAGCGAGAAAACGATAATGGCCCCAAGCGCCATCTCCAGATAAGGAATAATATCCTGGTGAGTCAAGCTCTGATGATCGAACTCGGTGAACAGAACGTTGCGGAAGATGACCATCAAGGCAAAGGCGATATTGACGAACGCTAACCACGGCATGCTGCGCGACAGTGCATGTTTTTGCACATTTTCGCGATTGGCCCACAGCATTGCTCGATCCTGGCGCGGATCCAGCCGTTGTTCGGTCGGCATAGCTACTCCTTTTTTAGCGACTGGACAAGCAGTTGAGCTGCCCGCTGTGTCTTTCTCTTTATGATAAACCATCAACCCCGGAATGTCTGTTGCTGGCCGCTTCAGCCCCTCGCCGCTTAACGTCATTTTCAGCTAACGACAGATGAAAATGGTCTTAGGCTCCGACAACGTCTATTACGCAAAAAAAAGCAAGCATTATCAATGAGAACCCTGTCATCTTTTCTTTAAAAAATCGTTAATTTTAGGTCATAAAAATGCAGCATTTCGCTTGAAAAAAAGACGGGCTTGATTCAATCTGATGGCGCTCATTGGTTAGTTAAAACAAGAGCATGATGATAGCAAGATAAACAATGGAGATTAATAATATGAAATATGCAGCTTTAGTGGCAGGTGCAGCATTGTTTTTAACCGCGAACGCGTTTTCTGCAGAAATTCTGAGCAAAGAAGATTTCGCTAAGGTAGAGGGTCAATACCAAAAAATTGGCACCATCTCCTCTACCGGACAAACTGCGCCAAGCGATGCGCGCGAAGAACTGATCAAAAAAGCCGATGAAAAAGGCGCTGACGTTGTGGTGCTCTCTTCCGGTAACACCGATAAGAAACTGCACGTATCCGCGAATATCTATAAGAAGAAATAATTAGTTATTGCCGATATAGAAACATTATCATCGTATGGTGATAGTGTTTCTTACTTATTACTCTGTGAATATTTATTTTTATACTCTTTTTCCATTTACCCCTCGTTAATAGTCATATCAAATATGCGCCTTCATCAGGATGCTAATCCGTATAACGCCTAAAATTGGTAATCCACTCCGTTAACGGACTCGCAATATATCCCCCGGACTATCAGTATAAATCCGACGCTAAAAAAGATATGTCCTCTATACTTTGGGCATAAGAATATGCTCGCGTTTTACATTACCGCAGGTGGCAAATGAAAAAAATCGCATTCCTTATTTCTGGGTTGCTCTGCTCTGGCTTCACCCATGCCAGCGCACTCTATTTTTATGAAATCGGCACCGAAGACGTCGGCCTGGCAGGGGCAGGTCAGGCCGCCCGCGCGCAGGACGCCTCCACCATCGTCACCAACCCAGCTGGCATGACCCGGCTTCCTGACCATATGTTTACCGGCGGCGCGCAGGTCATGGGCGGCGATATCCCGTATCAGATGAATAACGAACACGGCGGTAATAGCCCTGGTAACGTGATGAATCTGTTTCCTAACGCCAGCGGCTTTTACGCACAGAAAATTAACGATGATTTATATGCCGGGATTGGCTTGTACGGCAACTACGGTTTAGGCATCGATTTTGGCAACTGGGCCGGCGATCGTCTTATCAAGAAAAGCACCATGGTGGCGATGACGCTGAGCCCGTCGCTGGCGTGGAAACTTAACGATCGTCTCTCTGTCGGCGCATCCGCCAACCTGAACTATGGTTATTTATCGCTGACGCGTAACGTCGACGGTAATGACGAGAAAGATAAAGACCATGACTGGGCGATGAGCTATCGTCTGGGTCTGCTGATGCAGTTAACCGACCAGACCCGCGCCGGCATCACCTGGAACAGTAAAACCGATTATGACTTTAACGTTAAGGGCAAAGCGCGTTTTCCCAATTTACCGAACGTTGCGTATGATTTGCCTATCTCCGCCCAGGTCCGCGCGCCGCAGCAGATCATGCTCAGCATGGTCCACGATATTAATAAACAGTGGTCGGTGATGGGCGATCTCGGCTGGCAGGACTGGAGCCAGTTCGGCAGCCCGCAAATCACCGTTTCCGGTCACGAAAGTAGTAAAAATAACCGCCTGAAGGACTCCTGGCATACCGCCGTCGGCGTACAGTACCGGCCGACCGAGCAGTGGCGTCTGAACGCCGGCGTCGGTTTCGACAGTACGGTTTATGATTCACAAAGCGACACGGCGCTCTCCCTGCCAACCGGCGATGAATGGCGCTTCGCCACCGGCGCGCAATACCAGATAACCCCGGCCAGCAATATCGGCGTCGCGGTATCCTATCTACATATGCAATCTTCCCACGTAAAATCACCGGAAATCATCGCCGGCAGCTACGATCATCCTTACCTGTGGTTCGCCAGCGTCAACTATAGTTATCAGTTCTGATGCGCCGGCTGCCCGCGCAAGAGGCGCGGACAGCCGATGGCCGTTGTCACATCAAGGTCTTAGCTCTTTGCGTCAAGTACAATTGGCGCGCTTACGCTATGCTTTAGCAGAATCTAACAACGTAGTGAGTTCATAAGGAAATCATCATGCGCTACAACATTCTTGCACTTGTTTTGCCTTGCGCACTGGCGCTGAGCGCCTGTACCACCGTGACCCCGGCTTATAAAGACAACGGCACCCGCAGCGGTTCCTGCATCGAGGGTGGCCCGGACGAGGTAGCGCAGCAGTTCTATGATTATCAAATCCAGCATCGTAATAACGATCTCACCGCGCTGCGCCCGTATCTGAGCGACGATTTGGCTAAACTGCTGAACGACGCTCGTCAGGACCCATCGCGTAACGCGCTGCTGCAATCAAATCCATTCTCCAGCAGTTCCACCCCGGCGGATAGCGCCGACGTCGCCAGCGCCTCAACCATCCCGAACCGCGATGCGCGCAATATTCCGCTGCGCGTTGAATTAAAACAGGGAACTCAGAGCTGGAAAGATGAAGTGCTGATGATTCAGGAAGGCCAGTGCTGGGCGGTTGACGATGTCCGCTACCTCGGCATAAACAGCCACGCTCCGGCCGGCTCGCTGCGTCAGAGTCTTGAGAAACGCTAATTTCGGCGTTAAAGCCACCCCGCTGAAACGATAACCCCGGTAAAATGTCGGTATTCCGTGTGGTAATGCCGACATTTGTTCCCCCCTACCACACGAACCCATATTTTGTGCTAACTTTAGTGATAAATGTGGTTTACATTTAACTTTTAACGCATAAATATTGCATAACTATTCTGTCAAAGGTACTATTTGCGGCCTCAATAGCTATTTGTATCAGACTGCCCAGATGAGTATTAAACTAAACGGCATTAATTGCTTCTACGGCGCGCACCAGGCGCTGTTCGACATCACGCTGGATTGCCCGCAGGGGGAAACGCTGGTGCTCCTCGGCCCAAGCGGCGCCGGTAAAAGCTCGCTGCTTCGCGTACTCAACCTGCTGGAGATGCCGCGTTCCGGTACCTTAAACATCGCCGGTAATCAATTCGACTTCACCAAAGCGCCGTCTGACAAAGCTATTCGCGAGCTGCGCCAGAATGTCGGGATGGTCTTCCAGCAGTACAACCTGTGGCCACACCTGACCGTGGTGCAAAACCTGATCGAAGCCCCGTGCCGCGTGCTGGGCTTAACCAAAGATCAGGCGCTGGCGCGCGCCGAAAAACTACTTGAGCGTTTACGCCTTAAACCTTACAGCGACCGCTATCCGCTGCATCTGTCAGGCGGTCAACAGCAGCGCGTAGCGATTGCCCGCGCGCTGATGATGGAGCCACAGGTGCTGCTGTTTGATGAACCCACCGCCGCGTTGGATCCGGAAATCACCGCCCAGATCGTCAGCATCATTCGCGAACTGGCGGAAACCGGAATCACCCAGGTTATCGTTACCCACGAAGTGGAAGTGGCGCGTAAAACCGCCAGCCGCGTGGTGTATATGGAAAACGGGCATATCGTTGAGCAAGGGGATGCTAACTGCTTCGCGCATCCGCAAACCGACGCCTTTAAAAACTATCTTTCACATTGATGTTTTCGGGGAAATAACGATGAAAAAAGTACTGATTGCCGCTCTGCTCGCGGGCATGAGCCTTTCCGCTACCGCAGCCCAGACTATCCGTTTCGCCACCGAGGCCTCCTACCCTCCGTTTGAGCTGGTAGACGCCAACAACAAAATCGTCGGCTTTGACGTCGATCTGGCTAACGCGCTGTGTAAAGAGATGGACGCGACCTGCACCTTTACTAACCAGGCTTTCGATAGCCTGATCCCAGGACTGAAATTCCGCCGCTTCGACGCCGTCATGGCCGGTATGGATATCACCCCTGAGCGTGAAAAACAGGTGCTGTTCAGCACCCCGTATTATGAAAACTCGGCGCTGTTTGTCGGCCAGCAGGGCAAGTTCACCGGCATTGACCAGTTGAAAGGCAAGAAAGTTGGCGTGCAGAACGGTACTACCCATCAGAAATTCATCACTGATAAGCATCCGGAAATCACCACCGTTCCTTATGACAGCTACCAGAATGCTAAACTGGATCTGCAAAACGGCCGCATTGACGCCGTCTTCGGCGACACGGCGGTAGTGACCGAATGGCTGAAGAGCAATCCGAAGCTGGCGCCGGTGGGTGATAAAGTGACGGATAAAGACTACTTCGGTACCGGTCTCGGCATTGCGGTTCGTCAGGGCAATACCGAGCTGCAGCAGAAATTTAACGCTGCGCTGGAAAAAGTGAAGAAAGATGGGACGTACCAGACCATCTATAGCAAATGGTTCCAGAAGTAACGCTGAATGAACGAATTTTTTCCATTAGCAAGCGCCGCCGGGATGACCGTCGGCCTTGCCGTTTGCGCGCTGGTCATCGGCCTGGTGCTGGCGATGCTTTTCGCCGTGCTGGAGTCGGTGAAATGGCGCCCTGTGGCATGGTTGGCGACCGGCATCGTGACGATTTTACGCGGCCTACCGGAAATCCTGGTGGTGCTGTTTATCTACTTTGGTTCCTCACAGCTGCTGCTGACGCTGTCTGACGGTTTTACTCTTAATCTTGGGTTTGTGCAGATTCCGGTACAGATGCAAATTGAGAATTTCGACGTCAGCCCGTTCCTCTGCGGCGCCATTGCGCTTTCCCTACTGTATGCCGCCTATGCCTCGCAGACCCTGCGCGGCGCCTTGAAAGCGGTGCCGCAGGGGCAGTGGGAGTCCGGACAAGCGCTGGGTTTGTCGAAGGCGGCGATATTCTTCCGCCTGGTGATGCCGCAGATGTGGCGCCATGCCCTGCCGGGCCTGGGCAACCAGTGGCTGGTGCTGCTGAAAGATACCGCGCTGGTCAGCCTTATCAGCGTCAACGATCTGATGCTGCAAACCAAAAGTATTGCTACCCGTACTCAGGAGCCGTTTAACTGGTACATCATTGCGGCAGCTATTTATCTCGTCATCACCCTGTTGAGTCAATACATTCTCAAACGTATTGATCAGCGTGCGACGCGCTTCGAACGGAGACCAGGTTGATGCTCGATTACTTACCCGAACTGCTGAAAGGGCTGCATACCAGCCTGACGCTGACGGCGGCATCGATCGTCGTGGCGCTGATCCTGGCGCTGATCTTTACCATTGTGCTGACGTTAAAAACGCCGGTGGTGGTGTGGATCGTCCGCGGCTATATCACCCTGTTTACCGGGACACCGCTGCTGGTGCAGATCTTCCTGATCTACTATGGACCAGGACAGTTCCCGTCATTACAGAATTACCCGGTGCTGTGGCATCTGATCTCTGAGCCCTGGCTGTGCGCGCTGATCGCTTTGTCGTTAAACAGCGCGGCTTATACCACCCAGCTGTTCTATGGCGCCATCCGCGCCATTCCGGACGGCCAGTGGCAGTCCTGCAGCGCGCTGGGGATGAGCAAGAAGGATACGCTGGCGATTCTGCTACCGTATGCTTTTAAACGCGCCCTCTCCTCGTACTCTAACGAAGTGGTGTTGGTCTTTAAAAGCACCTCGCTGGCTTACACCATCACGCTGATGGAAGTGATGGGTCATGGCCAGCTGCTATACGGGCGCACCTATGACGTGATGGTCTTCGGCGCAGCCGGTATCATTTATCTGGTGGTGAACGGCCTGCTGACGCTGCTGATGCGTCTGGTGGAAAGAAAAGCGCTGGCCTTCGAGCGCCGTAACTAACATCACGAAATGCATAAACAGTAATATATGAAACGGGTAAGTGCTAATGCTTACCCGTTTTTTTTATAACCAATAAAATAAACATACAACTTTATTGCATATAAATTCATTTAGTGGCATTGTGAACTTCAGCCGTAAACCGGCACAACATCATAAGATTGACCGACGGGAGTCCCACTATGAAAAAGTTAGTTCTGGCCGCACTGCTTAGCTCTTTCGCCTTTGGCGCCGCTGCCGCGGAAAAAATCAGCTTTGGCGTTTCCGCGACCTATCCGCCATTTGAATCCATGGATGCGAATAACCAGATTGTCGGTTTCGATCTCGATCTGGCCAAAGCGCTGTGTAAGCAAATGCAGGCTGACTGTACTTTTACCAACCACGCTTTCGACAGCCTGATCCCGGCGCTAAAATTTAAAAAGTATGATGCGGTGATCTCCGGCATGGACATCACGCCTGAGCGTAGCAAACAGGTCGCGTTTACTGACCCGTACTACGCCAACTCGGCGCTGGTAATCGCCAAAAAAGACGCGTACCACTCTTTTGATGACCTGAAAGGTAAGCGTATCGGCATGGAAAACGGCACCACGCACCAGAAATACCTGCAGGATAAGCACCCGGAAGTCAAAACCGTCGCTTACGATAGCTACCAGAATGCCATTATCGACCTGAAAAACGGCCGTATCGACGGCGTCTTCGGCGATACCGCGGTGGTCAACGAATGGCTGAAGACCAACCCGCAGTTAGGCGCGGCGACGCCGAAAGTGACCGATCCGCAGTATTTCGGTACCGGCCTCGGCATTGCGGTGCGCCCGGATAATAAAGCGCTGCTGGAAAAACTGAACGCAGCGCTGAAAGCGATTAAAGCTGACGGAACCTACCAGAAAATTAGCAACCAGTGGTTCCCGGAGTAAGATCTACGCTTCCCGGCTTACGGCGCAGCCGCCTGAGCCGGGTCTATCGGTAACGCCCCCCCTCACAGCGGCAGGGTAAACTGGAAACAGGCCCCTGCCGGTACTTCCAGCAGGCGAATTTCCCCCCCGTGCAGTTGCAGCATCCGGCGAACAATCATCAACCCCAGCCCGCCCCGTGAGGCGCTCTGCTGCCCCGGTTCCAGTACCGATGGCCGCTCAAACAGATTGGCCCGTAACTCACCGGCGACGCCCGGGCCGCTATCGGCCACCTCGACCACCACCTGTGCCCCCTGCTGGCGCGAGGAGAGACGAATTTCGCCCCCGTGCGGAGTATGGCGAATGGCGTTATCCAGCAGATTGGTTAATACCCGCTCCATCATCGAGAGGTCTGCCTCAACCAAAGGCAAGCCTGACGCCAATTCCAGGCGCAGACGGATTTCGCGGGTGGCAATCGCCAGATCGAATTTTTGCGCCACGTCCTGAATCAGCTCGGCAAGGATAAACTTTTCCGGCTGCGGCTTAATACCGCCATGTTCAAGGCGTGCCAGCTCAAATAGCTGCTGCGACAGATGACGAACTTTATTTCCCTGGCGTAGCGCGATATTCAGATACTGCTTACGCTCCTGCGCCGTCAGGCGATCATCCTTTAGCGATAACGTCTCCAGATATCCCAGCAGCGAAGTGAGCGGCGTGCGCAGGTCATGCGAAATATTGGCAATAAATTCCCGGCGCTGACGATCGCTATCAGCCAGCCGATCCCATTGCCCGGCGATCTGCTGCGCCAGTTCGATAAAGCGGTTATGCAGCAGCGCCACTTCATTTCCGGGATGCGGGTCCGGCGCCTGCGCCGCCAGCGCTTTGATTGCTCGAATGCTGTCGCTGTCTCCGGCTGCCACCTGCGCCGTCAGCTGGCGTACCGGGCGTGTTACCCAATACCACGCCAGGCCGCCGGCCAACAGGCCAAACAGCGCCACCAGCAGCAGGGTCCATAGCAGCAGGCTCCACAGCGTCTTCTGCCAGGCGTTTTGTGCCAGTTCATTAAAAGTTTCGCCCTGCAGGATAATGTAGAGATAGCCACGTAGCTGGCCGTCAAGGCGCAGCGGCGCGGCGCTAAACACTTTTTGCTGGTCCATGCTGCGCGGATCGTCACCATAAATTGGCCACGCGCCGCCGGAGAGAAACGCCTGCACCGGCGCCATGGCAATGCGCTGGCGTTTAATGTGCCCCGGCGGCGCGGCATCCGCCAGCAGCTCGCCATCCGGCGAAACGAGGTACAGCTCGACGCTTGGGTTAAACACCATCAGACGGTCGAATAGTGGTTTCAACGCCGCGCGATCGACCTCGCCGCGCGCGTTGAGCAGCGGCTCGCGGGCGGCGATCTGCTGCGCCAGACCGGCTGAAAGCCGTTGTACCATGACGTTACCGTACTGCGCGCTGCTATAGAGCTGGAGTAGACAAACGGACAGCGCACACAGCAGCAGCAAGGCGATAAACACCAACGATAACCGCTGGCTGAGGCTGAGTCGGCGGATCATGACTGCGCCCCGGCGCTATAGGGCGCAAATTTATACCCCTTCCCCCAGACGGTAAGAATAATGTCCGGCTCTGCCGGGTCGCGCTCTATTTTCGTACGCAGACGATTAATATGCGTGTTGACCGTATGTTCGTAGCCTTCATGCTGATAGCCCCAGACGCTATCCAGCAGCGCCAGACGCGAAAAAACTTCACCGGGATGGCGGGCAAAGTAATAGAGCAGATCGAATTCGCGCGGCGTGAGGTCAACCAGTTCACCGCGCAGCCTGACCTCCCGGGACAGCGGGTCGATATTCAGGCCGTGGCAGGCGATACGTCCGGCATCCATCAAGAGATTTTGTCCCATCGCTTCCTGACGGCGGAAAACCGCCTTCACCCGGGCAATCAGCTCCAGCAGAGAAAAAGGTTTCGCCAGATAATCATCGGCCCCCATTTCCAGCCCCTGCACGCGCTGGGTTTCGCTGGAACGGGCGCTAATAATAATCACCGGTAGATAGCGCGTTTGCTGACGGATGCGACGGCAAATCTCCAGCCCGTCGACGTTGGGCAACATCAGGTCAAGAATCACCGCATCCCAGACGCCGTTATCCAGCTGGCGCAGCGCCTGCGCGCCGTCCGCCTCGTGCTCGATTTGGTACCCTTCATCCTGCAGATTCAGGCGCAACAAAGCCGCAATATCATCATCATCTTCCACCAGCAGGATTTTTTTACTCATCAGATTCGCTCCACGAATTTCACGCTCGTTTCATAAAGCTTACCCGATTTCAGCCGCTTAAAGAGTTCACATTTTGTTTAAACTTCACGAACCAGCAGCGTCAGCACTTCATAATGCGCGGTATGTGGAAACATATCGAACAACTGCACTCGCTCAAGGCGATAGCCCTGCAGACGATCAATATCTGCGGCCATCGTCCGGGCGTTACAGCTCGAATAAATGATATACGGCGGCGCCATGCGGCTTAGATAATCGCACAGTTCGGCGCCGATGCCGCGCCGCGGCGGGTTGACCAGCACAAGCTGTGGAATATCGTCTTCATGCGTCGCGAATTGCGTGGAATCCAGCGCCTGAAAATGAAGATTGGTTAATCCCAATTGGGCCGCGGATTGCTTCGCGCAGGCGATGGCTTCCGGGGCGATTTCGATACCGGTAAGGCGCATCTGCGGGGTTGCGCAGTGCAGGCCGAAACCGCCGACGCCGCAAAACAGATCCCACATGTGGTTGACCGGCAGCGCGCGTACCCAGTCGCGGGCGGTAGCATAGAGCTGGCTCGCCACCGTCGGGTTGGTCTGGAAAAAGCTTTGCGGGCGGATCCACAGCGGTACGCCGTTAAAGTTCTCCGCCAGCGCCTGTTGATCGCTGAGGAAAATCTCCTGCTCCCCTTCCATGATAGCCATATGCACGGGCTGAATATTGGCGGTAATCACCTTTAGCTGCGGCAACTGCTGCTGTAACCACGGCAGCGCGGCGCGCAACTGTTCAAGCTTTGCCGCAGAGCGCAGAACGAAACGCAACATCATGCCGCCGTGCTGGCTTTCTGTCAGCAGCAAATACTTCAGTTCGCCGCGCTTGCGGGCAACGTTATAGGGGGTGAGTCCGGCGCGGGCGATAAACGGCTTCAGCGCGGCGAAAACCGGTTCAAAACTCGGCGGATACAGCGGACAATCGGTGAGATCTTCCGGCGTGCCATCACGATGCAGCATGCCTAGCAGCGGGCGCTCTACGCTACCGCTTACGACCATTTTCGCTTTGTTGCGAAACGCCGTCTCCGGACCTGAAACCGGAGCAAGCCATGTCGCCGCTGGATGACCCGCCAGCAGTTCGCGCAGGTTAGCCATTTTATCGGCGAGCTGTTGCGTCAATGGCAATTCCAGCCACTGACAAGAACGGCAGCGGCCCGCGTCGTAAAGTGCGCAATGCATAAGAAGACCTTCAAGAAAACCGGGGCGGGGATTGTATCACCGTTATTGCAAGCGGAAAAACCGTCGGCACGACGCAGGGATAAACAATAGCGCCAGCACCAGCAGATCCGGCAGCTTCTGCAGAAACAGCGCATGGAGAATTTCCCGCTTTGACTCCCCGGCCACGCTGAACAGTTCTGGATAGCCGTAGCCAATCGAGGCCGCCCACAGATAAGAGATGACGATAATTTGCGTCAGCAGGTAGAGCCAGCGCGCCCAGTTGCGGCCTTTCACCAGCGAAAAGGCGCACCAGATCTCGATAAACACCAGCGCCAGGCTCGCCAGAAACACCAACGTCAGGGCCCAGGTTTGCACGCTACGATGGACAAAATCGGCAATCCCCTGCACGCCAAGCTGATTGAGGATCATTAACAGGTCAAGACCGCGAATTAAGATAATAGCAAAGGCCGCCACCTGTACCAGCGCAGGGACGTTAAGACGAGCATGAGACGATCGAGTTTTTGTAAACAATCCCAACGTAAAGTCATCCATGAAAACGGCGCCACGAGTGCGGCGCCAATGTTAACTCTATTGCAGAGATTATACCCTAAATAATTCGAGTTGCAGGAAGGCGGCAAGTGAGTGAATCCCCAGGAGCTTACTCTAGTAAGTGACTGGGGTGAACAAACGCGGCCAACGCACATGCAGCTTGAAGTATGACGGGTATAGGGGGTTCAGCCCCTTCTTGCACGCTGGATATCACGCACTCGCTGCTTTTCTGCGCGAGCCATTAAATACCAGGCGATAAAACCGACAATTCCCACCACACCGAGGATTAAGGTCGCCAGGGCGTTAATTTCCGGGTTAACGCCCATCCGCACGCTGGAGAAGACCAGCATCGGCAGCGTCGTCGCCCCTGGTCCGGAAACGAAGCTGGCAATCACCAGGTCATCAAGCGACAAGGTAAACGCCAGCAACCATCCGGAAATGACCGCGGGCATAATCATCGGCAAGGTTATCACGAAAAACACCTTCAGCGGCGCGGCGCCAAGATCCATCGCCGCCTCTTCGATTGACCTGTCCAGCTCGCGCAGACGTGAAGAGATCACCACCGCCACGTAGGCGGTACAGAAGGTGACATGCGCCAGCCATATCGTCAACATGCCACGATCCGATGGCCAGCCGATGGAATGCCCCAGCGCGACAAACAGCAGCAGCAGCGACAGCCCGGTAATCACATCGGGCATCACCAGCGGCGCGGTGATCATAAAAGCAAAACCGTTGGAACCGCGAAAACGGCCAAAACGCACCAGCACCACCGCGGCAATCGTGCCAAGGATCGCCGCCGCCGTCGCCGCGCAGGCGGCAATGGTCAGGCTTAACCCCACCGCGCTCATCATCGCGTCATCATGAAACAGCTCGCTATACCAGCGCGTCGACCACCCCGCCCATACCGTCACCAGCTTCGAACTGTTAAATGAATAGATAACCAGCATCAGCATCGGCGCATACAGGAAGGTAAAACCGAGCACGAGGATCAGAATCCGCCATGGCGAACGTACTACCGGTAAGTCATTCATCCATGATCCCCCATCTGTTTTTGCTGATGCTTGTGGAACCACATGATCGGCACGATCAGCAACAGCAACATCACAATCGCCACCGCCGATGCTACCGGCCAGTCGCGGTTATTAAAGAACTCCTGCCACAGCACGCGGCCAATCATAATGCTGTCGGGGCCGCCGAGCAGTTCCGGGATGACGAACTCGCCCACCGCCGGAATAAACACCAGCATCGAGCCGGCGATAATGCCGCCTTTCGTTAACGGAACAATCACCTGGAAGAAGGTCTTTAACGGCCTGGCGCCGAGATCCAGCGACGCTTCCACCAGCGAATAGTCGATACGCGTCAGCGCGGTATAAATCGGCAGCACCATGAACGGCAGGTAGGCGTAAACGATACCGATGTACACCGCCAGATTGGTATGCAAAATCTCCAGCGGTTGATCGATAACTCCGAGCCACAACAGGAAGTTATTGAGCACCCCGTTGCTTTTCAGCAGCCCCATCCAGGCGTAAACGCGAATGAGGAACGAAGTCCACGAAGGTAATATCACCAACAGCAGCAGGATATTGCGCGTCGACGGCTTGCTATGCGCCACCGCCCACGCCAGCGGATAGCCCAATAGCAGACAGCAAAAGGTGGAAATTGCCGCCACCTGCAACGACTGCAGATAAGCCTCAAAGTACAGCGGATCGTCGGTCAACTGCAGGAAGTTGCCGAGGTTGAGCGTCAACGTCAGTTGACCGTCGGCCCACGACAGTAACTCGGTATAGGGCGGGATCGCCCGCGCCATTTCGGCCAGACTGATTTTAAAAACGATCAGGAATGGCAGTAAAAACAGCAGGATTAACCACAGATACGGCAGCGCAATCACCAGCTTACGCCCATGGGCCATCTGCTGGCGCGCCAGCCACAGGGCAAAACCGCCGGGCTTTTTGCTGCCGGCTGGAGGTTCTAATGTGCTCATCGCCCTCTCCTTACACCGTCAGAACAACGCAGCTATCGGCATCCCAGCACAAGCGAACCTCATCACCCCAGGTCGGCATTCCTTTCCGATGGCGATGCTCATTTTGCAGCTGCGCGCTGATCATCTGCCCGCTTTTCAGACGGACATGATAGATAGACAGATCGCCGAGATAAGCGATATGGATAACCTCGCCTACCGCAAAGTTAAAGCCGTCTGCCGGTGGTTCGTCACAGAGCATGATTTTCTCCGGACGCAGCGCCACCCAGACCGGCACGTTATCCACCACCGAGGCATCCGGATCGACTTTCAGCGGATGCACCAGCCCCGGCGCATTCAGTACCAGGCCATCTTCCAGCCGCTCTTTGACCAGCCCTTCGAAGACGTTTACCGAGCCGATAAACTCGGCGCTATAGCGGGTCGTCGGATGTTCATAGATCTCCTCCGGCTCGCCGATCTGCACGAACTTACCGCGGTTCATGATGGCGATACGGCCCGCCATGGTCATCGCCTCTTCCTGGTCATGGGTGACCATCACGCAGGTGACGCCGACGCGCTCAAGAATATCCACTACCTCAAGCTGCATCCGGTCGCGTAGTTTTTTATCCAATGCGCCCATCGGTTCATCAAGCAGCAGCAGTTTCGGCCGCTTCGCCAGGCTTCGCGCCAGCGCCACGCGCTGACGTTGGCCGCCGGAAAGCTGGTGCGGCTTGCGTTTGGCGAACTCCTGCATATGCACCAACGCCAGCATCTCCTGGACGCGGGCGTTAATCTCCGCCTTTGGCAGCTTGTCCTGCTTAAGACCAAAGGCGATATTTTGCTCCACCGTCATGTGGGGAAATAGCGCGTAAGACTGGAACATCATATTGATCGGCCGCTGATACGGCGGCACGCGCGCCAGGTCGACGCCATCCAGCACAATCTGCCCGGCGGTGGGCAACTCAAAACCTGCCAGCATACGTAGCAGCGTCGATTTCCCGCAGCCGGACGCGCCCAGTAAGGCAAAGATTTCGCCTTTATAAATAGTGAGGTTGACATCATCGACGGCGTGTTGCCCATCGAAGGATTTGGTTAAATTACGGATTTCCAGCAGCGGGGTCAGCGCTTTGGGGGCTTTCGCCTGTGGGCGGGGCATTGCGTCATTCACTCGGGTGCTCTCCGGCAAATACAATCACCGTATGGCCCGGTTGCCATACATTCTTCAGTTCTATGTCCGCCAGCGAACAGCAGGTCAGACCTTTACAGGCCCGGCGTACCGGGCCTGACGGCGTTATTTTCCGCTTTTCACTTTGGTCCACGCGCGGGTGCGCACGCGGTCAATCTTCGGATCCTGCACCTTGAGGGTGAACAGCTTGGCGAAGACATCCTCTGGCGGGTAAATCGCCGGATTGTTGCGGATGTCGGCACTGACCAGCGGCGTCGCCTCTTTGTTAGCGTTAGCGTAGTAGACGTGATCGCTGATATGGGCGATGACCTCCGGGCGCAGCAGATAGTTCAGGAACTGATAGGCTTCGTCTTTATTTTTGGCATCCGCCGGCATGGCGAAGACATCAAAGAAGGCCAGCGCCCCCTCTTTCGGAATAAAGTAGGAGATATTGACGCCATTCTTCGCCTCTTTCGCGCGATTCGCCGCCTGCCAGACATCGCCCGCCCAGCCGATAGCGACGCAAATATCACCGTTTGCCAGGTCATTGATATATTGCGAAGAGTGGAAGTAACGGATATTGGGCCGCAGCTTCAGCAGCAGATCGGTTGCCGGTCCGGTGTAATCATCGGCTTTGGTGCTGTTTGGATCTTTGCCGAGATAGTTCAGCACCGTCGAGAAAATCTCTTCGGGGGCATCAAGGAAGGAGACGCCGCAGCTTTTCAGCTTCTCAAGGTTTTCCGGCTTAAGCACCAGATCCCAGCTGTTCAACGGTACGTCTTTACCCAGCGCCGCTTTCACTTTATCGACGTTATAGCCGATGCCGGTGGTCGCCCACATGTATGGCATAGCATATTTATTATCGGGATCGTGACGCGCCACCAGTTGTAAAACTTTCGGGTCGAGGTTTTTCCAGTTCGGCAGTTTGCTTTTATCCAGCGGTTGGAATACCCCGGCCGCCAGCTGGCGTTCAAGGAAGCTTGCCGACGGCACCACCAGATCGAACCCGGTGCTGCCGGCCATTAATTTACCTTCCAGCACCTCGTTGGAATCAAATACGTCATACACCACTTTAATACCGGTCTCTTTTTCAAAATTGGCAACCGTGTCCGGCGCAATATAATCAGACCAGTTATAAACGTGCAGCGTTTTTTGTTCCGCTGCGAGCGAGCCGGCAGAAACGGCCATCAGCGCACCCGTAATCACACCTGTTAACCATTTTTTACCCAAGGCGGTCATATCTCTGTTTCCTTCTCAAGGCCCGTTAATTCACGGACGCAATAGACGAACCTGAACGCATGCAAGAATCATGCATATTTTTCATTGCCTGAGATAAGGAGAGGACACCTCTCCCTGATTGGCTGCCCGCAAAAGGACGCCTCGCCAGAATAACTGTAGCCAGAATAAGAGGATATAGCCCAGGCAAAAAAACGCCCTGGATCATATTTCCAGCCAATAAAGGTCTACGAGATAAAAGCGAAGCGCTAAAACAGCAGTGAATAATTCTTTAAAGACGGGTTTGAGACAGAATAAATAAGCAACCGCCATCGCAGCGGCTGCTTTTATTAATTAGTGCAGAAAATGGTATTGCACTTCTTCGGCTGCGGCCTCTTCTTCCTGCTCTTCCGCTTTATACAGCAGTTGATTGGCGCCGGCTTCCAGAATGACCATCGAGACCTGCTCTTCGCTCTGGCGGAAGAACCAGGCAAACTGTTCGAGAGTGACGCCCGCGCCAACGGGCAGCGCCTGGCAGACCACCAGCTTCGGCAGGTTATCATCCTGAATATCAAGGAACGCTTTTACGGTCAGCGAACTGGCGTTAATCGCTGACAGATCCGCCGACAGCGGCAGCAGCGCAGAGGGCTTCACTTCCGCCAGAGCCGAAAACAGCACCACGTTGTCCAGCAGGTCGATTTTGGCATCGAAAATACCGTCGAAATTCTGCATATGCGGCAGGTGCAACGCCTGGCAGGAGTCGCACTCAAAAAAACTGATGCCTAACTCGTCGAGCCAATGACGTAACGTATCAAGACCCGGAACGACCAGTGAATCCATAGTGCCTGTGACCTCTTGCTGGATAAAAAACGACGCATAGCTTACGCAAAAAATGCGTCGCATTCCATGAAAGGATAACGAAGTGACGCTACCCTCCCATTTTTAGACAATATCCAGGCGTGGCCTGGCGCTCGATCCACGCGATCATTCGCCCGGCAATATCGACGTGAGTGGTGGTTTCAATCCCTTCCAGCCCCGGCGAGGCGTTAACTTCCATCACCAGCGGGCCGCGGTGGGCGCGCAGAATATCCACGCCTGCCACGTCCAGACCCAGCGTTTGCGCCGCTTTAATCGCCATCTCCCGCTCCTGATCGCTAAGCGTGGCCGTAGTGGCGACGCCGCCGCGGTGCAGGTTAGAGCGAAAATCGCCCTCCTTCGCCCGCCGTTCAATCGCCGCCACCACCTCATCGCCAACCACCAGGCAGCGGATATCGCACCCTTTTGCCTCAGCGATATATTCTTGCACCAGAATGTGCGCATTGAGGCCCCGGAAGGCGTCAATCACGCTTTCCGCCGCCTGTCGCGTTTCCGCCAGCACCACGCCAATCCCCTGCGTCCCCTCCACTAACTTCACCACCAGCGGCGCGCCGCCGACCATGGCGATCAGATCGCTGGTGTCGTCCGGCGAGTGAGCAATACCGGTGACCGGTAGATCGATTCCCTGACGCGCCAGCAACTGCAGCGAGCGCAGTTTATCGCGGGCGCGGGTAATCGCCACCGACTCGTTTAGCGGATAGCTGCCCAGCAGTTCGAACTGCCGCAGCGCGGCGGTGCCGTAATAGGTGATCGCCGTGCCAATACGCGGAATGACTGCATCAAAATGGGGCAACTGTCGCCCTTTGTAGTGAATCGAGGAGGCAACCGGGCTGACGCTCATATAGCAGGAGAGCGGATCGAGGATCTCGACCTGATGCCCGCGTTTTTGCGCGGCTTCACGCAAGCGGCGGCAAGAATAAAGCGTTCCATCCCGGGATAATATAGCGATTTTCACCCAACACCTCTTAGAAAATAACTGGCGGCCAGCACTCTGCGTTTGCAGGTTGAAGTGTATAGGGAATCAGCGCGTTGCCCAGCCCTGTTTATGCAAATAATCGAGAATAAACGGCCGGCTCTCTTTGATGATGGTGCGGCGGATATGATCGCTCCAGGTATCGCGGCGGGTATTGCTGCCGCGCGTCAGATAATAGTCCGCCAGCTGTTCGTCATACTGCGCCAGCACCTGTTGATCAAGCGGTTGGTAGTGATTCTCATGCACCAGCATCGCAGGCGGGATACGCGGCTTAACCTGCGGGTCGTCAGCAGGCCAGCCAAGGCACAGGCCAAACAGCGGCAACACGTGTTTCGGCAGCTGCAGCAGCTCGGTTACCGCGTCAATGTTATTACGCAGGCCGCCAATATAGACGCCGCCTAATCCCAGGGATTCCGCGGCGATTAAGGCATTCTGCGCCATTAGCGCGGTGTCGACGACGCCCAGCAGCAGCTGTTCAGCCAGTCCCAACTGCGCTTGCGGGCAAATTTGCAGGTGGCGGTTGAAATCGGCGCAGAATACCCAAAACTCCGCTGCCTGCGCCACGTGCTGCTGGCCGCCGGTCAACTCAACCAGCTGCTCACGCATCTGCGGGTCGGTAATGCGAATAATCGAGGTACATTGTAAAAAGCTGGAGCTGGAAGCCCCTTGCGCCCCGGCAATGATCGCCTCACGCTGTTGGTCGCTAATCGGCGCGTCGGTAAAATGGCGGATGGAACGGTGGTTACGCAGCAGATCAATGGTCGGCGTCATGGTGTTTTTCTCGTTCGGACGGGGTAGAAGATGAGGTCTTATTATCGGTCAACTGCGGCGCGACAATTTTCGCTATTCGCCACATTAAGGCTATCGCCGCCGGGATCATCAGCAGGATCCCGGCAAAGATCATGATGAGCGCCGCCGTCGGGCTGGCAAATGGCGCAGGCAGTTGAACATACTGGTTTAATGACAGCCAGGCCAACGTCAGCAGCGCCATGCCGACGAGCTCAACAATCAGAATACTTTTGGGTAATGCGGCAGGCGATCGCATAACGCTCCTCAATATACTCATGCCGCGCACAGCGCATCGCTGGCGCATCTGTATAGGGTCTTGCAGCAGATGATATTGATCAAGCATAACCCGCAACCATCGCTATAAAAGGTAAAACCTTCTTCCCCTTGCTAACGGAACGCGGCATCATAGCCACATTCGCCATCCGGCTGAGATTTAAGGAGAGAAGCATGTTTACCGTTATTTTTGGTCGCCCAGGTTGCCCGTACTGCGTTCGCGCTAAAGAACTGGCTGAGAAACTGAGCACCGAGCGCGATGACTTCAGCTATCGCTACATTGATATCCACGCGGAAGGCATCAGCAAAGCCGATCTGGAAAAAACCGTCGGTAAGCCGGTAGAAACCGTACCGCAGATTTTCGTCGATCAGAAACACATCGGCGGCTGCACGGATTTCGAAGCCTGGGCGAAGGAAAATCTCGGCCTGTTTGCCTGAGAGACTTCACTCTTCCGTTGAGTGCCTGCGTCTGGCGTCCAGCCAGACGCAAATAAATAAAAAGCATAGCGCCCCGAGCGCGCACCAGAAGACCGCGCTAAAAAGCCACGCCAGTTCCTGCCAAAACGATCGATGAGTAATAAAGAACATCCGCATCACCACCAGACAAACCGGTGCCGCCAGCATGGCGCCAATCAGCGGACGTATGACGCGCCTTCCGGGGGATAAACAGCTCGCCACGGCGCCAGGTAGCACAAAGAACAGCAGTCCAAGCTCGGGGTTGCCCGTTTGCCGAAAAGCCCCTTTCATATGCAGCAACAGCGATAAACAGACCACAATAAACAGAAAGAACCCACAAATTATACCGGCCCACGCGCGCTCAGATTTCACGATATCCTCCTGATTTCGCCTCTAACTATCTTTCACTTCATCCAGTCAGAAATAGCATTCTGGCAGTCCATGCTTATAACGCTCCCGTCAGAGTAAAACGATTGTGACTAGCCGCAGCAACCAGGAAAGATTAAACTAGCGGCACTGTTTTATCGGTATTAACGGGATGCCAGAATAACGTTCGGCATAGTGCGAACGCTTGAGCAACCTTAGACCAAAAAACCATTTCCTTCAACAACTTACTAGTAAACGAGAAGTTGGCTTTCGTGAATATAAACGTCGCAGATTTGTTAAACGGGAATTACATCCTGTTATTGTTTGTTGTACTCGCACTGGGTCTTTGCCTGGGGAAACTTCGCCTCGGGTCAGTACAACTTGGTAATTCCATTGGCGTTTTAGTGGTTTCTTTATTATTAGGTCAGCAGCACTTCGCCATTAACACAGATGCGCTAAATCTTGGCTTTATGCTGTTTATTTTCTGCGTCGGCGTCGAAGCGGGCCCCAACTTTTTTTCGATTTTTTTCCGCGACGGCAAAAACTATCTGATGCTGGCGCTGGTGATGGTGGCCAGCGCGATGTTAATCGCTATGGGGCTGGGCAAATTGTTTGGCTGGGACATCGGCCTGACCGCCGGGATGCTGGCGGGCGCTATGACCTCCACCCCGGTGCTGGTGGGCGCTGGCGATACCCTACGCCACTTTGGCCTGCCCAGCGATCAGCTGGCGCAGTCGCTTGACCACCTGAGCCTCGGTTACGCCCTGACCTACCTGGTTGGCCTGGTGAGCCTGATCGTCGGCGCGCGCTATATGCCGAAGCTGCAGCATCAGGATCTGCAGACTAGCGCCCAGCAGATCGCCCGCGAGCGCGGTCTGGATACCGACTCCAAGCGTAAAGTCTATCTGCCGGTTATCCGCGCCTACCGCGTCGGCCCGGAATTGGTCGCGTGGGCGGACGGCAAAAATCTTCGTGAGCTGGGGATTTACCGCCAGACCGGCTGCTATATCGAGCGTATTCGTCGTAACGGTATCCTGGCGAACCCGGATGGCGACGCGGTACTGCAGATGGGCGACGATATCGCGCTGGTTGGCTACCCGGACGCCCATGCCCGCCTCGACCCAAGCTTCCGTAACGGTAAAGAGGTGTTTGACCGCGACCTGCTCGATATGCGTATCGTCACCGAAGAGATTGTGGTTAAGAATCATAACGCCGTCGGCCGCCGCCTGGCGCAGCTGAAGCTGACCGATCACGGCTGTTTCTTAAACCGGGTGATCCGCAGCCAGATTGAGATGCCAATCGACGATAACGTGGTGCTCAATAAAGGCGACGTGCTGCAGGTGAGCGGCGACGCCCGCCGCGTAAAAACCGTCGCTGACCGCATCGGCTTTATTTCGATTCACAGCCAGGTGACCGACCTGCTGGCTTTCTGCGCCTTCTTTATCGTCGGCCTGATGATCGGCATGATCACCTTCCAGTTCAGCTCGTTCAGCTTCGGCATCGGTAACGCCGCCGGCCTGCTGTTCGCCGGCATTATGCTTGGCTTCCTGCGTGCCAACCATCCGACCTTCGGCTATATCCCGCAGGGCGCATTGAACATGGTTAAGGAGTTCGGTCTGATGGTGTTTATGGCCGGGGTCGGCCTGAGCGCCGGCGCGGGTATTAATAACGGTCTGGGCGCCATTGGCGGGCAAATGCTGGCCGCCGGTCTTATCGTCAGCCTGGTGCCGGTGGTGATCTGCTTCCTGTTCGGCGCCTATGTGCTACGCATGAACCGCGCGATGCTGTTCGGCGCGATGATGGGCGCGCGCACCTGCGCCCCGGCGATGGAAATTATCAGCGATACCGCGCGCAGCAACATTCCCGCACTCGGCTATGCTGGCACTTACGCTATCGCCAACGTGCTGCTCACCCTTGCCGGTACGCTGATCGTCATCATCTGGCCGGGCCTTGGCTAGCCCCGGCCGAAAATTTTTAACTTTTTCGCAAAAAAATCGGTGATGAACAGAACTTTTTCCCAGGATGTCAGTCATAACTAGTGCCACTGCTTTTCTTTGATGTCCCCATTTTGTGGAGCCCATCAACCCCGCCGTTTAGGTTCAAGGTTGATGGGTTTTTTGTTGCCTGAAATTTAGTTCCTTAGAATCAACCTCTTTGCAGACAACTCGTTCCTGAATGGCGATGACCTTCCCGTGAAAACCGCCCCACTCTTAACAGCAGTCTCTGGCCTTGCTTTCGCCTCGCAGAAAAGCGCTTCCTTAACGCCTGATAGTTACTGCTATTGAATTGACGTACTTAACCTGCTATGTAAAACGTAGTGTTGATACTTTACTTCTACTGATAAGGAATTCAGATGTTAACGCAAAGTCTTATTAATATATTCAGCAAAGAAATGATAGGGACAGTTATCACCGCCCTGCCCATCATAAAAGCCATCTTAAATTACTTAAACAAACCTTTAGATGACATCGATGATATATATAAAAAAGCCAAATTAAGCACATGGCGAATTCGCTTTTTCATGATCAAAATATCGACAAAAGAGATACCCAGGCTGACTCGCGCAAATGTGATATTGTTTTCCATCGTCTTATTATTTCTTTTTGGCAGCTTAGCAACCAGTTCATATTATGGCGTAAAGCTATTACAAGTACGTCCGGGCTGGACATCTTTAATTCTTAAAGAAACGGATGAATGGTTTTTAATCTCGGAAAAAGAAGCATCAGAACACGCATTCCATCCCTCATGGCATCTCACAGAAAAAAGCTGTCTCTCTGGCGAGGCCAAGCAACTGGCAAATGACAAAATAATAACACCACAACTAGGGAGATTTATTTGTGAATCCTTCACCAATACAGATGACAAAGAGAACATAATGAAATCCATTAAAGATACCACTCACAATAAACCTGTCATCACCTTTCTCATCTCGATCATTACCGTTGGCTGCATATGGTTCATAACCAGCTTAATATTGACGTTAATATATACTCTCAGACTTAAAAAATTCATTATCCGGGAGCATGAAAAAGCCTATGACTATCTAACATAGCACTCCAGACTTTAGCTTAGGGGGTGAGAACTCTGTTACATTTGTCATTTGCACGACGTATATTATCAGTTCCGGTAATATTGTTACTGGAACTGCAGAGCCTATCATCCTGTAATAATTATTGATATTATTGTCCGCAACGATTAAGAGGTGTTTCGGTTGAAGGTTAAAACATGATTGATGTACAGCAGGAACAAACACTTCAGAAGCACGGTTTTACCAGCAAAGAGATCAATATGCTGCGAAAAGGACTTGAGAGTCCACAACGTAAAGATCAAAGCCTGCAGGTCTTGTTGGTGGAGCTAAGGCGTCGTTTTTACATGTCCTGTATCATCATCATTGCCCTGCTTATCTTTTGTAGCTACGCGGTGCTGACTAATGATACCGGTTATGGGCTGGCTTACTTTGCTGTGACTGCAGTTTGCTGCGCCTTTGCACTATTAGCTACACCTTATCCGCTTTCATGGAAAGCGATAACATTCTTAAGAAAGAAACTCTACCCAAATTAATTTAACAAGCAATTTTTTCATCAGTACGATACGTTCTCCCTATGTTGTATAACTGATATGTCCTCAACATGCCACTTAAATATCCCCTCTTAAATAATCGGCGATAAAGCTTATCAAGCACACCAGCGAAAAACAGATGGCGAAACCACCCAGCTTGAATAACCAGCCATCCAGAGCAATAAAACAAACCACAGCGGCGATAGAGAAGCTGCCCGTTCCGACAGCTTCAAACATATTGATTGCATGAATGCAGATCTTTTTACAAACATAGCTTGAAGAGAATCTTTTTGGTTTCATTGGCTCTTTCTTATCCCTGCATCAGGTAACCCAAGGCTAATCAAAAGCGCGTCTATTGGCCAGTAATAATTAAAGCATTCCCTTATTAAATCAACAAGTTAAACAAACACCTAATAAAGAAAATCAATCCCTAAACGTAACTCCCCCCTCCTTGCACAGTCTATTTTTTCACCCATACTTTGCTGATCCACTCCCACATAAGGCGTTCTTCATGTTGCTTAAAGATAAGACCGTGGTGATTTTCGGCGGCAGCGGCGCGATTGGCCGCGCGGCGGCGCTCGCCATGGCGAAAGAAGGCGCGCGGATCTTTCTGGCCGCCCGGCAGACGGATAAGCTGGAAAAGGCGGCGGCTGAGATTCGCGCCGCAGGCGGGAGCGTCGAGACCCTGCAACTGGATGTGCTGGATGGCGGGCAAACCACCGCGCAGGTGGCCAACCTGGCCGGGCGAACCGGCGGGATTGATATCGTAGTCAATGCCACCGGCTTTCTTCACAATCAGGGGAAAACGCTGGCACAATTATCCCTTGCCGATTATCACCAGGGTTTTGTCCCCTTTCTCGATGCCCAATTTATTATTGCTAAGGCAGTGGCGCCGTGGATGGGTGGCGAACGCGAGGGCGTCATTATTACCACTATCCCTCCTTCCGCGGCGATGGCCATCCCTGGACACCTCGGCCATATCGTCGGCTGCGCCGCAATGGAAGCCTTTATCAACGCATTGGCCAGCGAACTGGGGGAGAAAAATATCCGCGTGCTCGGCGTACGGTCACACGCAATAGCGGATGCGGCGCTGGCGGGTTCTTATACTGCCGAGGTGTTTGCGCCTAAAGCACAGGCGCTGGGCTTGAGCGTCGAACAGTGGCTGGGGGGTGCGGCGCACGGCACGATGCTGCAGCGGTTACCAACGCTCGCGCAGATAGCCGGGGTCATCACCTTTCTCGCCTCACCGTCGGCGGCGGCGATGACCGCCACGGTGGTTAACGTCACCGCCGGAGCGACGCTTAGCTAGCGCTATTCTCCCCCGCCAGCCGCCCGACCATCAGGCGAATCGCCGCTTTCGACAGCGGCGCGCTATCGGTGACGAAGTGCAGCGTCATCCCCTCGATAAACGCATCCAGCCCGCGCGCCGTCGCCGGTTCAAACCACTGCTCCAGCGTCTGCTGGCTGCGCAGCATCCAGCTCTGCATGACCGTTTTCAGCGCTGGTCGGCTGCTGCAAAACGCGTACAGCTGGTACATTAACTCCATATTGCGTGCGGTGGTCACCTGGGCGCTGAAGATAAGCTCGGCGATAGCGTCGCAGGCCTGCTCGCAGCTGCCGACGCCGTCGAAAAATTGCTGATACTGCGCCGACATTTCGACGGTGAAGTTACGAAACGCTTCCTCAATCAGCGCCTCAATACCGCTAAAATAATAGGTCAGCGAGCCCAGCGGTACCCCGGCGCAGCTGGCGATTTTACGGTGCGTTACCGCATGAATTCCGTGCGCGGCGATGGTATCCAGCGTCGCCTGCAGGATGCGCTCGCGCCGCTGCGGATCGTTCGGTCTGCGGGTCATCGGTGTGTTTTTCCCCTCTGTGCGCTACGCAGGTCAAGCGATAGCGGAATGTGTACAAATGTACACAACCTTGCTACTGTTGTCTGCAACTCTTCTTTCTCGGGCGTTTATGGATGACGGCGCAAACTTCTCGCAAAGCCCTCCAGCTTCGGCTGTGGGCGCTATTTATGTTCTTCTTTATTCCCGGCTTATTGATGGCCTCCTGGGCCACCCGTACGCCCGCGATTCGCGATTTACTAACCCTTTCCACTGCTGAGATGGGGATGGTGCTATTTGGCCTGTCGATTGGTTCGATGAGCGGTATTCTCTGTTCAGCATGGCTGGTGAAGCGCTTCGGTACCCGTAAAGTCATCCGCACAACTATGTTGTGCGCCGTGGCGGGCATGCTGGTGTTAAGCCTGGCGCTGTGGCTCGCCTCTGCGCCGCTGTTCGCCTTTGGGCTGGCTATCTTTGGCGCCAGCTTCGGCTCGGCGGAAGTGGCGATTAACGTCGAAGGCGCCGCCGTTGAACGGGAAATGAATAAAACCGTGCTGCCGATGATGCACGGTTTTTACAGCTTCGGCACCCTTGTGGGCGCTGGCATCGGTATGGCGGTGACCGGTTTTGGCCTGCCCGCCGCGCCGCATATTCTGATCGCCGCGCTGGTGGCGATTGCCCCCATCGTTATCGCCATTCGCGCCATCCCCGACGGCACGGGCAAAAATGCCGCCGAATCCGCCCACAGCGAAGCCAAAGGCCTGCCGGTATGGCGCGACGTGCAGCTGTTGCTGATCGGCGTGATCGTGCTGGCAATGGCCTTTGCCGAAGGTTCCGCCAACGACTGGCTGCCGCTGCTGATGGTCGACGGCCACGGCTTTAGCCCCACTTCCGGTTCGTTGATTTACGCCGGTTTCACCCTCGGCATGACCCTCGGCCGCTTCACCGGCGGCTGGTTTATCGACCGCTACAGTCGCGTCACCGTCGTACGCGCCAGCGCGGTAATGGGCGCGCTGGGTATCGGGCTGATTATTTTTGTCGACAGCACCTGGGTTGCCGGGGTATCTGTACTGCTGTGGGGACTCGGCGCGTCTCTCGGTTTCCCGCTTACCATTTCCGCCGCCAGCGATACCGGCCCGGATGCGCCGAAACGCGTGAGCGTCGTGGCGATTACCGGCTATCTGGCTTTCCTCGTCGGGCCGCCGCTGCTGGGCTTCCTTGGCGAACACTTTGGCCTGCGTAGCGCCATGATGGTAGTACTGGGTCTGGTCATGGTGGCGGCGCTGGTAGCCCGCGCGGTAGCCAAACCGCAGCCTGAACCTGTGATGGAGAATAGCTAATGAGCATCAAACTGATTGCGGTAGACATGGACGGCACCTTTTTAAGCGATGCCAAGACCTATAATCGCCCACGTTTTCTGGCGCAGTATCAGCGCATGCGCGAACAGGGCATTCGCTTCGTGGTCGCCAGCGGCAACCAGTATTACCAGCTGATATCGTTCTTCCCCGAGCTGGTCGATGAAATCGCCTTCGTCGCCGAAAACGGCGGTTGGGTGGTGAGCGGTAAAGAGGATATCTTTAACTGCCAGCTGCCGACGACGCATTTCAACGCCGTCGTCGACCACCTGCAAACGCTGCCGCATATCGAAATTATCGCCTGCGGCAAACGCAGCGCCTATACGCTCAATAGCTATAACGACGAGCTAAAAGCGGTGGCGGCGAAGTACTATCACCGTCTCGAACTGGTGGATGATTTTAACCATCTCGATGACACGATCCTCAAATTCGGTCTGAACGTGCCGGATCATCTGATCCCGGAAATTCAGCCGAAGCTACACGCGGCGCTGGGCGATATGGTTACCGCCGTCGCCACCGGCTACGGCAGTATCGATTTAATCATCCCTGGCGTGCATAAAGCCAACGGCCTGCGCATTTTGCAGGAGCGCTGGGGCATCGATAACCATGAGGTGGTGGCATTCGGCGATAGCGGCAATGATATTGAAATGCTGCAGCATGCCGGTTTTGGTTTCGCCATGGCGAATGCCAAAGCGGAGGTCAAATCCGTCGCCAGTCATCATGCTCCGCATAATAACGAAGAAGGCGTATTGCATATTATTGATAAGGTATTGAATCGCGAAGCGCCGTTCGCCTGATGAGAACCCGGATGCCTTTGGGCATCCGGGTTTACTACGTATCACGCCTGCTGCGAACTGCCGACGCTTTTATCTTTCAGGAAGTAAATAATCAGCCCCAGCCATAGCACCCCGCCCAGCAAGTTAAACAGGCTGAACAGGCCGTTACCGCCAAGCTCATACGCATGCTTGCTAAGCTCAATGCCCACGGTAAAGATCAGCATCTGCAGCATACCCATCGCCGCCGAAACCGTCCCTTTACTCATTTCGCTGGCGAACAACGTTAAGCGCACCAGCCCGGCGTTAGCCAGGCCAATCCCGAAAGCGTAGAAGCTTAAACCAGCGGTCATCCACAGATAAGCATGGGACGAGACCACCGTGGCCGCCGCCGACAGGAGCAGGCCAAACATAATCGGCCAGCCGCCCATAATAATCAGCGAACGTACCGAGCGGCGCGAGGTCAGACGCGCCAGCACCAGGTTGCCGGCGATCAGCGCGCCGAAAATCGGCACCTGCAGCATGCCGTACTCATAGCTGGTGGCCTGCTCGCCGCTGATGATAATCACCGGCGATTGCGCAATCCACGCCAGCAGCGGCAGGCTAACAAAACCGGTCGCCAGCGCGCCGGCGACAAAGCGCAGGTTTTTCAACACCAGACGATAGTCGCGGCCCAGCTCTTTTACCGACAGTTTTTCCCCCATCCGCGTCGCCGTTTCCGGCATCGCCCGCTGCAGCCCCACAAAGGAGATGGCCGCCAGCACGGCGAACAGCACAAACATCATCTCCCACGGCAGCATATGCACCCAGGCAGCGCCGACCAGCGGCCCGAGCAGTGGCGCAATCAGCGCGACGTTAGCCATCAGGGCGGTGATTTTGATACACACCGCCTCCTCAAACGACTCCTGGATAGCCGCATAGCCCACCGCGCCGATAAAGCACAGGCTGATGCCCTGCAGGAAACGCAGCAGGGTAAATTGCTCAATGGTTTGCGCCAGCAGCGTCGCCAGACAGGTGACGATAAACCACACCACCCCGGTCAGCATCACCGGACGGCGGCCAATACGATCCGACAGCGGCCCCAGCAGCCACTGCAAAAACATCCCCCCCGCCAGATAGGCGGTCATAGAGGTGGGGACCCACTCATTGCCGACCTGAAACTCCTGCACCACCGCGAGCATACCCGGTTGGATCATATCGTTGCCGATATAGGTGGAGAATTCATATAACACAAGGCACAGCGGGAACAGTAACGCCTGACGACCGAGGCGCTTACCTGATAACGAATAATTCTGCATGCAATCTCTTAATTAAAAAAAATCGCGCAAAGTTTAATGAAAGTCGACCCGTGGAGATAGTGAATTGTGAGTGACAATGAAAAATATCGCCAGCCCACATTCCGGCATGAAACGAATATTTATATTTCGTTTATGTTTCAATGAGATTACAGCCGATATACTTGCTATGGCGAAATACCGGCAAGGGCATCTCACGGGTATATTTCGTAACAAACTGATAATTAAGACAATGCTGCTTTACCTTATCGTTACCTTTCAATATGGTGAGCGGCTTATTGCCATCGTAAGCAGAGACTGGAAGCATGCTGGAAAATATCAACTACGCGCTGTTTGCCCTGATTAACGCCACCCCGGCCTCCTCGTGGTGGGCGATTGAGGTCGCCACGTTTATTGCCAAAGACTTAATTATCATTGTGCCGCTGCTGGTGGTGGCGCTGTGGCTGTGGGGGCCAAACCAACGTCAACTGGTATTCAAGGTCATGCTGGCCCTGGCCCTGAGCCTGTCTATTTCGTGGGTTATCGGTCATCTGTTTCCGCATGACCGGCCGTTTGTTGACGGCGTCGGCTATAACTTCCTGCATCATGCGGCGGATGACTCGTTCCCAAGCGATCACGGCACCGTCATCTTTACCTTCGCGCTGGCGTTTTTATTCTGGCACCGAGTGTGGTCCGGCGCGCTGCTGCTGGTCATCGCCTCGGCGATTGCATGGTCGCGCGTCTATCTGGGAGTACACTGGCCGCTGGATATGTTGGGCGGGCTGCTGGCCGGCATGTGCGGCTGCCTTGGGGCGCAACTGCTGTGGCAGAGCGGCGGTCATGGTCTCTACCAACGGCTGCAGCGCCTGTATCGTCTCTGCTTCTCGCTGCCGATTCGTAAAGGCTGGGTACGCGGCTAACGTCTGACAGGTGACGAACCCCTCGCCGCCGGGTAAAATCAAGCTGACGCCCTGCCCTTGCAGGGCGATTTTAGCTCAGAGGGTATATGGAAACTCGTCGTGACGAACGCATTAACCAGCTCATTCAGGCACTCAAGCGCAGCGATAAACTTCACCTGAAAGAAGCAGCTTCGCTGCTTGGCGTATCAGAAATGACCATTCGTCGCGATTTGAACGGCCACAGCGGCCCGGTGGTGCTGTTGGGCGGTTACATCGTGCTGGAACCGCGTAGCGCCACGCACTATCTGCTGAGCGATCAGAAAACCCGTCTGGTAGATGAAAAGCGCCGCGCCGCGCGTCATGCCGCCGCGCTGCTTGAAGCGCATCAGATGGCCTTTTTTGACTGCGGCACCACGACGCCATGGATCATCGACGCCATCGATAACGAGCTGCCGTTTACCGGCGTGTGCTACTCGTTAAATACCTTTCTCGCCCTGCAGGAAAAACCGCTGTGTCGCGCTATTCTGTGCGGCGGCGAATTCCACGCCAGCAACGCCATCTTTCTACCGCTCAGCCTGCAGGATACCTTGAGCCATCTCAGCCCGGATATCGCCTACTACTCCGCCGCCGGTATCGACTGCGAACAAGGCGCGACCTGCTATAACCTGGAAGAGCTGCCGGTGAAACACTGGGCCATGAACAACGCTCGCTACCATGTGCTGGTGGTCGATCACAGTAAGTTTGGCAAAGTGCGGCCGGCGCGGATGGGGGAATTATCGCGTTTTGACGTCATCGCCAGCGACGTTCGCCCGGATGACGATCTGTTGGCGCTGGCGAAAGAAAAGCAAATATCACTGCTGTACTAACCGCGCCCCGTAGGGCGCGGCCTGTCGCTTAAGAGAACCAGCTGCCGAACCAGCCGTGCAGTTTCATCAGCACGAAGTCGACCATGCGGCTGAAGAAGCCGCCCTCTTTCACGTCTTCCATGACGATCAGCGGTCGCTGTTCGATAGTTTTGTCATTGAGTTTAAAGTCGATGGTGCCCACCACCTGCCCTTTCGCCAACGGTGCAGTGAGCTGCGGCTCAGTCAGGTTGTAGCTGGCTTTCAGGTTTTTCAACTGCCCGCGTGGAATGGTCACCGATCCGGCTTCGCCGGCACCCAGTTTGACTTCATTACTGTCGCCGAACCACACGCGCTGGGAAATAAAGGTGGCATCCGGTTTGATTGGCGTGACGGTTTCATAGAAACGGAAGCCCCAGGTCAGCAGTTTTTCGGACTCGTTAAAACGAATACGGTCGGTTTTAGTGCCCAGCACTACCGCGATAAGGCG
Source organism: Klebsiella sp. JN_Kp121 (assembly GCF_040062145.1). Taxonomy (NCBI): domain Bacteria; kingdom Pseudomonadati; phylum Pseudomonadota; class Gammaproteobacteria; order Enterobacterales; family Enterobacteriaceae; genus Klebsiella; species Klebsiella sp. JN_Kp121. The sequence continues at coordinate 144,180 of NZ_JBEAHX010000006.1, forward strand.
CATATCGCCCTGGGTGGCGGAAGAGACCAGGTTGTAGCCCGCGCCGGCGGTGGTGCCGGTTTTTACGCCATCGGCATTGAGGTTGGTGCTCCACAGCAGACGGTTACGGTTTGGCTGACGGATTTTATTGAAGGTGAACTCTTTCTCTTTGTGTACCGCGTACTCTTCCGGCACATCATGGATCATGGCTTTTGTCAGCAGCGCCATATCGCGAGCGGTACTGAACTGCCCCGGCGCGTCCAGGCCGTGGACGGTTTTAAAGGTGGTGTTGGTCAGGCCGATTTTCTGCGCGTAGCCGTTCATCAGATTGACAAATGAATCCTGGCTGCCGGCGACATAGTCGGCGATAGCGATGCTGGCATCGTTGCCGGACTGAATTATCACGCCCTTATTGAGGTCTTCAACCGATACCTGCATACCTGGCTTCAGGAACATCACCGAGGAGCCGCGCAGCGCCGGGTTACCGGTGGCCCACGCATCGCGGCCGACGGTGACCGTATCGGTCAGTTTGATTTTGCCTGCTTTCAGCGCCTGGCCTACCACGTAGCTGGTCATGATTTTGGTCAGGCTGGCCGGGTCGAGTTTCTCGTCGGCATTGCCTTCACTCAGCACTTTGCCGCTGGCATAGTCCATCAGGATCCAGGCTCGCGCATCAATCGATGGCGCATCCGGAAGTTGATCCGCCGCCTGCACTGCAGGGGCCACGAGAAGTAAAAGCGCGCAGCCTGCCGCGAGGCCGCGAAGGGAAAAAGCATCATGCGTCATAAGAGCCACCCAAGTATCCTTTCCAAACAAAATATGCCGCAACACTCTTGCCGCACAGCACAAGGCGGTGAGTAAAGCGTACAAATGACCTTAAAGAAACAGCGAGTTGGTAAAGTTTTTAAAGTTTACGCAATAACGACGCTGCCTGCTGAAAACAAGGCAATTTTTTTGATCGTGATTGCCTTAATATTAACTTTATTCCAACATGATTGCTCACCATGTTGCAACGGCGATTAAATAACATGCAGGAGCGGATATGATTACGTTATGGGGCAGAAATAACTCGACCAACGTGAAGAAAGTGCGCTGGGTGCTGGCTGAGCTGGATCTTCCTTATCAGCAGATTCTGGCGGGGCTGGAGTACGGTCTCAATCACGACCCGGAGTATCTGGCGATGAACCCGAACGGCCTGGTGCCGCTACTCAAAGACGATGCCAATGGGCTGGTGCTGTGGGAATCCAACGCCATTATTCGTTATCTTGCCGCGCAGTACGGGCAAAACCGTCTGTGGGTGGAGTCGCCTGTGCAGCGCGCGCAGGGTGAAAAATGGATGGACTGGGCCAACGCTACGCTGTCCCCGGCGCACCGTCCGGTATTAATGGGGCTGGTCAGAACGCCGCCGGACCAGCGCGATCCGGCGGCCATTGAGGCAGGTATTAACGCCTGTGAAGGGCTGTTCGCCATGCTCGACGATGAACTGGCGAAGCATGCCTGGCTTTCTGGCGATGAGTTCGGCCTTGGCGATGTGGCGGTGGCGCCGTTCGTTTATAACCTGCTTTCCATCCTCGACAGCTGGCAGCCGCGGCCCCATCTGCAGCGCTGGTATCAGCAAATCCAGCAGCGTCAGGCCTTCCGCGACATCGTCATGATCCCGGTCACCTGAGGTGATTACTCCGGGCTGACCTTGAGCAGTTCACCGTCGGGCTCGTCGGTTAACAGATAAAGATAACCGTCGGGCCCGACGCGCACATCACGAATGCGTTTGCCGCGATCTTTTAATAGCCGCGTCTCCTCGCTGAGGGTATTGCCGTCCACCGAGAGCACAATCAAGGACTCATCCTTCAGCGCGCCGATAAACAACTTGTGCCGCCACTGCGGGAAAGTCGACGCGTTGTAAAACGCCATTCCGCTCAGCGCCGGGGAGGCCGGCCAGACGTGCAACGGTGCCTCGGTATTCGGCGCGCTCTTTCCTTTAGCTTCCGGGATAGGTTGGCCGCTATAGTTAATGCCGTGCGTCGCCAGCGGCCAGCCGTAGTTTTTCCCGGCCTGGGGAATATTGATCTCATCGCCGCCGCGCGGGCCGTGCTCGTTCAGCCACAGCGTATCGCTCCACGGATTCATCGCCATTCCCTGCGGGTTGCGAACACCGTAAGCCCAAATCTCCGGTCTGATGCCAGTACGTCCGACGAAAGGATTATCTTTGGGTATTGTCCCCTGGTCAGTCAGGCGCACGACTTTTCCCTGCAGTTTATCGAGATCCTGCGCCGTCGGGCGCTGATTGTTTTCACCTAAACCAATAAACAGATGCCCTTTGCCATCAAAGACCATCCGCCCGCCAAAATGATTGCCAGTGGAGAGCTTCGGCTGCTGGCGGAAAACGGTTTTAAAATCTTCCAGGTTTTGCAGGTCGGCGCTGAGGCGGCCGTACCCCACCGCGGTACCCGCTTTGCCGTCCTCGCCCGCTTCGGCATAGCTCAGCCATACCCGGCGCGACTGAGCAAAGTCCGGCGCCAGCACCACGTCCAGCAGGCCGCCCTGACCGTTGGCCCACACCTTCGGCACGCCGCGAATGGGCGCCGATAATCCTTGATCGAGCTGCCAGCGTTTAAGTTCGCCGCCGCGCAGGGTAATCAGCACGCCTTCATTGTCCGGCAGGAATGCCAGTGACCAGGGGTGGTCGAGGTTATCCTGCAGCACCTCAACGCGCGGCGCGGCCATCGCCGCCATGGGCAGCAGCACAGTCATAAGAGCTATTTTGAGATATCGGCGCATGGCGCACTCCTTTCGTCAGCATTGCTGATAAGGGTAGCCAGCGTGGGCGGTCAGGCAGGGATTTTTACATAAACTTTAACAGGGGGAGTCACCTCCCCCTGGATTCAGGCGTGGGTCATTGGCGCTGAGTTATTCAGAATGTGAATATTCATCGTCAATCCCGACAGACAGCGTTCTAGCTTCTCTACGTTAACGGCAATATAAGCCGGGCAATCATGATGCCCGCTCATCAGGCAAACCGCCGCCGAAGCGACGGACTCACCGGCAAGGCGGAAGGCTTCCATCTCTTCCGGCGCGATGGCGTGCTGCAAACGCGGCGCGTGTACGCGCAGTTCATGGCATAGCTCAAACAAGTTATCACGCAGATGGTCATTTTCGCTGACTGACATATAGCCTTTCGCTTTACGAAGCTGGAGATAAGCCGCCAAATCGATATTGGCATTAATCAGCTTATTCAAAAGGTTAGTGTAACGTCTGTCAACGCTCATCACGGTCCTCCTCTGTCGTCCATTACCATAATCATAGTATGGTCATTTTTTGCGCGGAATCATGAGCGAGGTCAATAATCACACAGCAATTAACATTATTTACAATGTTACAACCTGGGTGGCCAACAACGCGGCTTAAACGCCTCCGCTGCGCTAACGCTTTTTCATCATTCATCGCCGCCTGGCTATACTCTTTTTCGCAAAGATCTGTAGAATTCCTGCCCTGACCATTCCAATAAATGAACATTTTTTAAGCTATGAGCAATGTCACGCACCAGCCGAAAATCGGCTTCGTCTCCCTGGGCTGCCCGAAAAACCTGGTAGACTCAGAACGTATCCTCACCGAACTGCGTACCGAAGGGTATGATGTGGTTCCCAGCTACGACAACGCCGATATGGTTATCGTCAACACCTGCGGCTTTATCGATAGCGCCGTGCAGGAGTCGCTTGAAGCGATCGGCGAAGCATTAAAAGAAAACGGCAAAGTGATCGTTACCGGCTGCCTCGGCGCGAAAGAAGATCAAATCCGCGAAGTGCATCCAAAGGTGCTGGAAATTACCGGGCCGCATAGCTACGAGCAGGTGCTGGAACACGTCCATCACTATGCGCCAAAGCCGAAGCACAACCCGTTCCTCAGCCTGGTGCCGGAACAGGGCGTCAAGCTGACGCCGCGTCACTACGCGTACTTAAAAATTTCTGAAGGCTGCAACCATCGCTGCACCTTCTGCATCATCCCGTCAATGCGCGGCGATCTGGTGAGCCGCCCGATTGGCGAAGTGCTGGCGGAAGCCAAACGCCTGGCCGACGCCGGGGTGAAAGAGCTGCTGGTGATTTCGCAGGACACCTCCGCCTATGGCGTTGACGTCAAGCACCGCACCGGTTTCCACAACGGCATGCCGGTGAAAACCAGTATGGTCAGCCTGTGCGAAGAGCTGGCGAAGCTCGGCATTTGGGTGCGTCTGCACTACGTCTACCCGTATCCGCACGTTGACGATGTGATCCCGCTGATGGCGGAAGGCAAGATCCTGCCGTATCTCGATATTCCGCTGCAGCACGCCAGCCCGCGCATTCTGAAACTGATGAAGCGCCCGGGTTCCGCAGACCGTCAGCTGGCGCGTATTAAACAGTGGCGCGAGATCTGCCCGGATCTGACCCTGCGTTCCACCTTTATCGTCGGTTTCCCGGGCGAAACGGAAGAAGATTTCCAGATGCTGCTCGATTTCCTGAAAGAAGCGCGTCTGGACCGCGTTGGCTGCTTCAAGTACAGCCCGGTTGAGGGCGCCACCGCCAACGAACTGGCGGATCAGGTCCCGGAAGAGGTGAAAGAAGAGCGCTGGAACCGCTTTATGCAGCTGCAACAGCAGATTTCCGCCGAGCGTCTGCAGGAGAAAGTGGGCCGCGAAATTATGGTACTGGTCGATGAAGTCGATGAAGAAGGCGCGATTGGCCGCAGCATGGCCGATGCCCCGGAAATCGACGGCGCGGTCTATCTGAACGGTGAAACCAACGTTAAACCGGGCGACGTGCTGCGGGTGAAAGTTGAACACGCCGACGAATATGACCTGTGGGGTTCCCGGGTCTAATCCCGCTTCCCGGATAGCGGCTTACGCCTTATCCGGGCTACCTCTTTCCCCATGGCTGCTGAAACTGCCGCCGTTGGTGGCCTCAAAATCGCTGAGACGTTCCCGGAAGGTCGGGGCAGCCCGCATGGATGCGGGCTGAGGGCCGTGTTTTGCAAGGACGCTGCCTCGGCCCGACCCGAAGCCTGCCGGGATAAGTCGAAGGTACCACGAAGTGGCGATTTTGGCGGCCAGAGCCCGGGAGTACAGAGGGCGGCGGCGACTGGCCGCCCTCTGTGCGCTCCCTGCGCCATGAGAGCCATAACGCAGAAGAAATATCGGGAGCGCAATGTTCTCGGAAACAGCACAGGACAACCCTTTGTCCTGGAGCGAAACAGCTGCAAGCCGATAACAGTATCTACCAACTTTGCTACCGCCGTACTTGTCTCCTACCCCTTTATCTTCGGATCCAGCGCATCGCGCAGGCCGTCGCCCAACAGATTAAACGCCAGCACCGTCAGGAAAATGGCGATCGCCGGGAATAACGCCACATGCGGCGCCATCACCATATCCGCGCGCGCTTCGTTCAGCATCGCCCCCCACTCCGGCGTCGGCGGCTGGGCGCCAAGGCCGAGGAACGACAGGCTGGCGGCGGAGATAATCGACACGCCGATGCGCATGGTAAAATAAACCACTATCGACGATACCGTACCGGGCAAAATATGGTTGAACAGAATAGTCGTATCGCTGGCGCCGATACTGCGCGCCGACTCAATAAACGTCTGCTGCTTCAGCACTAACGTATTACCGCGCACCAGGCGGGCGAACGCCGGAATTGAGAATATCGCCACCGCGATAATCACGTTGGCCATCCCGCTGCCCATCACCGCCACTACCGCAATCGCCAGCAGAATGCCGGGGAAGGCAAACAGCACGTCGCAGATACGCATGGTGATGCGGTCCCACCAGCCTTCGTAGTAACCGGCCAGCAGGCCGAGCACGGTGCCAATTAGCGCGCCAATTAGTACCGCCAGAACCCCTGCGGCCAGCGAAATTTGCGCGCCGACCAGCACACGGCTGAAGATATCGCGCCCCAGCGAATCAACGCCGAACCAATGCACCATTGACGGCCCTTCATTGAGCCGGTCGTAATCAAAATAGTTTTCCGCGTCATACGGCGCTATCCACGGCGCGATAATCGCGACGATAATCAGCAGCAGCACAAATAGGGCCGCTGCCATCGCCACCGGCTGGCGACGAAAACGCCGCCAGAACTCGTGCCACGGCGTGCGGATCTGTCCGGGCTTAACGCCCGGCATGGCGTTGATAACCGCTTCCCTTCTCCAGTTGAGCAATCGCACCTTACTTGTACCTGATAGCCGGGTTAATGGCGGCATACAACACGTCCACCACTAAGTTGATAAGAATGAACTCCAGCGAAAACAGCAGCACTTCCGCCTGGATCACCGGGTAGTCGCGCATCTCCACGGAATCGACCAGCAACCGACCAAGCCCCGGCCAGTTGAAGACCTTCTCCACCACAATGGAGCCGCCGAGCAGAAAACCGAACTGCAGACCCATCATGGTCACTACCGGGATCATCGCGTTGCGCAGGCCATGCTTCAACACCACCAGCGTTTCGCTCACCCCTTTAGCCCGCGCGGTACGCATGTAATCCTCATGCAGCACGTCGACGAACGACGCGCGGGTGAAGCGCGCCATCACCGATGCCACCGCGGCGCCAAGGGTCAACGACGGCAGAATATAGTGCCGCCAGCTGTCGGCGCCGACCGTCGGCAGCCAGCCCAGCTCAACGGAAAAAACCTGCATCAGCAGCATGCCGAGGGCGAACGCCGGGAAGGAGATACCGGTTACCGCCAGCGCCATCCCCAACCGATCCGGCCAGCGATTGCGCCACACCGCCGCGGCGATGCCCGCCGCCATGCCGAACAGCACCGCCCAGCTCATACTGGCAAGCGTTAACCATAGCGTCGGCATAAAGCGGCTGGCGATTTCGCTGGTCACGGGGCGGCGCGAAGCCATCGAGATACCGAAATCACCCTGCAATACATTGGTGATGTAGTGCCAGAACTGCACGTGCAACGGCTGATCGAGCCCCAGCTGTTGGCGAACCATCGCCACCACCTGCGCATCGGCTTCCGGCCCGGCGATCAGCCGCGCCGGATCGCCCGGCAGCATATGTACAAACAGGAACACCAGAACGGCGACGATAAACAGCGTCGGAATGAGCCCCAGCAGGCGCTTCAGAACGTAATTCAGCATCGCCCCCTCCCATTTCGGCAGAGGGAACGCGTGAGCATAAGCACTATCACTGCGTCAGATCCGCCTGCTCGAAGCTAAAACCGGTATCCGGTTGAATATAAAACCCGGTCAGGTTTTTGCTATGCGCCGATACCAGCTTTTCCACCACCAGCGGCACCCACGGCGACTCTTTCCAGATAATGTCCTGCGCATCTTTATAGAGTGTGGTCTTCTGTTGCGCATCGGTCGTTTTCAGCGCCTCGCTCAGATCTTTATCGACCTGCGGGTTACTGTAAAACGCGGTGTTAAACAGGGTCGGCGGCCAGTTTTGTGAGGCGAATAGCGGCGACAGCGCCCAGTCGGCTTCGCCAGTCGACGCTGACCAGCCGGTGTAGAACATCCGCACCCCGCTCTCTTTCTGCCCCTTGCCTTCAACCTGCGCCGCACGCTGTCCGGCATCCATCGCCGTCACTTGCGCTTTTATACCCACCTGCGCCAGCTGCTGCTGGGTAAACTGCAGCACCTTCTGCGCGGTGCTGTGATTATGCGATGACCACAGCGTGGTGCTAAAGCCGTTAGGGAAACCGGCTTCTTTCAGCAACTGACGGGCTTTCGCCGGGTCGTAAGGCCATGCGCTGTAGGTCTGGGCGTAAGCAATAGAAGGCGGTACGACGCCGGTCGCCGGGGTGGCGTATCCGGCAAACGCGACCTTAACCAGCGCCTGACGGTTAATCGCATAGTTAATGGCTTCCCGCACCTTCGGATTATCGAACGGCTTCTGCGTTACGTTCATGCTGATATAGCGCTGCATAATCGACGGGCTGGCCACCAGCTCCAGCTTGCTGTTTTTCGCCAGCAGCGGCGCTTGCTCGTAAGGGATCGGGAAGGCGAACTGCGCCTCGCCGGTCTGCAGCATCGCCGCACGGGTGTTGTTATCGACCACCCGGCGCCAGGTAATGGAATCCAGCTTCGGCAGCCCCGGCTGCCAGTAACCGTCAAACTTGCTGACTTTGACGAAATCGGTCTGATTCCAGGTGTCGAGCTTATACGGCCCGGTACCTACCGGGTGGAAACCGATCTCCTTGCCATATTTTTTCAGCGCCGCCGGCGAAATCATCGCCGTCGCCGGATGGGCAAGGATATTGATAAACGCCGAGAACGGTTGTTTGAGTGTGATTTTGACCGTCGTCGGATCCACCGCCTCGGTGCTGGCGATATTCTTATATAGGTTATAGCGTTTGAGATGGTTATCCGGATTGCTGGCGCGGTCGAGATTCGCTTTCACCGCTTCGGCGTTAAAATCGGTGCCATCCTGGAATTTCACCCCGCTGTGCAGCTTGATGGTATACACCAGACCATCCGCCGAAACGGTGTAACTTTCCGCCAATACGTTTTGCAGTTTCATCTCTTTATCAAGGCCGAACAGGCCTTGATAAAACGACTTCGCCACCGCCTGCGATAACGTATCGTTCGCGTCATAGGGATCAAGGGTCGTGAAGTTGGAACCGACCGCCACTACCACATCTTTCGCGGCGAAGGCCGGCGTCGCCGCCAACGCCGAGGCGATGCCAAGCGCCAGTAGCCATTTGCGTGTAACAGGTTGAGTCATGTTGTTATGCTCCTGCAAGAGTGCGTTAGATTGTTATCGGCTCAGTACATCGGCGGGCTCGCGGGCGACATAATGCCCCGGCGCTACCAGCTGTAACGGCGCGCTGTCGATTTCTTCTCCCGGTTTATAGATATTCCCCGGCAGCTCGTCAGAGAGTAATACACGCTGCGGTTGACGATGCGCCGGATCGGCGACCGGCACCGCCGCCATCAGTTTACGGGTGTATGGATGCTGCGGGTTCTCAAACACGGCGCGACGCGGGCCAATCTCCACGATCCGCCCGCGATACATCACCGCTACGCGGTGGCTGATGCGCTCCACCACCGCCATGTCATGGGAAATAAACAGAAATGCGATGCCCATTTCACGCTGTAAATCGAGCAGCAGATTAATAATCTGCGCGCGAATCGACACGTCCAGCGCCGACACCGACTCATCGGCGATCACCACTTTCGGATTGAGCGCCAGCGCGCGGGCGATACAGATACGCTGCCGCTGACCGCCGGAAAACTCATGCGGATAACGCCACGCGTGTTCCGCCTCCAGCCCCACGCGCTGCAACAGCCAGGCGACGCGTTCGCGAGCCGCATCCCCTTCCAGCAGACCATGCACGCGCAGCGGCTCCATAATGGAATAACCGACCGTCTGCCGCGGGTCGAGCGAAGCGTAAGGATCCTGAAAAATAAACTGAATATCGCGGCGCAGCGTCTGTAGCTTGCCGCCGGACAGCGCATCAATACGCTGGCCGTTAAAGGTGATGCTGCCGCCTTGCGCTTCCACCAGCCGCAGCAGCGCCCGCCCGGTGGTCGATTTACCGCAGCCGGATTCGCCGACCAGCGACAGCGTTTCGCCCGGCCACAGGTCGAAACTCACTTTTTCCACCGCATGCACTTCGCGGGTGACGCGGTTGAGAATACCGCCGCGGATCGGAAAACGCGCGACCAAGTCGCGTACCTGCAAAATCGGTTTACCGGCTACCACGGTATTCTGTTCCGGCTGCTGGGTCACACCGTCGTTGAGCAGCGGGAAGCGTCGCGGCAAATCGCTGCCGCGCATCGAGCCGAGCTTCGGCACCGCCGCCAGTAGCGCCCGGGTATAAGGATGCTGCGGGGCGCGAAAAATATCCTCGACGCGCCCGCTTTCTACCGCTTCGCCGCGATACATCACCAGCACGCGATCGGCGATTTCCGCCACCACGCCCATATCATGAGTGATAAACATCACCCCCATCGCCATCTCTTTTTGCAGCGCGGCGATAAGCTGCAGGATCTGCGCCTGAATCGTAACGTCCAGCGCGGTGGTGGGTTCATCGGCAATCAGTACCGCCGGGCGACACGATAACGCCATGGCGATCATCACCCGCTGGCGCATGCCGCCGGAAAGTTGATGCGGGTAACGTGAAAGCATCGCTTCCGCTTCCGGAATACGCACCCGTTCGAGCATCTTTTTAGCTTCCCGCAGCGCCTCGTCATGGCGCAGTCCCTGATGTAGCCGAATAGACTCGGCAATTTGTTCGCCGATGGTGAATACCGGGTTCAGCGAGGTCATCGGCTCCTGAAAAATCATCGCCACGTCCGCGCCGCGAACCTGACGCATCTGCCCCGCCGTTTGAGCATTAATATCAATCACCTGACGGTTACGTCGGCGCAGCAGCAACGCCTCGCTGCTGACTTCGCTGACCGCCTCGTCGAGCAGGCGCATCAGCGCCAGGGCGGTCACCGATTTTCCGGAACCGGACTCGCCGACAATCGCCAGCGTCTCGCCGCGGCGGAGGCTAAATGACAGGTTACGCACCGCAGAAACGCGCTGCCGCTGCTGGCTAAAGGCGACGTTAAGATCGCGTACCACCAGCACATCGTCTTCATCAATTTCATGACTTTGCGGCAAGCTCGCTTCTCCTTTTATTCGCGATAAATTCCAATCGTCGGTGTATCGCCCGCATAACACCATGCCCGGTACATACCTTCGCTATTGAAAGGCAGCACTACATTCCCCTCGCGGTCGATGGCGATAAGGCCCCCGCTGCCGCCCAGCGCCGGCAGTTTTTCCTGCACCACTCGCTCGCAGGCCTCAAACAGGCTGAGATTGCCATACTCCATCAACGCCGAAATGTCGTAAGCGGCGAGCGTGCGCATGAAGACTTCGCCGGTGCCGGTGCAGGAGACCGCGACGCTGGCATTATTGGCATAGCAGCCCGCGCCCGGCACTGGGCTGTCGCCGACGCGTCCGGGCAGTTTATTGGTCATTCCGCCGGTGGAGGTCGCTGCCGCCAGATTACCGGCCAGATCCAGCGCCACCGCGCCGACGGTACCCATTTTGTGGCGTTCATCGAGCGGCGCGGCATGATGGTCGAGAATAATCTCGCCGCCCTCTTTCGCCTGCTGCAACTGCAGAAGCCGCTCGGTGGTAGAAAATAACTCGTTCTCAACCAGCGCCATGCCGCGCGAGGCGGCAAACTTTTCCGCCCCTTCGCCGATAAGCAGCACGTGCGGACTTTCTTCCAGCACCAGACGCGCCGCCAGCACCGGGTTACGCAGATGCTTTACGCCAGCCACCGAGCCGGCCTGCAGGCTATAGCCATCCATCACACAGGCATCCAGTTCGTGAGTTTGATCGTGGGTAAACACGGAACCTATTCCGGCGTTAAATAGCGGGCACTCTTCCAGCAGGCGTACCGCTTCGGTCACTGCATCCAGCGCGCTGGCGCCTGCTGCCAACATTTTTTGTCCGCTATCGACGATGGCCGACAGCGCGGCCACATACTCGCGTTCGCGCGCCTGAGTCATCTGCGCGCGGCTAATCGCGCCGGCGCCGCCGTGGATTGCTATTACCGCCTTACCCATTCAATCTTTCCTTTGCCATAAACTGTATAGATATCATTATACTGACTAACCTTTTATACGTTTTTTGAATATAGAAAGAGCATCCGGTGATGTAAAGCCTCGTACCGCAGTGGCATACAGTCGCCGGCGCTTTTCTGCCATAATAGGCGTTTTCGACGTTTTGCCAGCAGGAGTAACCCATGGATTTTACCGCCGGACTGATGCCGCTCGACACAGCCCTGACTCAGATGCTCGACCGTATTTCGCCGCTGCAGGCCACGGAAACCCTGCCGCTGCTGCAGGCCTTTTCGCGCGTGACCGCCCATGATGTCGTTTCGCCGCTGGACGTACCCGGTTTTGATAACTCGGCGATGGACGGCTATGCCGTGCGCCTGGCCGACCTCACCGACGGCGCGGCGCTGCCGGTTGCCGGTAAGGCCTTTGCTGGCCAACCGTTCCACGACGCCTGGCCGGCGGGCACCTGTATCCGCATCATGACCGGCGCGCCGGTGCCGGAAGGCTGCGACGCCGTGGTCATGCAGGAAGAAACGGAACAAACCGACGCCGGCGTGCGCTTCATCGCGCCGGTAAAAGCCGGGCAAAATATTCGCCGGCGCGGCGAAGATATCGCCAACGGCGCGGTAGTATTCCCGGCGGGTACGCGTCTCACCGTAGCCGAGTTGCCGGTGCTGGCATCGCTGGGTATTGCCGACGTCGAGGTAGTCCGTAAAGTGCGCGTCGCGGTCTTCTCGACCGGGGATGAACTCCAGTTGCCGGGCCAACCGCTCGGCGATGGCCAGATTTATGATACTAACCGCCTGGCGGTACATCTGATGCTCGAACAGCTGGGCTGCGAGGTGATCAACCTCGGCATTATTCCTGACGATCCGGCGAAGCTGCGCGACGTCTTTATCGCCGCCGACCAGAAGGCCGATGTGGTAATAAGCTCAGGCGGCGTCTCCGTGGGCGAAGCCGATTACACCAAAACTATCCTCGAAGAACTGGGCGAGATCGGCTTCTGGAAGCTGGCGATTAAGCCGGGTAAACCGTTCGCCTTCGGCAAGCTCAGCAACAGCTGGTTCTGCGGCCTGCCGGGCAATCCGGTTTCCGCCACCTTAACCTTCTATCAACTGGTACAACCGCTGCTGGCCAAGCTCTCCGGCAACCGCGGTCAAACCCAGCCGATGCGTCTGCGCGTGCGCGCCGCCAGCCGGCTGAAAAAATCGCCGGGCCGCCTCGACTTCCAGCGCGGCGTGCTGCAGCGCAATCCGGAAGGCGAACTGGTGGTGAGCAGCACCGGCCATCAGGGCTCGCACATTTTCAGCTCATTCAGCCTCGGTAACTGCTTTATCGTACTGGAGCGCGAACGCGGCAACGTCGAAGCGGGCGAATGGGTCGAAGTCGAGCCCTTTAATCATCTGTTTGGGGGGCTGTAATGGCCGTTGAGCTGAGCGACGAGGAGATGCTGCGCTATAACCGGCAGATCGTACTGCGAGGGTTTGATTTCGACGGTCAGGAGCGGTTAAAAGCCGCTCGCGTACTGATCGTCGGCCTCGGCGGGCTCGGCTGCGCCGCCGCTCAATACCTGGCGGCGGCCGGGGTGGGTCAGCTCACCCTGCTGGATTTCGATACCGTTTCATTATCCAATCTACAACGCCAGACGCTGCACAGCGACGCGACCATCGGCCAGCCGAAGGTCGATTCTGCCCGCGATGCGCTGGCGCGCATTAACCCGCACGTCCGGCTGGTCACCATCGATGCAATGCTGGATGACGCGGCGCTGGCAACGCAGATTGCCGACCACCATCTGGTGCTGGACTGTACCGACAACGTTGCTGTTCGTAACCAGCTCAATGCTGGCTGCTTCCAACACAAAACCCCGCTGATCTCCGGCGCGGCAATTCGTATGGAAGGGCAAATCAGCGTCTTTACCTATCAGGACGGCGAGCCCTGCTATCGCTGCCTGAGCCGCCTGTTCGGCGAAAACGCCCTCACCTGCGTCGAAGCCGGGGTGATGGCGCCGCTGGTCGGCACTATCGGTTCACTGCAGGCCATGGAGGCGATTAAACTGCTGACCGGTTACGGCACCCCCGCCAGGGGAAAAATCGTGATGTATGACGCGATGACCTGCCAGTTTCGCGAAATGAAGCTGATGCGCCACCCGCAGTGCGAGGTGTGCGGTTCGCGCTAATTTCCCGCCGCCGGCGAGCCAGGTCGCCGGTCGTTTTGTGAACCGTACCATTCTTTTTCTCTACGACGAATTTATCCACACCGCTCGTTGATTTACATCAATATAACTTTCATTCGAAAGTTATTTAATTTTCATGTGCAAATAAGAGGGTAAATCATGATCTTCAACATCCAGCGCTACTCCACCCATGACGGCCCGGGGATCCGTACCGTCGTATTCCTTAAAGGCTGTTCGCTGGGCTGCCGTTGGTGTCAGAACCCGGAAAGCCGCGCCCGCAGCGAAGACCTGCTGTATGACGCGCGGTTGTGCCTTGACGGCTGCGAGCTTTGCCAGCAGGCGGCGCCGGAGGTGATTACCCGTACCCTGGACGGCCTGATTATCCATCGGCAAAACGTCAACGACGCCCATATTGCCGCGCTACGCCACTGCTGCCCCACTACCGCGCTGACGGTCTGCGGCGAGGAAAAAAGCGTGGCGGATATTATGGCGACGGTGCTGCGCGATAAGCCGTTTTACGATCGCAGCGGCGGCGGCATTACTCTTTCCGGCGGCGAGCCCTTTATGAACCCGGCGCTGGCGCAGGCGCTGTTCGAAGCCAGCCATCAGGCTGGCATTCACACCGCCGTGGAAACCTGCCTGCACGTACCGTGGAAGTACATTGAACCCTCTTTACCGTTTGTCGATCTGTTTCTGGCCGACCTGAAGCACGTTGACGAGGCCGTTTTCCAGCAGTGGACCGACGGCAGCGCCCGCCGGGTGCTGGATAACCTGCAGCGCCTGGCGCAGGCCGGGAACAAAATCATTATCCGCGTCCCATTAATTCAGGGGTTTAACGCCAGCGAAGCCGACATTACCGCGATTACCGATTTTGCCGCCGACCGTCTTCAGGTCAGCGAAATCCATTTCCTGCCGTACCACACGCTGGGAATGAATAAATACCAACTACTCAGTCAGCCCTATACCGCACCGGACAAACCGCTGGCCGCTCCCGAGCTGCTGGCCTTTGCGCAGCAGTACGCGCAAAGCAAAGGTTTAACGGCGACCCTACGAGGATAACTTATGACCACCTTAAAACTGGATACTCTGAGCGCCCGCATTCAGGCGCATAAAATGGCGCTGGTGCATATCGTTAAGCCGCCGGTTTGTACCGAGCGCGCCCAACACTATACCGCCGCCTATCAGCAACATCTCGATAAACCGATCCCGGTACGTCGCGCGCTGGCGCTGGCCCATCACCTGGCGGAACGCACTATCTGGATCAAGCACGATGAGCTGATCGTCGGCAACCAGGCCAGCGAAGTTCGCGCCGCGCCGATTTTCCCGGAATATACCGTCAGCTGGATTGAGAAAGAGATCGACGATCTCGCCGACCGTCCGGGCGCCGGCTTCTCGGTCAGCGAAGAGAATAAGCGCGTATTACATGAAGTGTGCCCATGGTGGCGCGGGCAGACCGTTCAGGACCGCTGCTACGGCATGTTTACCGATGAACAAAAAGCGCTGCTCGCTACCGGTATTATCAAAGCCGAAGGTAACATGACTTCCGGCGATGCCCACCTGGCGGTCAACTATCCGCTGCTGCTGGAAAAAGGGCTCGACGGCATGCGCGCGAAGGTCGCTGAACGCCGCTCGCGTATTAATCTGACGGTGCTGGAAGATCTGCACGGCGAACAGTTCCTGAAGGCGATCGATATCGTGCTCGCGGCAGTGAGCGAACACTGCAAACGCTTCGCTACGCTGGCGCGCGACATGGCGGCGCAGGAGCCGCGTGAATTGCGCCGCGACGAGCTGCTGGCGATCGCCGAAAACTGTGAAATTATCGCCCACGAGCCGCCGAAAACCTTCTGGCAGGCGCTGCAGCTCTGCTACTTCATTCAGTTGATCCTGCAGATTGAATCCAACGGCCACTCGGTCTCTTTTGGCCGCATGGACCAGTACCTCTATCCATACTACCGCCGCGACGTTGAACTGCAGCAATCGTTGGATCGCGAACAGGCCATTGAGCTGCTGCATTGCTGCTGGCTGAAGCTGCTGGAGGTCAACAAAATTCGCTCCGGTTCGCATTCCAAAGCTTCCGCCGGTAGCCCGCTGTACCAGAACGTCACCATCGGCGGGCAAAATCTGGTCGACGGTCAACCGCAGGACGCCGTCAACCCGCTGTCGTACGCGATCCTCGAATCCTGCGGCCGCCTGCGCTCTACCCAGCCGAACCTCAGCGTGCGTTACCACGCCGGGATGAGCAACGACTTCCTCGACGCCTGCGTTCAGGTGATCCGCTGCGGTTTCGGCATGCCGGCGTTTAATAACGATGAAATCGTCATCCCGGAATTTATCAAGCTCGGCATTGAGCCGCAGGACGCCTACGATTACGCCGCTATCGGCTGTATCGAAACCGCGGTCGGCGGCAAATGGGGCTATCGCTGCACCGGCATGAGCTTTATTAACTTCGCGCGGGTGATGCTGGCGACGCTGGAAGGCGGCCGCGATGCCACCAGCGGCCAGGTGTTCCTTGCCCAGCAACATGCGCTATCGAAAGGTAACTTCGCTAACTTCGACCAGGTACTGGAAGACTGGGACACCCAGATCCGCTACTACACCCGTAAATCCATCGAGATTGAGTACGTTGTCGATACCATGCTGGAAGAGAACGTCCACGATATTCTTTGCTCAGCATTAGTCGATGACTGCATCGAACGGGCGAAAAGCATCAAGCAAGGCGGCGCGAAATATGACTGGGTTTCCGGCCTGCAGGTCGGGATTGCCAACCTCGGCAACAGCCTGGCGGCGGTGAAAAAACTGGTCTTCGATCAGGGCGTCATCGGCCAGCAGGAGCTGGCGAAGGCGCTGGCGGAAGATTTTGCCGGCCTGACCCATGAGCAGTTACGTCAGCGCTTGATCAACGGCGCGCCGAAGTACGGTAACGATGACGACAGCGTCGACATTCTGCTGGCCCGCGCCTATCAGACCTATATCGACGAGCTGAAGCAGTACCATAACCCGCGTTACGGCCGCGGCCCGATTGGCGGTAACTATTACGCCGGTACGTCGTCTATCTCCGCTAACGTCCCGTTCGGCGCGCAGACCATGGCAACGCCGGATGGCCGTAAAGCGCACGCGCCGCTAGCGGAAGGGGCCAGCCCGGCCTCCGGTACCGATCACCTGGGGCCAACGGCGGTTATCAGTTCGGTAGGTAAATTGCCGACCGGCGCGATCCTCGGCGGCGTGCTGCTCAACCAGAAGCTGAATCCTTCCACGCTGGAGAACGAGTCTGATAAGCAAAAGCTGATGGTGCTGCTGCGCACCTTCTTCGAGGTGCATAAAGGCTGGCATATCCAGTACAACATCGTGTCACGCGAAACGCTGCTGGAAGCCAAGAAACACCCTGACCAGTACCGCGATTTAGTGGTCCGCGTCGCCGGATACTCGGCGTTCTTCACCGCCCTGTCGCCGGATACCCAGGACGACATCATCGCCCGTACCGAGCATACGCTGTAAGGAAAATACCCGGCCGGCGCTGCGCTGAGCCGGGTTACTGCTGCCATGCCCGGTAGCTACGCTGACGGGCATGCTGATGAATAGGTAACTTTCATTCGAAATAAATTTGTGCTCCCCATCACATTGTAATTAGAATGTTACTGGTCGAAGTTAAGCCAGGAGCACCTCTTATGACCGTTAAAGTTATCGTCACCGATATGGACGGAACTTTTCTCAATGACGCCAAACAGTATGACCGCCCGCGTTTCCTCGCGCAGTTTGCGCAGCTTAAACAGCAAGGTATTGAATTTGTTGTCGCCAGCGGCAACCAGTACTATCAGCTGATCTCATTTTTCCCGGAAATTCGCGAGCAGATTTCATTCGTCGCAGAAAACGGCGCTCTGGTTTACGAGCATGGCAAACAGGTTTTCCACGGCGAACTGACCCGTCACGAATCACAGGTGGTGATTGGCGAACTGCTAAAAGACCCGCAGCTCAACTTTGTCGCCTGCGGCCTGCAAAGCGCATACGTTAGCGATAAAGCGCCTGACGCCTTTGTTGAGCTGATGTCGAAGCACTACCATCGTCTGCAGCGGGTAAGCGATTACCATCGCATCGACGATACGCTATTCAAATTCTCCCTCAACCTGCCGGATAGCGATATCCCGCAGCTTATCGATAAATTGCACGTCTCGCTGGACGGAATCATGAAGCCGGTCACCAGCGGCTTTGGCTTTGTCGATTTGATTATCCCCGGCCTGCATAAAGCCAACGGCATCAGCCGCCTGCTCAAACGCTGGAACCTTTCGCCGCAGCAATGCGTAGCAATTGGCGACAGCGGCAATGACGCCGAAATGTTAAAACTGGTGAAATATGCTTTTGCTATGGCCAACGCTGCCGACAGCATCAAAGCCATCGCCGGTTTCACCACCGATGACAATAACCACGACGGCGCGTTGAAGGTGATTCAGGCCGTTCTCGATAAGACCTCCCCTTTCAACGACTGATCCTGTGCCGGGGTATCCGCCCCGGCTTTTCCATTTTGTGCGCCGCTGCATAATTTTAAACTTGCATTAACTCTAATTTAACTTAAATTAACGTTTGTAAGATTTAACACTTTCGAATGAAAGATACAGCGAGGTGATTATGGCTGCTCTCCCTACCCACGAAACATTACCTGCCGACCATAAAGCGGCGATTCGCCAGATGAAACAGGCCTTACGGGCGCAAATCGGCGATGTTCAGGCAGTGTTCGATAAACTCTCGGCGCGTATCAGCGAGCGCCTGGACGAGATTAACGCCCTGAAAGCCGCAGGCCAGGAGGTCTGGCCAACGATCCCGTTTAGCGATATCGCCCAGGGTAAAGTGAGCGATGCGCAGCGCGAGGCGATTAAGCGCCGCGGTTGCGCGGTTATCAAAGGCCACTACCCGCGCGAACAGGCGCTGGCCTGGGATAACGCGATGCTGGAATACCTGGACCTGAACCATTTCGACGACGTTTACAAAGGGCCTGGCGACAGCTTCTTCGGCTCGCTGGAGGCTTCGCGCCCGGAGATCTATCCGATCTACTGGTCTCCCTCGCAAATGCAGGCGCGCCAAAGCGATGAAATGGCGGCGGTACAATCCTTTCTTAACCGCCTGTGGCGCTTCGAACAGGACGGCAAACGCTGGTTCGATCCAGATGTCAGCGTGATTTACCCTGACCGCATCCGCCGCCGCCCGCCGGGAACCACGTCAAAGGGGCTGGGCGCGCATACCGATTCCGGGGCGCTGGAGCGCTGGTTGCTTCCCGCTTATCAGCAGGTTTTCGCCAACGTCTTTAATGGCAATATCGACGCCTACGATCCGTGGGACGCGGCGCATCGTACCGAAGTGGAAGAGTACACCGTCGATAACACCACCAAATGTTCGGTCTTCCGCACTTTCCAGGGTTGGACAGCGCTGTCGGACATGATCCCCGGTCAAGGGCTGCTGCACGTGGTGCCGATCCCGGAGGCGATGGCTTACGTTCTGCTGCGTCCGCTGCTGGATGATGTGCCGGAAGATGAACTATGCGGCGTCGCGCCGGGCAAGGTGCTGCCGATCTCTGAGCAATGGCATCCTCTGCTGATCAAAGCGTTAAGCTCGATTCCCGCGCTGAATGCCGGCGATTCCGTCTGGTGGCACTGTGATGTCATTCACTCGGTCGCGCCGGTGGAAAATCAACAGGGCTGGGGCAACGTCATGTACATCCCGGCCGCGCCGATGTGCGAAAAAAACCTCGCCTATGCGCAGAAGGTAAAAATCGCGCTGGAAAAAGGCGCCTCGCCGGGGGATTTCCCGCGTGAAGATTACGAATGCGACTGGCAGGCGCGCTTCACCGTTGCCGATCTTAACGATCACGGCAAACGCGCATTGGGCATGAAGATCTAATCATCATACAGACCTTGCTGTTCTACGGCGGTATGGCTCTTGCCTGGCCGGATCCGCCGCACCGAATCGCGTACCACCAGGGCCCCGTGCAGCAGTAGCGAGCCGTGCGGCGCTTCCGGGCGCAGCAGACGCTGCTGCAAAAGATGTACCGCCTCGCTACCGAGCTCATCCCGCGGCACATGAATCGCCGTTAGCGGCACGTCCTGAATCGCCGCCAGATTAAAACCGTCGATACTCATCACCGAGACATCCTGCGGCACCCGCAGGCCTCGTTTTTGCAGCGCGCTGACGGTACCGGCGGCCATAAAATCGCCGCCCACCAGAAACGCCGTCGGCATCGGGCGCCCCTGTAAAGCGTCGAGCCAGGCACCGACCTGCTCTTCCGTTTCTCTGGCGCTAAAGTTGGCGACGCTAATCAGGTCACGGCTACCGGTAAATCGCAGGTTGCGCGCGCGCCACGCCTCCTTGATACCCACCAGCCGTAGCTCCATGGTATAGCGGCGCAAGCACATCACGTTCATTACCGCCTGATGGCCCATATCAAACAGATAACGAGCGGCGCACTGACCAATCAGGCGATGGTCAGGCGCAATGGAAGGAAGCCGCATCCCCTCATCCCGGCAATTGATTAATACACAAGGTTTGCCAAGATCCGCCGCCAGCGCGTGGATATGCCGATCGTCGATACCCAGTAATACCGCCGCCTGGGTGTCGGTCTCGTTCATGCGGGCCAGAAACAGATTGGCGTCGCTGTCGTTTTCTTCCAGCGCGCAATAGCGCAGACGTACTTCATGCGGCGCCAGCGCGTTATTAATACTCTGGATGACGCGGTAGTAGAAAATATCTGAACGTTCGTCGAAGGCCCGCTGTGGCGCAAAAATCAGCAGGTTGTTGAGCAGTAGCCGCCCGGCGGCCAATCCCTGCATCACCCCAAGTTCACGGGCGCAGGCCAATACCGCCTGACGGGCCTTTTCGCTGGTATTCGCTTTTCCGGCTAAGACGCGTGAAACCGTACTGGCTGACAGCCCGGTGCGGGCGGCAATTTCGGCGACTCGCAGCTTTTTATCCATTCTGTGATCCAGCTCCAATTCAAAAATGAAAGAATTTTCATAGTCGCCAAACCCTGACCAACAAGCAAATACTCCGGCAAATTATGAGAACTACGTCATCTCATGAAAAATTTTGCATAAATAGCGCTACTGCCCGCCGTCTTTCTCCCTTATTTTGAATTGGTCCAATATCTTCCATACTAGTTATACCAATAGATATTGAAATAAAAACAAATAATTCAAATGGTTAGAACTATTACGTGACGACTCAGCGGCTGAAGCGTCACTTCCCCCTACAACGTCTTGTGGAGAGTTCTATGAGTCAAGGCCTCAACAATGATATGGCAGTCAGCAAAACGCGCCGGGTGGTGAAAAACCTGCGCTGGTGGGTGCTGGTGCTGTTTTTACTTGGCGTCACCGTCAACTACATCACACGTAACTCGCTGGGGATTATCGCCCCGGAACTGAAAGCCACTCTCGGTATTACCACCGAGCAATATTCGTGGATCGTCGGCGCATTTCAGCTGGCTTATACCATCTTCCAACCGCTGTGCGGCTGGCTTATTGACGTCATCGGACTCAAGCTGGGCTTTATGGTTTGCGCCACATTGTGGGCGGTAGCCTGTATCGCGCACGCCGGCGCCGGCAGCTGGCTGCATCTGGCTATTTTACGCTTCTTTATGGGCGGCGCAGAGGCGGCCGCCACCCCGGCTAACGCTAAAACCATCGGCGAGTGGTTCCCGAAATCCGAACGGCCGATCGCCGCCGGCTGGGCTGGCGTCGGCTTTTCTATCGGCGCAATGCTGGCGCCGCCTATCATCTACTTCGCCCACGCCTCCTTCGGCTGGCAGGGCGCGTTTATGTTTACCGGCGTGCTGGCGCTGCTGTGGGTCGTGCTGTGGTGGGCGTTCTATCAGAGCCCGGAAAAGCACCCGAATCTCAGCCAAAGCGAGCTGGAGTACATCAAGCAGGACAACGAAGCGCCGCCGGTGAAGCTGCCCTTTTTTACCGCGCTAAAAACCGTCTCGAAGAACAAACGTTTCTACGGTATCGCCATCCCCGCTTTTATGGCCGAGCCCGCCTGGGCGGTGCTGAGCTTCTGGGTGCCGCTGTACCTGGCGAAAGAACACGGTATGGATCTTAAACAGATAGCGATGTTCGCCTGGCTGCCGTTCCTCGCCGCCGACCTTGGCAGCGTGGTCAGCGGCTATCTCACCCGCCTGTACGTCCGTTGGTTCGGCTGTACGCGAGTCAATTCGGTCATCGCCAGTTCCGTGACCGGCGCGTTTCTTATGATCTCGCTGGCGCTGGTCGCTATTACCCGCGATCCCTATATCACCATCATCCTGATCTCCATTGGCGGTTTCGGCCATCAGATCATCTCCTGCATGCTCAGCGCGCTGGTGGTGGAGTCTTTCGACAAGGGACAAATGGCGACGGTCAACGGTATGCGCGGCTCCGCGGCATGGATCGCCAGCTTCCTGTTCTCATTATTAATCGGGGTGACCGCCGACAAAATTGGCTTCAACCCGCTGTTTATCGCCATGGGTTTCTTTGACCTGATTGGCGCCGTTTTCCTGGTGGCATTTATTGCTGAACGTCGCGCCCAGCGCGCCTGAGAGTGGATGTAAAATATGAAGACGTTGAAACACTGGAGTTTGCACCAACAGCTGGCGCATCACGTTGAATTGACCGTTGATGGCCAGCACACTTTGTGTCTGTATGTGCTGGAAGAGAATTTATTCCGCGTCCTGCTGAAGCGCCAGGGCCAACTGGCGCTGGATCGCACCTGGAGTATCGCCCCGCAGCAGGATGTGCCGTGGGAAGGCCGCGCGCGGGATGACCTCAGCGGTTTTAGCCTCCCGGCCTGGCAGATGAGCGAAGCGGATGACACGCTGACCATCGCCACCCGCCAGCTGCGCGTTACCGTCCATCAGCCGCTTTGGCTGGAGTGGAGCTATCGCGACGAGGCCGGTGAGTGGCAGACGCTCGCCAATGACCGCCCAACCAGCGCCTATCTGGCAAACGCCCACGGGGATGGCGTCGCCCATTATCTTAGCCGCCGCAAAGATGAACGTTTCTACGGGCTGGGCGAAAAAGCCGGTGACCTGCAGCGTAACGGCAAACGCTACGAAATGCGTAACCTCGATGCCATGGGCTACAACGCCGTCAGCACCGACCCGCTGTATAAACATATTCCGTTTACCATCACGCAGCGCAGCGATATCAGCTACGGCCTGTTCTATGACAACCTGAGCAGTTGCTGGCTGGATCTGGGCAATGAAATCGACAACTACCACACCGCCTATCGCCGCTGGCAGGCGGAGGCCGGCGACATCGATTATTACCTGTTTACCGGTAAGCTGGTGCTGGATGTGACCAAAGCGTTTGTCCGTCTGACAGGTAAAACGTTGTTTGGGCCGAAATGGAGCCTCGGCTATAGCGGCTCGACGATGCACTATACCGACGCGCCGGATGCGCAAAATCAGCTGATGAACTTTATCCGCCTGTGCGAGCAGCATGCAATCCCCTGTGATTCGTTCCAGCTCTCTTCCGGCTATACCTCAATCAACGGCAAACGCTACGTCTTTAACTGGAACTACGACAAGGTGCCGCAGCCAAAAGTGATGAGCCAGTCGTTCCACGATGCCGGGCTGAAACTGGCTGCCAATATCAAACCGTGTCTGCTGCAGGATCACCCACGCTATGGCGAAGTGGCGGAACGCGGCCTTTTCATTCGCGATTCGCAAACCGATTCGCCGGAGCGCTCCAGCTTCTGGGACGATGAAGGTTCGCATCTCGACTTCACCAACCCGCACACCGTGACCTGGTGGCAGGAAGGCGTGACCACCCAGCTACTGGAGATGGGTATCGATTCGACCTGGAACGATAATAACGAGTATGAGGTGTGGGACGGCGAAGCGCGCTGCTACGGCTTTGGCCGCGAAATCGCCATTAAGCATATTCGTCCGGTGATGCCATTATTGATGATGCGCGCCTCGCTGGAAGCCCAGCAGCGCTTTGCGCCGCAAAAGCGCCCGTATCTGATCTCCCGCTCCGGCTGCGCCGGGATGCAGCGCTACGTGCAAACCTGGAGCGGCGACAACCGCACTAACTGGGATACGCTGCGCTATAACACCCGTATGGGATTAGGGATGAGTCTTTCCGGCTTGTTTAACGTCGGCCATGACGTCGGCGGATTCTCCGGCGATAAACCCGAGCCAGAGCTGTTCGTTCGCTGGGTGCAAAACGGCGTGATGCATCCGCGCTTTACCATTCACTCGTGGAATGACGACCAGACGGTCAATGAACCCTGGATGTACCCGGAAATCACCCCGGCGATCCGCTCTGCCATCGAGCTGCGCTACCGTCTGCTGCCCTATTTGTACACCCTGTTATGGCAGGCGCATGCCGATGACGAACCCATGCTGCGCCCGACCTTCCTCGACCACCAGCACGATACCCAGACCTTCGTCGAGTGTGATGACTTCATGCTGGGGCGCGATCTGCTGGTGGCAAGCGTGGTGGAGCCTGGCGCCCGTCAGCGCCAGCTGTGGCTGCCCGATAATCAGGACGGCTGGTACGATTTTTACAACCACCAGTGGTTCGCCGGTGGTCAGAGGGTGACGCTGGACGCACCGCTGGAAAAACTGCCGCTGCTGGTCCGCGCCGGCGCCGGTCTGCCGCTCAGTGAACGTATCAGCCACGTCGATGCGCAAAAAGACGATCGTCGCGAACTGCAGTTGTTCCCACTGAAAGGTACCGGCTCAACCCGCGGTTTGCTGTTTGAAGACGACGGCGAAAGCTGGGGCTATAAAGAGGGTGATGCGCTATGGCTGGAGTGGGAAATGACCTGCAGCGCCAGCAGCATAAACCTGAAGCTCGACGCTCGCGGCAACTATCGCCCAGCGTGGAAAGCGTTGAAGCTGTCATTACCGGCGGGAGAAAAACGCCAACTGCTGGTGAATGACGTCGAAGGGACCGAGTGGAGGCTCTGACCATAGGCCGGCTGAAAATGCCGGTATTGGTGGTCCAGAAATCCCCGGTGGCGCTACCGCTTACCGGGGCTACAACACTGTGCGGTTTGGTCGCCCGGGTAACGGACAGTTTCAGAAGCCATAGGTACAAGATAGAGACCTTAAGCTCACAATGGCACGGACCGTAGGCCGGATAAGGCGCAGCCGCCATCCGGCGCAAAATCGGTTCTTTACCCGCGGTTATTGCCCGGCAGCGCTGCACTTGCGCGGGCCTACAGATCACATGCCGGGGTAGGTCGGGTAAGGCGCAGCCGCACCCGACAAAAAACGGCACCGCGGGTAGATACTGCTATCGGTTGGCAG
This sequence comes from Klebsiella sp. JN_Kp121, assembly GCF_040062145.1. Lineage (NCBI taxonomy): Bacteria > Pseudomonadati > Pseudomonadota > Gammaproteobacteria > Enterobacterales > Enterobacteriaceae > Klebsiella > Klebsiella sp. JN_Kp121. The sequence goes on from NZ_JBEAHX010000006.1 coordinate 169,140, forward strand.
CGGGTTTGGTCCGGGAAAAACAGTTCTTTTGTATTAATTCAGAGCCTATTGCGATCCCGAAATGTCTTCTGCGTTATGGCTCTCATGGCACAGGGAGCGCGGTGAAGACATTAAAGGCAGGTCGTAAGGACCGTAGGTCGGGTAAGGCGTTAGCCGCCACCCGACAAAAAACGGCACCGCGGGTAGCCCGGGTAAGGCGTAGCCGCCACCCGGGTAACGGGGAGGAATTACTCGATACCTTTACTGCGCAGGTAATCTTCGTAGTTGCCGCTGAAATCGATTACGCGTTCTGGAGTGATCTCCAGTACGCGAGTCGCCAGCGAACTCACGAACTCACGGTCGTGAGAAACGAAAATCAGGGTGCCCTGATACATCTCCAGCGCCATGTTCAGCGATTCGATCGATTCCATATCCAGGTGGTTAGTCGGTTCATCCATCACCAGGATATTCGGTTTCTGCATCATCAGCTTACCAAACAGCATGCGACCTTTCTCGCCGCCGGAGAGGACTTTCGCCGGCTTTTTGATATCGTCCTGGCTAAACAACAGACGACCGAGGATACTGCGTACCGCCTGCTCGTCATCGCCTTCCTGTTTCCACTGGCTCATCCAGTCAAAAACCGTCAGGTCGTTTTCGAAATCTTCGGCATGATCCTGCGCGTAGTAGCCGATACGGGCGTTTTCGGACCACTTGACGGTACCGTTATCCGCTTCCAGTTCGCCGACCAGGGTTTTCAGCATCGTTGATTTACCGACGCCGTTGGTCCCCAGTACCGCCAGCTTTTCGCCAACTTCCAGCAGCAGATTAACCCCTTTGAACAGCGGGCCGTTATCAAAGCCTTTCGCCAGCGCTTCCACTTCCAGCGCGTTACGGAACAGTTTCTTATCCTGTTCGAAGCGAATGAACGGGTTCTGACGGCTGGAGGCTTTCACTTCATCCAGCTTAATTTTATCAATCTGACGGGCGCGAGAGGTCGCCTGACGCGATTTTGAAGCGTTGGCGCTAAAGCGGCTAACAAAGGCCTGCAGGTCGGCAATTTGCGCTTTCTTCTTGGCGTTATCGGCCAGCAGACGCTCACGCGCCTGGGTCGCCGCGGTCATATATTCGTCATAGTTGCCCGGATACACGCGCAGTTCGCCGTAATCGAGATCCGCCATATGAGTACAGACCATGTTCAGGAAGTGACGGTCGTGCGAAATGATGATCATGGTGCTGTCGCGTTCGTTCAGCACCTGCTCCAACCAGCGAATAGTATCGATGTCGAGGTTGTTCGTCGGTTCATCGAGCAGCAGGATATCCGGATTGGAGAACAGCGCCTGCGCCAGCAGGACACGCAGTTTCCAGCCCGGCGCGACTTCGCTCATCGGGCCGTAATGTTGCTCCACCGGAATACCGACGCCGAGCAGCAGTTCACCGGCGCGCGCTTCGGCGGAATAGCCGTCCATCTCGCCGTATTTTACTTCCAGGTCGGCCACTTTATAGCCGTCTTCCTCGCTCATTTCCGGCAGCGCGTAGATGCGATCGCGCTCTTGCTTCACTTCCCACAGCTCGCCGTGGCCCATGATAACCGTATCCAGCACGGTGAACTCTTCGAAGGCGAACTGATCCTGGCGCAGCTTACCGATGCGCTCGTTCGGATCGAGAGACACGTTGCCCAGCGTCGGCTCAAGATCGCCGCCGAGGATCTTCATAAACGTGGATTTGCCGCTGCCGTTGGCGCCAATCAGGCCGTAGCGGTTGCCGCCGCCAAATTTGACGGAGATGTTTTCAAACAGCGGCTTACTGCCAAACTGCATGGTGACGTTGCTGGATACTAGCACGAGGATATCCTGAAAATAGAGAATTAGGGATGTGATGAACCAGACATTATGCCAGCAAATGGTTCACTTTTCACGGCTTGCGGTAAAAAGCCCGCCAATAACTATGCTATGGTCAGGGTTTTACCGCAAAATGACCGATTGCTAAGACATAATAATTATCCGCAATTCAGAGGGAATTTATGACCACCCGCACCAGCCATCCTGCATTTATCTCGCTTCAAGGCGGCATCAACTTTCGCGACCTCGGCGGTCAACGCGCGGCCGACGGCCGGCGCGTACGTTCTGGCAAACTGCTGCGCTCGGGCTCGCTGCACAACATGACGCCGGAGGATCTCAATCATCTCAGCGCCATCCCGCTGAGCCGGGTGCTGGATTATCGCGATCCGACAGAGGTCAACCGCAGCCCCGATCGGCTGAATAGCGAAGCCTTTTACCTCAACGCCCCGGCCAATCCGCTTTCCAGCAGCGTCAATGCGAAAGTCACCGAGTTTAACGCCGCGACCCTCAACACCATGGACGGCGAGCAGTTTATGCTACAGCTCTACCGCCAGTTACCGTTTGATAACGCCGCCTATCGCCAGTTGACGCAATGGCTAATGGAGCCTTTTGACGGCGCCCTGCTGCAGCACTGCGCCGTCGGTAAAGACCGCACCGGCGTCGGCTGCGCCCTGACGCTGTTCGCGCTCGGCTGTGATAGCAATACGGTCATGGAAGAGTATCTGCTGACCCAGGGAATGCTGGCGCAGGTCGAAGGATTCCTGCTCGACACCTTCGGCGAAGGCCTTAATGAGCACGGGCGTAAAAATCTCGCCGCCATCATGACCGTTCAGGAGTCATATCTGGCGACCGCGTTGTCCAGCATTGAACAGCGTTACGGTCATGTCGACCGCTGGCTGGAACAGGAATACCGCCTGACGCCGCAGGCGCGCGAAGCGTTGCAGTCACGGCTGCTGGAAGATTAATCCACGTTTTACTAACCAGACGATTCGCCGTGAAAGCGGCGCGTTGCGCACTACACTATTAGCAACAGGAAAAAATTGTGATTTCGTACACATCTGATTTACCTGTTTATCGGAAAGCACATATAATGCGCTCCCATCTACTATCTGAATATCTAACAAGGCCCGTGTGGCGTTGACACCGCGCACGACATGAAGAATATGAAATTATCGACACTCTTAGCGGCAGCCTTCGCCATCGTGGGCTTTTGCAACACAGCTTCAGCTGTTACCTATCCTCTGCCAACCGACGGCAGCCGTCTGATTGGCCAGAACCAGGTCATCACTATTCCAGACGATAATAAACAGCCGTTGGAATATTTCGCTGCCAAATATCAGATGGGTCTGTCCAACATGCTGGAAGCGAACCCGGGCGTGGATACCTACCTGCCGAAAGGCGGTACCGTGCTGAATATTCCGCAACAGCTGATTCTGCCAGACACCGTGCACGAAGGCATCGTCATCAACAGCGCCGAGATGCGTCTGTACTACTACCCGAAAGGCACCAATACCGTGATCGTACTGCCGATCGGTATCGGCCAGTTGGGCAAAGATACGCCGATCAACTGGACGACCAAAGTTGAGCGTAAGAAAGCGGGCCCGACCTGGACCCCGACGGCGAAAATGCACGCCGAATACGCCGCGGAAGGTAACCCGCTGCCGGCAGTCGTGCCAGCAGGCCCGGATAACCCGATGGGCCTGTACGCGCTGTACATCGGTCGTCTGTACGCCATCCACGGTACCAACGCCAACTTTGGTATCGGCCTGCGCGTGAGCCACGGCTGCGTACGTCTGCGTAACGAAGACATCAAATTCCTGTTTGAGAACGTGCCGGTCGGCACCCGCGTGCAGTTTATCGATGAGCCGGTAAAAGCCACCACCGAACCGGATGGCAGCCGCTACGTTGAAGTACACAACCCGCTGTCGACCACCGAAGCGCAGTTCAAAGGCGGCGAAATCGTGCCTATCAGCCTGACTCAGGCCGTGCAGTCGGTGACCAGCCAGCCTGACGTTGACCAGAGCGTAATGGATCAGGCGATCCAGAACCGTTCAGGGATGCCGGTGCGCCTGAACTAAGTTCAGCTAGCACATGAAAACGGCGGGCCTGGTGCCCGCCGTTTTTTTATCTGCATCTGCTAAGCGCTGCGCCAGCAGGGAGCGCTCCCGGTTAGCCGTTATTGACCAGAATGACCCCGCCATGATCGTAGCGGTAGTGACAGTGCGCGTACTCCAGCGGCGTACCGTCTTCCAGATAGATAACCTGCTCAACCTCCAGCACCGGGTCGCTCGGCTCGCAGTTAAGATGTAATTTGTCCAGCTCATCCGGCTTCATCGCCCGCACCACCCGATAAGACCCCATCAGCTTCAGCCCCAGCGTCTCCTGCACATAACGAAACACCGAAGTCTGCAGATGACTTTTATTGAGCCCCGGCACCAGCGCCACCGGCATTACCGTGAGATCCAGCGAGACCGGCTCGCCGTTAAGCAACCGCAGGCGGACAAAGTCATACACCGGCGCATCGGCGTCGATCAGCAGCGAACTCTGTTCCTTCTCGCTGGGAAAACGCAGTTCAAAGCGCACTACTTCGCTTTGCACCTCGCCGAGATGCTCCCAGGTTTTGGTGGCGCCGAAATAGTCGCTGCCGGGCAGTTCCCACTGCGATAGCTGGAGGAAATTTTTCCGCACAAAGGTACCCTGCCCTTTGCGGGTGTAGATAAGCCCCTCGACAATCAGCTGACGCATTGCCTGCTGGATCGTCATCCGGCTGGTATTGAACTCTGCCGCCAGCGCAAACTGGTCAGGTAACGGCGCGCTGGCAGGATACTGCTGGCTAATGATCCGCTTTTTTATTTCCCGCGCGATATTAAGATACTTCGCCGTCATTCTCCGATCCTTTACTATTTTGTGAGGGGCTGGGGGGCAGCATACACCGCCCGCTCGCCGTTACATCTCTTCGCCATTACTGTGGATAACCCGCTTCAACCACGCGTAGCTTTTCTTCGGTACCCGCTTAAGATCCTTGAGATCGTGGTTTTCACGATTGACGTACACCACGCCGTAGCGTTTACGCATGTCGCCCTGCGAGCTAAGGATATCGATTAATCCCCAGCCGAGATAGCCTATCACCTGCGCCCCGTCTTCAAACATTGCCGCTTTCATGGCGTTAATGTGGTCACGGTGGTAGGCAATGCGGTAATCATCGGCGACCTGATTTTCGCCGTCCCAGGATTCGATCACCCCAATCCCGTTTTCAATTGGGAAGACCGGCAGCCGCCAGTCGTTGTAATAGCGGGTAATGATCGTGCGGAATCCCAGCGGATCGATCTGCCAGTTCCATTCCGTCGCTTTCAGGTATGGATTGTCCTGATTACCGAACAACATATAGTTGTTCACCGCCGTACCTGGCGGAATCGCGTCGCTATTGAGCGTGCGGCTGGCGTAGTAGCTGAATGCCAGATAGTCGACCTTCACCCTCGCCATCAACGCGATATCTTCAGGGCGATAGATATCGTCAAAACCTTCACGGGCGACAAAATGCATCACTTCCGGACTATAGCCCTCGCCCGCGTAGGCGCGCAGCAGATTCTGATTTAAAAACTCGTCCAGTTGCTGGGCGCACAGAATATCGCGCGGCTTACAGGTTGCCGGATAGACCAGCGCATGGGCCAGCATTCCGCCCATCAGACACTGCGGTTTGGCCTGATGCAGATAGTCGGTGAGATGGACGTGCGCCATCATTACGTGGTGCTGGATCTGGTAGAGTTCGCGCAAAGTTTTATAGCCACGCAGATAGCCGGTGATCAGAAAAGCCTCCGGCGAATGGTAAAGATTCTGTTCGTTGAAGGTCAGCCAGTACTTCACCTTATCGCCGTAGCAGTCGATCATCTTCTGGCCATAGCGGATAAAAGCGTCCATTACCCGGCGATCGGTAAAACCGTTATAGCGCTCCGCCAGCGACAAGGGCATATCGAAGTGATAGAGGCAGATCATCGGTTCAATACCGCGGGCAATGAGCTCATCAATAAACTGATGGTAGAACGCAATCCCCTCTTCATTAAACTCGCCATCTCCCTGCGGACAGACGCGGCTCCAGGCTATCTGGAAGCGATAGCAGTTCATGCCCAGATCCTGCATTAAATCAAAATCTTCGCGGAAGCGATGGTAGGAGTCGGTCGCTACCTTCCAGTCCGAGGCGAACTCCGACGGCTCACGGATATCGTACACCGACATCCCCTTCCCCCCCTCATTCCACGCCCCTTCGGTCTGCATGCTGGAGACCGAATTACCCCATAAAAAATTGGCCGGTAGTTTGTCTTTCATGGTTCGCCTCTGTATATGACTAGTCATTTAAATATTATGACTAGTCATATACAAAAAAACTACCGCCGAAGCAAAAGCAGGATCGTTTTCTGTGAGCCATACAAACAAAAAAGATCGCCGCAAGCGGCGATCTTTATAAGCACGAAAAAAACAGCGTTACTGGGCGTCAAGCTGCTTACGGCGATATTCCCCCTGGCGCTCCAGCATCCAACCCGGATACTCGCGCGGCAGCGCGCTGACCGCGTCAAGCTGGCGCAGCTCATCTTCACTCAGGCGAATAGCGGTGGCGGCAATGTTATCCTGCAACTGCTCGGCCCGTTTGGCGCCAATAATAACGCTGGTGACCGCCGGCTGATGCAGTAACCACGCCAGCGCAATCTGCGCCACCGAGACCCCTTTCGCTTCGGCTATCACCTGCATCACGTCAATGCAGTCAAAGGCGCGATCTTTATTCACCGGCGGGAAATCGAACTCCAGTCGACGACCGCCCGCTTCCGCCTGACCATCGCGGCGATATTTACCGCTCAACAGACCGCCCGCCAGCGGGCTCCAGACCATCAGGCCGAGACCTTCGCTTTGCATCATCGGCACCAGTTCGCGTTCCAGCTCACGCCCGGCAATCGTGTAGTAAGCCTGCAGAGAAGCAAAGCGCGAGAGCCCGAGGCGTTCAGCAATGCCCAGCGCTTTGGCGATTTGCCATGCCGCCCAGTTAGAAACGCCGATATAGCGCACATGCCCCTGCTGCACCAGGGTGTCGAGCGCCGACAGCGTCTCTTCAATAGGCGTCGCCGGATCGAAACCGTGTAATTGATAGAGATCGATATGATCGAGCTGCAGGCGGCGCAGGCTCTCTTTCACGCTGCCCATAATGTGGTAGCGTGAGCTGCCGCGCGAGTTCACCCCAGCGGTGCCGGTTTCGCCGAACACTTTGGTCGCCACCACCACGTTTTCACGCGGTATCTTCAGATTCTTTAACGCCTGGCCGGTAATCTCCTCCGAGCGTCCTTCTGAATAAACGTTGGCGGTATCGATGAAGTTGATGCCCGCATCCAGCGCGCTGCCCACCAGCTGTTCGGCTTCCGCCTGGCGCAGCTGGCCGATTTTTCCCCACATCCCCTCTTCGCCGCCGAAGGTCATGGTGCCAAGGCACAGCTCAGAGACAAACAGGCCGGTATTTCCCAGTTTTTGATAACGCATAGCAGTCTCCTCATTCGGATGATTAACGTCAGCCAGATAGTTATAGCCCGAGCGTCGTCATCGCGAATGGGGTGTTCCTGCCCGTTTCTTGCCCAATCCTCTGAAAATCAGCGCCACAGCGCGAGCATGGCGTAACCGGTGAGCGCCGCCCAGATCAGCAGCGGAATGGAATAAAGATGAAAACGCCACCAGATCCGGCGGTCGCCGGCCATCCGCAGCGCAATCAGGTTCGCCAGCGATCCGGGCAGCAGGCCAAAACCGCCGACGTTCACCGCCCAGGCTAACAGCATCGTTGGCGGCACGTAATTAAGCAGCAAAATAGTCGATGGCACGTTGCTGATAAACTGCGACAGTCCGATTGCCGTCAGCCATAGCCCGCCATGCGAGAGCTGGCCGACGCCGTTCAGCCACTGCTGCAGCACCGGCAGCTGCGTCAGCAGGTGAACGTCGATAAACATCGCCATAAACACCAGCAGCAGCGACCAGTCGACGTTGATAATCACCGCTCGCGCCAGCAGCAGGAACCCGACGGCAATGAGCGCCAGTCCCCAGAGTTCCTGCTTCATCTCCAGCGCAGCCAGAAAGATAAGGTAGAAAGCGAGGCAGCTCCACACCAGCTGCGGCCGCCACTCCGGCGCTTTGTCGCTACTTTGATAATTGAGCCGAGCGGCAGGGAAACAGAACCAACACAGCACCAATAGCGTGATCATCATCGCCGCCGCCAGCGGCAGCATCTGGCCGATAAAGGCAAGAAACGATAGCCCGGAGCGGCCCCACAGTAAAATATTCTGCGGATTGCCGATGGGCGTTAATAAAGAGCCGGCGTTAACCGCCAGCGCTTCAAAAATAATCAGCCGATTCACCGGAATGGCGCACCATTTTTTTAGCGTTAACGTGAGGGGAACGACAATGAACAGCGCGACGTCGTTGGTCAAAAAAGTGGAAAGCAGCGCGGCAGCCAGCACCATGAAGATGGCCAGTTGGCGTTCGGTGACGAAACGGCGCGCCATTTTGCGCCCCAGCACATCAAAATAACCGCTCAGTTCAATCCCTTTGGTCAGCAGCATCAGCCCACTAAGGGTGATGATAGTGTGCCAGTCGATAGCCTGCCCCCAGCGCTGAGGCGCGAAAGGAACAAACAGGCTAAGGATAACGGCGATAAGTAACAAAAGATGCAGGAAACGGTCGCGAGCGAGCGACTGCACAAAGGGGAGATTCATTCTGCGTGTAATCTCTGGGTAAACAGCTTAAATTGCGCCAGCGTCTCTTCGCTAACGTGGTGTTCCATTCCCTCAGCATCGCGGCGGGCAATCTCCGGACTCACGCCAATCGCCAGCAGAAAGTTTTCCACTATCTGATGACGCTCGCGGCTTTCATGGGCCAGCTTTTCCCCTTCCGGGGTTAAGAAGATCCCGCGCCAGGGGATCTGTTCGATCAAGCCGACACTCGCCAGACGCTTAAGCATTTTCGCCACCGTCGGTTGCGAAACGCCAAGACGCGCAGCCATATCCACCTGGCGCGCTTCGCCCACTTCGTTGATCAGATCGGAGATAAGCTCCACATAGTCATCAATCAGCTCGCGACGATGCGCTTCACGCACCTGACGAAACCCCTCTACGTGTTCTTCGACATTAACCAGCTGCGTCACTTTTTTAGTTATGGGCTTACCTGCGCGACGGTTCATTGTGCTTCCTCGTTGGTGTGACGCGTCAAGCATCATATAAAAGGATCCACATTGTAATGGATTGCGCCCGGAGCACAAAAAAATAACATTTTAGCCATAGCTATAAAATATAGCCTGTGCTATATCTGTATGTAATGCAAACAGCCATCACGGATTTGACGGCGCGAAGACGCAGGAGGAATAACCATGAACGAATTCAAGAGGTGCTTAAACGTGTTTAGCCATTCACCCTTTAAAGTACGCTTAATGCTGATCGGCATGCTGTGCGACATGATCAACGGCAAACCGCAGCAGGATAAACCTAACCACTAACGCGGCGTCGCGGTACGCCGCTTCATTTTTTTGTCATTTTTCCCCGTTAACCTACCCGGTTGTCTCGCCCTTCAGCGCTTTTTTCAAGTTTTGTAAGCTTTCTCGCAAAACAATCTGTTATGAACAGTTGACCTTACCATTCGCAGGCCCTATCGTTTGTCAGCCCTGCCACTACTGCGGCTCGCAGAGACCCTCTTCACGCACTGTCCAGCAGGTTTTACCCCCTTGATGCCAGGGGACGAACATGGCGTCTTGTTGATTACGAATTATGAATGTCACTCTGAAAGAAACGCTGGCCGCCCGCAGACTGGCCCTGAACCCGTGGACAGGATTCTACTTTTTACAGTCGCTGTTGATTAATCTGGCGCTTGGGTATGAATTTAGCTTGCTCTATACCGTTGCGTTTACCTGCGTACTCCATCTGCTTTGGCGCACCTTTCCGCGGGTACAAAAAGGGATAGTTGGCCTCTATTCCCTGCTGGCCGCGATGTACTATCCCTTCGGCCAGGCTTACGGCGCGCCAAACTTCAATACGCTGCTGGCGCTGCACGCCACCAACGTGGAAGAGTCGACGGAAATTCTCACTATTTTCCCGTGGTACAACTATTTGCTGGCGGTATTTATCTTCGCCCTCGGCGTCATTGCCGTACGGCGGAAACCACAGCCGCCCGCGCGCCTTGGCAAAGTGGAATATCTGGGGCTGCTGTTTAGCATCGGTATCTTCTTCCTGCAACCTGTGCAGAATCTGGCCTGGGGCGGCGTCTTTAAAGTCATTGATAGCGGTTACCCCGCCGTGCGCTTCGTAAAAGACGTGATCGTTAATAACAATGAAGTGCTGGATGAACAGGCGCGGATGGCGCAGTTGGCGAACATGAAAGATAGCTGGCACGTGCTGGCGGTGAAGCCGAAATACCATCTCTATGTCGTGGTGATTGGTGAGAGCGCGCGCCGCGATGCGCTTGGCGCTTTCGGCGGCCACTGGGACAACACGCCGTTCGCCAGTTCGGTCAACGGCTATCTGTTTAAAAACTACGTCGCCGCCAGCGGCTCCACGCAGAAATCGCTGGGCCTGACCCTCAATCGGGTGGTAGACGGTAAACCCCAGTATCAGGATAACTTCGTCACCCTCGCCAACCGCGCGGGCTTCCAGACCTGGTGGTTCTCCAATCAAGGGCAAATTGGTGAATACGACACCGCCATCGCCAGCATCGCCAAACGCGCCGATGAGGTACAGTTCCTGAAAAATGGGGATTTTGAAGCCAATAAAAATACGCAGGATGAGCAGCTGCTGAAACTGACCGAGCAGGTATTATCAGTCGAGCGCAGCCAGCCGCAGTTGATCGTATTGCATATTATGGGCTCGCACCCGCAGGCCTGCGATCGTACCAAAGGCAAGTACACCACCTTTGTGCAGTCAAAGGAGACCTCATGCTATCTCTACAGCGTGACGCAAACCGACGCGCTGTTGGCGAAACTCTACGGCCAGCTACAGAATTCCGGCAGCTCTTTCTCGCTCACCTATTTTTCCGATCACGGTCTGGCATTTAAAGAACGCGGTAAGGCGGTGCAGTATCTCGCCCATGATGACAAATATCAGCAGAACTTCCAGGTACCGTTTATGGTACTCTCCAGCGACGATAAAGCGCATAAGATGATTAAAGCCCGCCGCTCGGCGAATGATTTCCTCAGCTTCTTCTCGCAGTGGACCGGCATCAGCGCACAGGAAATTACCCCACGCTATCGCTTTATCTCGGAACAGAAAGCCGGACCGGTGTATATCACCAATTTCCAGTTACAGAAGGTGGATTACAACCATCTGGGCAGCGACGAGTTTACCGTCAACTAAACGGTATCGCCGAATCACAGGCAAAAAAAATCCGCCCCTTGAGGCGGATTTTTTATATCACCGAAGTGATTAGAAGCGGTAACCTACGCCAGCAATCCAGGTGCCGACGTCAACGTTACGAATGCGAGACTGCTCGTAGGAGAAGTCCAGGGCAACGTTTTCGATCGGGTTGAACTGCATACCAGCGCCGTAAGAGAAACCGTAGTCGCTCATGTCGGATTTCTGGTTCGGGAAGTTGTTGTTCTGGAACTTACCGTAGCCAACACCGATTACGCCGTAGATGCTCGCCCAGTCGTTCAGACGGTAAGCCGGACCAGCGGTGATGCCGTAGTACTGACCTTTGTTGTAAGTACCGTTGCTGGTGTTGTCTTTTTCGGTGTAGGTGAAGGAACCGATAACGCCCAGCGGGTTGTTATCTTGCTCGTAACGGTACTTAAGGTTGAAACCGCCTGCTTTGTTAGCTTTACCCTGCATGTCGCTCTGAGCGTAACCACCGGTAACGGTAGAAGTTGCAGCGAAAGCAGTAGTACCTACGGATGCAGCCAGAACAACGGCCAGTGCTGAAAGACGTGCAATTTTATTCATAACCACCTCAAATGTGTTTCTAATAAGTCCTAAGTCTTAAATATATCAAAAACTTTTGGGAAACTCTTTTGACTTTACATTGTCTAACATACTTTTTCATGTAAGCAAAAGTTTCCACGATTTCGTAACAATCTGGAAATCAAACACTTTTCGCGCAAAAAGTGCTTAACGTTTACCAGCCGTAAGCGCTGCGCATCCAGATTATTCTTAGTCGCGAAGGCATTCCCCTACGCATTTTACGCCATTGTACTGTTTTTCCACCCTCTTTTTTCAACAATCGCTAAACCGTTAAGCGGTTATTCCAGTACACTGGAACCTTTACCTCTTTTGACAAACCCTGACAGGAGAAAGGATGCCCGGCTCGTCCCGTAAAGTTCCGGCGTGGTTGCCGATACTGGTTATTTTGATCGCCATGGTCTCCATTCAGAGCGGCGCATCGCTGGCGAAATCGCTCTTCCCGTTGATTGGCGCACCGGGAGTCACCGCTCTACGCCTGACGCTCGGCACTTTAATTTTAGTCGTTATTTTTAAGCCGTGGCGACTGCGCTTTGCCCCGCAGCAGCGGCTACCGCTGTTCTTTTACGGCGTGGCGCTAGGGGCGATGAACTATCTCTTCTATTTATCGCTGCAGCGGATCCCGCTTGGCGTCGCGGTCGCGCTGGAGTTCACCGGGCCGCTGGCGGTGGCGCTCTTCGGTTCACGCCGCCCGCTTGATTTCGTCTGGGTGGCGCTGGCGGTGCTCGGGCTGTGGTTCCTGCTGCCGCTTGGGCAAAACGTAGGGGAAGTGGATTTAGTCGGCGCGCTGTTCGCGCTCGGCGCCGGCACATTCTGGGCGGTCTATATTCTTACCGGCCAGCGCGCGGGTGAAGAACATGGCCCGGCGACGGTGGCTATGGGCTCGCTCATCGCGGCGGTAATTTTTGTGCCCATCGGCGTCGTCCAGGCCAGCGATACGCTGCTGCAATGGTCGCTGCTGCCGCTGGGGCTTGGCATCGCCATTCTCTCCACCGCCCTACCCTATTCGCTGGAAATGATCGCCTTGACCCGGATGCCCACCCGTACCTTCGGCACGCTGATGAGCATGGAGCCGGCGCTGGCGGCGCTGTCGGGAATGGTGTTCCTCGGCGAGACGCTAACCCTGACGCAAACTCTGGCGTTAGGGGCGATTATCATCGCCTCAATGGGCTCAACGCTAACCATGCAACGGCACAGCAAAATCGAGAAAGTCGATATAAATTAAGATTTTGTTACCGGCCTGGCTCGCGTTCATAGCGAGCCAGTTGTGTGCTTCTAATTATCTGATTTAATAAAACTTTTTAAATAGCCAACAACTTAGCGCTATCGGACTGATATGGACAGCCGATGCCTCATACCCAATATCCCTTGCTATAATTAGTCCCGAAGTCATTTGGGACAAACGCTCTACATAATTCGAATTTGAAGTATGACGAGTATCAATATCAAGAGGATATGAAACTATGAGTACCGCAAAACTGGTTAAAACTAAAGCGTCTAACCTGCTCTATACCCGTAACGATGTCGCAGACAACGAAAAGAAAGCTACCGTTGAGCTGCTGAATCGCCAGGTGATCCAGTTCATCGACCTGTCGCTGATTACCAAACAGGCCCACTGGAATATGCGCGGTGCCAACTTTATCGCCGTCCATGAAATGCTGGATGGTTTCCGCACTGCGCTCACCGATCACCTTGATACGATGGCTGAACGTGCCGTTCAACTGGGCGGCGTCGCACTGGGCACCACTCAGGTCATCAACAGCAAAAGCCCGCTGAAAAGCTACCCGCTGGATATTCACTCCGTTCAGGAACACCTGAAAGAGCTGGCGGACCGTTACGCCATCGTGGCCAATGATGTGCGTAAAGCGATCAGCGAAGCGAAAGATGAAGACACCGCCGATATCTTTACCGCGGCTTCCCGCGACCTGGATAAATTCCTGTGGTTCATCGAAGCGAATATCGAATAAGCGTCTACCGCCGTCAGCGCCCGCTGGCGGCTTTTTCCTTTTCTCCCACGCTCCCCCCCGCAATCGCTTAGCTCGCCCACTTTTGGTGCATATGTATGTACACAATACGTACTAAAGTAAAACAATTGTAATAATCACCTCACACAATCGTTACAGCAAGATTGTTTTCCCATCAGGGTTTGCGTTAAAAATGCTCTGGTTATTCGCTACGTTTATATTGCACCAAAATGATGCCCCGTCACGGTGCGTTTGCTGTATCGAGTAACCGAAATTGTGCAAGCAATATGAAAGCTCCTGTTGAAAAACAATAGCTTGTAAAACTGGCACGATTTTTTCATTAGGCTACACGTTCTCGCAGGGGCTCGTCCCGTGGATAAAAAAGGAAATACTATGAAGTCTGTATTAAAAGTGTCACTGGCTGCACTGACCCTGGCTTTTGCGGTTTCGTCTCACGCCGCAGATAAAAAACTGGTAGTCGCCACCGATACGGCGTTTGTTCCGTTTGAATTTAAGCAAGGTGATAAATACGTCGGCTTCGATATTGACCTGTGGGCCGCGGTCGCTAAAGAGCTGAAACTGGACTACACCCTGAAACCAATGGACTTCAGCGGCATCATTCCCGCGCTGCAGACCAAAAACATCGATCTGGCGCTGGCGGGGATCACCATCACCGACGAGCGTAAAAAAGCAATCGACTTCTCCGACGGCTACTACAAAAGCGGCCTGCTGGTGATGGTGAACGCGAAAAACAATGACATTAAAGATGTGAAAGATCTGAACGGCAAAGTGGTCGCCGTGAAGAGCGGCACCGGCTCCGTTGATTATGCGAAAGCCAACATCAAAACCAAAGATCTGCGCCAGTTCCCGAACATTGATAACGCTTATATGGAACTGGGCACCGGCCGCGCTGACGCGGTACTGCACGACACGCCAAACATCCTGTACTTCATTAAAACTGCCGGTCAGGGCAAGTTCAAAGCGGTAGGCGAATCGCTGGAAGCGCAAAGCTACGGTATCGCCTTCCCGAAAGGCAGCGACGAACTGCGCGAAAAAGTGAACGGCGCGCTGAAAACGCTGCGTGAAAACGGCACCTACAACGAAATTTACAAAAAATGGTTCGGTACTGAACCAAAATAATAATCAGGACGACTTCCCGCGGCCAATCCGCCGCGGGCTCCACGGCGCCAGGGTCTCTTTGCCCGGCGCCGTATTCGCAGAGGCTTTCTCTGCTTTCGACACGGTAACAGTAACAGGAACACATTATGCAGTTTGACTGGAGTGCCATCTGGCCCGCTATTCCTATTTTGCTGGAAGGCGCCAAAATGACGCTGTGGATTTCGGTCCTCGGCCTGGTTGGCGGCCTTATCATCGGTCTGGTGGCCGGTTTCGCCCGCTGTTTCGGCGGCTGGATAGCCAACCACATCGCGCTGGTATTTATTGAAATCATCCGCGGCACGCCTATTGTGGTGCAGGTGATGTTCATTTACTTCGCGCTGCCGATGGCGTTTAGCGACTTACGCATCGACCCGTTCACCGCCGCGGTGGTGACCATCATGATCAACTCCGGGGCCTATATCGCGGAAATCACCCGCGGCGCGGTGCTGTCCATCCATAAAGGTTTCCGCGAAGCGGGTCTGGCGCTGGGACTCTCCCGCCGCGAGACCATCCGCCACGTGATCCTGCCGCTGGCGCTGCGCCGTATGCTGCCGCCGCTCGGTAACCAATGGATTATCAGTATCAAAGATACGTCGCTGTTTATCGTTATCGGCGTCGCCGAACTGACCCGCCAGGGCCAGGAAATTATTGCCGGTAACTTCCGCGCACTGGAAATCTGGAGCGCCGTTGCCGTCATTTATCTGATCATCACCCTGGTGTTGAGCTTCATTCTGCGTCGTCTTGAAAGAAGGATGAAAATCCTGTGATTGAATTTAAAAACGTTTCCAAACACTTTGGCCCGACTAAAGTGCTGCACGATATCGATCTGAAGATCAACAAAGGCGAAGTGGTCGTGATCATCGGGCCGTCCGGCTCCGGTAAATCCACGCTGCTGCGCTGCATCAATAAACTGGAAGAGATCACCAGCGGCGATCTTATCGTCGATGGCCTGAAGGTGAACGACCCGAAAGTTGACGAGCGCTTAATTCGCCAGGAAGCCGGAATGGTATTCCAGCAGTTCTATCTGTTCCCGCACCTGACGGCGCTGGAGAACGTGATGTTCGGCCCGCAGCGCGTGCGCGGCGCGTCGAAAGCGGCGGCGGAAACGCTGGCGAAAGAGCTGCTGGCGAAGGTGGGTCTCGCGGAACGCGCGCACCACTATCCATCCGAACTCTCCGGCGGCCAGCAGCAGCGAGTCGCCATTGCCCGTGCGCTGGCGGTGAAACCGAAAATGATGCTGTTTGATGAGCCGACTTCGGCACTTGACCCGGAACTACGCCATGAAGTGCTGAAAGTCATGCAGGACCTGGCCGAGGAAGGCATGACGATGGTCATCGTAACCCACGAAATCGGCTTTGCTGAAAAAGTGGCATCACGGCTGATCTTCATCGATAAAGGCCGTATCGCCGAAGACGGCGACCCGCAGGTTCTGGTGAAGAACCCGCCAAGCCCGCGTCTGCGCGAGTTTTTACAGCACGTAGCCTGATGCGCCCGGCTCTCCCCGGTAAGGGGAGAGCCGCTTTCCAGATTCATCCCACCGCTCCTTCTCCTCTGACCCCTTCTATACTTAGCAGTTTGAGATGCAATGGAGGCGCCCATGCCGTGGATCCTACTGTTGCTCGCTGCGCTGTGGATTTCGCCGCTGTCGGCGGCGTCATTGCCCGGCATTCCGGCGGCGACAACCGACAAAAGCACAGCCAGCGAGCCTGACCTCGAACAAAAAAAAGCCGCCTGGGCGGCATTAGCTGACGTGCTGGATAATCCAGACTCGCGGCAGGAGTTAATCGCTGAGCTGCGCAAAGCCGCCGCTACCCAGCCCCCTGCCGCCGCCCCCACGCTGACCCCGCCAGAAGTCAAAGACGAGCAAACCGTTCTGGAAAGCGTGACGGAAATTAGCCGCCAGTATAGCGAGCGCCTGTCGTCACGGTTTTCGCAGCTATGGCGCAATATCACCGGCTCGCCGCATAAGCCTTTCCATGCCGATGCTTTTCGCAATGCCGCTGGCGACTTCCTGCTGCTGGCCGGGCTGGTATTTGCCTTCTGGTGGTTAGTACGCCTGGCGGCGCTGCCGCTGTACCGCAAAATGGGCCATTGGGGAAGGCACAAAAACCGTGAGCGCAACAACTGGCTCCAGTTACCGGCAACCATCGCTGGCGCTTTTATCATTGACCTGCTGCTGCTGGCGCTAACGCTGTTTATCGGCCAGCTGTTAAGCGATCGTTTAAACGGCGGCAACCGCACCATTGCTTTCCAACAAAGCCTGTTTCTTAACGCCTTCGCGCTGATCGAGTTTTTTAAAGCCATTCTGCGATTGATTTTTTGCCCGCGGATTGCCGATTTACGCCCCTTCAATATCAGCGACGAACACGCAATCTACTGGAACTTACGCCTCAGCGCCCTGAGTAGCCTGATTGGTTACGGGCTGATCGTAGCGGTGCCGATTATCTCCAATCAGGTTAACGTGCAGATTGGCGCGCTGGCCAACGTCATCATAATGTTGTGCATTACGGTGTGGGCGTTGTATCTGATTTTCCACAACAAACGCGCCATCACTCAGGGGCTTATCCATCTTGCCGACCGCTCGCTGCCGTTCTTCAGCTTGTTTATTCGTGCTTTTGCGCTGGTCTGGCACTGGCTGGCCTGCGCTTACTTTATCGTGCTGTTCTTCTTTTCGCTCTTTGACCCCGGCAACAGCCTCAAATTTATGATGGGCGCGACGCTGCGCAGCCTCGCTATCGTCGGCGCCGCGGCGCTGGTATCCGGTATTTTGTCACGCTGGATAGCCAAAACCATCACCCTGTCGCCAGAAACCCAACGCCACTACCCGGAGCTGCAAAAACGGCTCAACGGCTGGATCTCCGCCTCGCTGAAAGCCGCGCGGATCCTTACGGTATGCGTGGCGGTGATGCTGTTGCTGAGCGCCTGGGGTCTATTTGATTTTCAGCAATGGCTTCACAATGATGCCGGGCAGAAAACGGTGGATGTCCTGATTCGTATCGCGCTGATCCTGTTCTTCTCCGCCGTCGGCTGGACCCTGCTGGCAAGCCTGATTGAGAACCGCCTGTCATCGGACATTCATGGACGCCCGCTGCCCAGCGCTCGCGCCAGAACGCTGCTGACGCTGTTTCGCAACGCGCTGGCGGTGGTCATTACCACTATTACGATAATGATCTTATTGTCGGAAGTGGGGGTGAACATCGCGCCGCTGCTGGCGGGCGCCGGGGCATTAGGATTGGCTATCTCTTTCGGCGCCCAAACGCTGGTCAAAGATATTATTACCGGCATCTTTATCCAGTTTGAAAACGGGATGAACACCGGCGATCTGGTGACCATCGGGCCATTAACCGGTACGGTGGAACGGATGTCGATCCGCTCGGTGGGCGTGCGCCAGGATACCGGGGCGTACCATATTATTCCCTGGTCTTCGATAACCACCTTCGCCAACTTTGTGCGCGGGATCGGTTCGGTGGTCGCCAACTATGATGTCGACAGGCAGGAGGATTTGGATAAAGCCAATCAGGCGCTGAAGGCGGCGGTAGACGATCTGATGGCGCAGGAGGAGATCCGCGGGCTGATTATTGGCGAACCGTCGTTCGCCGGGCTGGTAGGACTAAGCAATACCGCGTTTACGTTACGCGTCAGCTTTACGACGCTGCCGCTGAAGCAGTGGGCGGTACGCTTTGCCCTCGATACCCAGGTGAAGCAGCATTTCGATCGCGCCGGCGTGCGTGCGCCGGTACAAACCTGGCAGGTATTGCCGCCGCCGGGCAACGCAAACCCGGCGGCAGAGACTTAAAATGGACGGCGGCGCTTTGCGTCGTCCATAAAGCTCCAGGCGATAAAGCGGCTCTGTTTCTGCCCCTGCGCCATCTCTTTTTTCACCACTTTTACCGCGCCGACTTCGGTCAGCAGGCGATACAGCGGCGGCAGATTGTCGCCGCGGGAGACCAGCGAGGTAAACCATTTAACCTGGCGGCCGAACTGCTGGCTTTCGCGGATCATCTGCGAAATAAAGGCCACTTCGCCGCCTTCACACCACAGTTCCTGCTGCTGGCCGCCGAAGTTCAGTACGCTATCTTCCCCCAGCCCCAGATTACGGCGTTTACGCTCGCCACCGGCACGCGCGCTGGCGGCGGAATCGTGGAACGGCGGGTTGCAGAGGGTCGCATCATAGGTTTCATTCTTATGAATGATGCCGGTAAAGATTGCCTGGCCCTCTTTCTGACGACGCAGACGAATTTGTCGCGTCAGCCCTGGGTTGCCGTTGATAATCGCCTGGGCGCTGGCAAAGGCCTGCGGGTTGACTTCGCTACCGGTAAAGCGCCAGCCGTATTCATGTGCGCCAATCAGCGGATAGATGCAGTTCGCGCCGGTACCGATATCGAGAATGGTGGCTTTTTTCGGGATCTCGCCGCTATCCTGCGCCAGCAGGTCGGCCAGATGGTGGATATAGTCCGCGCGTCCCGGCACCGGCGGGCACAAGAAGCCGTCAGGAATATCCCAGTGTTTTACCGCGTAAAAGTGCGCCAGCAGCGCCTTATTCAACGCCTTCACCGCCAGTGGATTAGCAAAATCAATGGTTTGCTCACCTGCCGGATTCAGAGTGATATAGCTTTGCAGCTCAGGATGAGTCTGGCACAGCGCTGGCAAATCATAGCGTTGGTGATGACGGTTACGCGGGTGCAACCCCGGCTTTTCGGCTTTCATGGCAATCTCCTTTCAACAGCCGCGTAAGATACCCGTTGACGGCGGCGCGGTAAATAAGGGAGTCTGGATATCTTCTTATTTCGCTTTCTGGTGCTCTATGTACTTCTATCAACCTGCCGAAGGCCACGGCCTGCCGCACGACCCGCTGAATGCCATCGTCGGGCCGCGCCCCATCGGCTGGATCGCTTCGCTCGATAGCGCAGGGCAACGCAATCTCGCCCCCTACAGCTTCTTCAACTGCTTTAACTATCGGCCACCGATCATCGGTTTCGCCAGCGGCGGCTGGAAAGACAGTGTGCAGAACATTGTTGAAACAAAAGAATTTGTCTGGAATCTGGCTACCCGGCCACTCGCCGAAGCGATGAATGAAACTTCCGCCACTATTCCACGTCATGAAGATGAATTCCTGCGCGCCGGATTGACCGCCGCGCCGAGCCGGATCGTCCGCGCCCCGCGCGTGGCGGAAAGCCCGGTCAACTTCGAATGTCGCCTGTCGCAGTGTATTCAGTTAACGCGCGCCAGCGGTGAAGCCATCGATAGCTGGCTGGTGCTCGGTGAAGTGGTCGCCGTGCATATCGATGAGTCGCTGCTGGAAGACGGGATTTATCAAACCGCGAAAGCGCAGCCGATTTTACGCGCAGGCGGGCCGACGGCCTACTACAGCATTGATGAAAGCCAGCGCTTCGATATGATCCGCCCGGACGCTCGTTAACATTAGCGTAGCAAGGATAATACATGCCGCCGCGGGCGAATGCCCGGCGGCAATAAGCGCGTAAAGTGCTTGTTTGCCCACTATTATTTATCCGGTGGTTCTGCTCATCACGACCTAAACTTAAGGTATGTCCCATGCTGTTAATGAGGATATAGCCATGAGAACCTTTCTGCTCGCCCCCGCTTTTATCGCCCTTGCTCTCCTCTCCTTACCCACACAGGCCAACAACCCCGAGACCGCTGCCGTGGCCGTTGGCCCGCTGCGCCCGTCCGGCTCAGTTTCCGCCTCCGGCGCCAGCACCCTCGACGACTTACAGGCGCAACTGGCGCAAAAAGCCCACCAGCAGGGGGCGATTGCCTGGCGAATAAACGCCGCTGGCGGCGGCAACAAATTAGCCGGCACGGCGATTATTTATAAATAATCCTTCTGCCCGCGCCGGGAATACGCAGGCGGCAATGCCGGCGCCCGGGACTTGGCTGCGCATTTTTTGCCCCCATATTTTCTATACTGTTTACAGATTGCTAATACGAGGAGCGCATCATGGCATCAGGTTGGGCAAACGATGGGGCCGTCCAGGATCAAATTGACAGCACGGTAAACGATGCCGTCGCCCGCGCCCGCAGCGAGCTTCCTGGCGGAGAGAGCAACAAATTTTGTGAAGAATGCGGAGAGCCCATTCCGGAAGCGCGGCGTAAGGCGCTCGCCGGGGTCAGATACTGCGTGAAGTGCCAGCAGGATAAAGATTTACACAACAATACATATTCAGGATATAATCGTCGTGGCTCCAAAGACAGCCAGCTACGCTGACCTTCCTTTACCGTTCATTACCGCTGATTAAGCTTTCTTTTCACGCACGTTTTTTGGCGAAAAAAGTGGCAAAATGTGCCTTTAGTTGCCATGGCAACTAGTTTGTCCTTCTAGCGCAGCAATAGCGTAAAATAATTTATTAATAATCAATAAATTATTCTTCATTCAAAAAATTCGATGAAGACTGTGAATTTCCTTCGATTTTATCTCGCGACAAAAAACGTGATACTTATCACATCGACGGAACATCGTCCCCCTACAGAACACACTGCGAGAGATTAATTATGAAAAACATCAAATACGCTGCCGCTGCTATCGCCCTTTCCGCTCTGTCTTTCGGCGCATTCGCCGCTCAGCCGGTAACCCCAGCCCAGGCAGAAAGCATGAATAAAATCGGTGTTGTTTCCGCTGAAGGCGCAACAACACTGGATGGTCTGGAAGCCAAACTGGCTGCTAAAGCCGATGCCGCTGGCGCAACCGGCTACAGCATCACCTCCGCTAACACCAACAACAAAGTTAGCGGTACCGCGGTTATCTACAAATAATCGCAGCAATACTCTGAAATGCCACTGAATTAACCCTGAAAAGACCTTTTAAATACCCTTGTTTGCCCGTCCGAGCCACCGGACGGGCTTTTTTTTGTCCGTTTACCAGCGTTCGGCAACCTGCGCCAGGCCATTAGCGAGCGAAGTCGCCTGACCGGTGGCAACCAGGCAGCAGGCAAGCTGAATTTTCAGCGACTGCGGAACCGGCTCGCTACCGCTCACGCAGCGCTCAATCCAGCGCGCGGTAATTTCAGGATCTTTGGATTCCGGCAATGCCACTTTTTCCTGCACACTCTCGTCGGCCCGCTCATGCAACACTCTGGTTCCCGCCGCATCAATCAGGTTAATTTGCGGGCAGCGCTGCGGGTTGGCATAGACTTCACCTTCGGTACCGTGCATCAGCAGCGCCCGGCCACCGATCTGCGTAAAGAACGCCGCGACCTTGCCGACATATTCCGGATGCGACACGCTCGACAGCCGCAGCGCGGCATCTTCAGCGAACGGCGTCGCCAGTTTGGCCAGCGTATGCGCGCTGTTGCGCACCCCCATCTGCCAACGCAATGCCAGCTGCTTTTCCAGCGGCGGGCACAGCGCCCCGACCGGGATATAGACCGGCTCATGGCTGTCGAGACGCGCCTGGGCCTGACCCGCGTGGGTGGTGGCCGGGATCCCCATCAGCGCAAAAATGGTCTCGGTCAGGACGCGGGTTGGATCATGACTGACGCCATGAACCACCACCGGGAAACCGATTTTATGCAGCAGTACCGCCAGCAGCGGCGTCAGGTTGGCCTGTTTGCGCGCGCCGTTATAGCTGGGGATAACAATCGGCATCGGTTTCGCTACCGGCGGCGTCAGGCGGATGGTCTGTAGCTGCATCGCCTCATAAAAGCCCTGCATTTCAGCTTCGCCTTCGCCCTTGATGCGCAGCGCAATGAGAATAGCGCCCAGTTCCAGATCGTCCACTTCGCCGTTTAACATCCGCGTATACAGCGCACGGGCCGTGACTAAATCCAGGTCGCGAGCGTGATTTTTGCCGCGCCCGACTTCTTTGATGATTTTGGTGTAATCCATCGACTTGCTCCCTCCAGCGGTAGGCTCCGCCGACCGCACCGCTTATGCGCTTAGCGGCGTCGGCGACGCGTCTGTTTTGCTTTGCTTTTTACTATAACCTCGGGAACGCCCGGCTGCTCTATGGGAAATACCGGTAACGCATTTAACAATCGCGCGCCGTAATTTTTAGTCAGCAGGCGCTTATCGTAAATAATGACTTCGCCCCAGCACTGATGGCTACGGATCAGGCGCCCGACCTGTTGAATCAGGTTGAATGAGGCGCTCGGCAGGCTTTGCACCTCAAAGGGATAGCGGTTGAGGCTTTTCAACCACTCGCCTTCGGTGATCACCACCGGGCTGTCGATCGGCGGGAAGGCGATTTTATGGATATGCACCTGGCTTAACAGCTCGCCTTTTAAATCCAGCCCTTCGGCAAAAGATTGCAGGCCAACCAACACGCTGCGCTCGCCGCCTTCAACGCGTTTACGATGCAGCTCGACCAGTCGATAGCGCGGCTGGTCGCCCTGCACCAGCAGCATCAGGCGCAGATCGGTAACATGTTCCAGAAAGCGATTCATGGCCCGCCCGCTGGCGAACAGCACCAGCATACCAAGATGCTTTTTGCTCTCGACCTGCTCACGGAAAAAAGCCGCCATTTCGGCGATGTGCTGCTCTTCATTATCAATAAGCGGCTCATAGCGCATTTGCGGAATAATGATTTTTCCCTGCTCGACGTGATTGAACGGCGAGTCCAGCGCCACGAAACGATCGCCCGCTTTCTCTTTCAGGCCGCTCATCTCCTGCAGGCGCGAGAAGCTATTCAACGAACGCAGCGTCGCCGAGGTGACGACAATATGCGGCACGCTGCGCCACAGCAGACGTTCGAGCTGATCGCTGACGCGGATTCCCACGCAGTGGAACCAGACATGGATCTGGCCATCGCGAATCTCGCGGGTGGCCCACTTGGTCACCGGCGCGCCGGAAGACTGCGCCATTGAGGCCAGCCGCCACAGCTTGCTCTGACTTTCGAACATGCCAAGGGCCCGGTTCATCTGCAGCAGGATACGATGCAGGCGCACCACGTCGTGACTGCCGGTCTTTTCGCTAAGATCGTTGAGAAACAGCTCCGCCAGCCCGCGCAGCATTTCGGTGAGCTTGGCCAGCCGCTGGCAAATCTCCATCACTTCCTGCGGCAGTTCGCCCATCGGGAAGCGATGCTCCGCCTCCTGGGCGGCAGGCATATAGAGATTGAGAATATTATTGAGCGAGGCGATAAGCTCATACAGCTCTTCGCAGTGTTCATTTAACCGTTCCGGATTGGCCAACGGCGGCGTGGTCTTCGGACGGAATTGCTCCATGCAGGTCGCCACCAATTTGCTGAACAGATCCAACTGCAGCCGGTACCATGGCGCGGTTATCTCCGCGCTCATCTCTAAGGCGTCGCGGGCGACGTCCGGCAGATGGTGACCTTCGTCGAGCACCAACAGCAGGTTTTTCGGCTCTGGCAGCACCGCTTCGCTCTCCATGGCCGCCATCACCAACGCATGGTTGGCCACCACCACTTCCGCTTCCTGGATTTCGCGCCGGGCGACGAAGAATGGGCATTCACGGTAGTAGTGGCAGTTGCGGTTAAGACAGCTGGCTTTATCGGTGCTCAGCCGCCCCCACAGGGCGTCATCAATGGGCTTGTCGGTATGATCGCGCAGGCCGTCCCATTTATAGCCGTCGAGATCGGTTTTCAGCGTCGCGCAGAGCTTTTGTTCGGCCTGGTTTTTTGGCGTCAGATCGTCATCGAGGAACGCCAGCAGATCCTGCTGCGTCGCCTCGGTACTGGCCAGCGCCGCCAGATTACGCGGACAAACGTAGCGACCACGGCCAAAGGCGGCGGTAAAGCGCAGGTCGGGAATAATCTTGCGCAGCAGCGGCAGGTCTTTACTGTAGATTTGATCCTGCAGCGCGACGTTGGCGGTACTGACCACCAGCGTTTTTTGTTCCTCACGGGCAATGGCGATGCCGGGGATCAGATATGACAGCGTTTTGCCGACGCCGGTCGGCGCTTCGATAGCCAGATGCCGCCCCTCTTCCCCGGCGAGCGTTTTCGCCACATCGGCGATCATCTGCCGCTGCGGGGCTCGGGGGATAAAGTCCGGGATCTGTTCCTGAAGCGCCTTATACCAGGCGGCGATTTGCGCTTTAAGCGCAGCGGTCAAAGCCATGAGAAAACCTGAATACTGTATAAACAGCCACTATTGTGCCATTTTTGCCGGCCAGGAGGTATTGCTTTCTGTAGAGGGTGGAATCGCGCTCGATAAAAAACGCAATGAACGGCAAAAAAAACGGCCCGCCGCCGCGCACGCGGGCAGACGAGCCGTGATGATGCCTGAGCGCTTTATCGTCCCAGGCAACAGCGTCTTATTCGCCGGCAGGTTTACGCGGGCGACGACGACGCGGTGGTTTACCGTCCTGGGTACGCGCTTTCGGCGCTTCGCCATCCTGACGGCGCGGCGCCTGTTGGCTACGGCCCTGGCTCTGACCGCCGCGTCCCTGTCCCTGCCCCTGACCGCGGCCGCCGCCACGCTGCTGACGACCGTTTTGAATTGGCTCCGCTTTAATCGACGGATCCGGCTCATAACCGGCAATAGCAATACGCGGGATCTCTTTTTTCAGCAGACGCTCGATATCACGCAGCAGCTTATGCTCGTCCACGCAGACCAGCGACAGTGCTTCGCCGGTCGCCGCCGCGCGGCCGGTACGGCCAATCCGGTGTACGTAATCTTCCGGCACGTTCGGCAGCTCATAGTTGACCACGTGCGGCAGCTCTTCGATGTCGAGCCCGCGCGCGGCGATGTCGGTGGCGACCAGCACACGAATACCGCCGGATTTAAAGTCAGCCAGCGCGCGGGTACGCGCACCCTGGCTCTTATTGCCGTGGATGGCGGCGCTACGGATACCGTCTTTATTCAGCTGCTCCGCCAGATGGTTGGCACCGTGCTTGGTACGGGTAAAGACCAGCACCTGCTGCCAATTGCCTTCGCCAATCAGCTGCGAGAGCAGTTCACGCTTACGTTTCTTATCCACAAAGTGAACGTGCTGGGTGATCTGCTCAGAGGCGGTGTTGCGGCGCGCCACTTCGACTTCCAGCGGGTTATGCAGCAGTTTTTCCGCCAGCGCCTTGATCTCATCAGAGAAGGTGGCGGAGAACAGCAGGTTTTGACGACGCGGCGGCAGTTTAGCCAGCACGCGGCGGATGTCGTGGATAAAGCCCATATCCAGCATGCGGTCGGCTTCATCCAGTACCAGCACTTCGACTTTATCCAGGCTGACCGCGTTCTGATGTTCAAGATCCAGCAGACGGCCTGGGGTGGCGACGAGGATATCGACGCCGCCGCGCAGCTTCATCATCTGCGGGTTGATGCTCACGCCGCCGAAAACCACCAGCGAGCGGATATTGAGATATTTGCTGTAGTCGCGGACATTCTCACCCACCTGCGCCGCCAGTTCGCGGGTCGGCGTCAGGATCAGGGCGCGCACCGGACGGCGCCCCTTCGCGTGCGGCTGCTCCTGGGTCAGGCGCTGCAGCAGCGGCAGCGTAAAACCGGCGGTCTTGCCGGTCCCGGTCTGGGCGCTGGCCATCAGATCGCGGCCCTGCAGTACTGCCGGGATCGCCTGCTGCTGGATAGGGGTCGGCTCAACGTAGCCCTGCTCGGCGACGGCGCGCAGGATATCGGGATTCAGGCCAAGGGAATCAAAAGACATAACAACTCCGAACCGCCCCGGCCCGTTTAAGGGCGTAGTTTTCAGGGAGATTATTGCGATAGAGATGGCAAAAACCACAATGCCATGAAGGGGCGCAGTTTAGCAGATTTTGTGACGAACCGCATAAAATATCCCCGCAGGAATTACCAGCAAAATAATGCTCGCTTGCGCCGGGTAATTTTTCGTCTTCACCATGGTGGACAGTTCAGCGAATCGCCCCTATTATTAATCAATCGATTGATTAATTTTTTAGAGTGCGATGAACAGTACCTCCGTGACCAGTAAAGGCGAACAAGCCAAAAGCCAGCTTATCGCCGCCGCCATCGCGCAATTCGGCGAGTATGGCCTCCATGCGACGACCCGCGATATCGCCGCGCAGGCCGGGCAGAATATCGCCGCTATCACCTATTATTTCGGTTCGAAAGACGACCTGTATCTCGCCTGCGCACAGTGGATCGCCGACTGTATCGGCGAGAATTTCCGCCCGCATGCCGAGGCGGCCGAAGCCCTGTTGGCCCAGACGAAACCTGACAAACCGGCGCTGCGGGAATTGATCCTGCGCAGCTGCCGCGATATGAGTCTGCTGCTGACCCAGGACGACACGGTCAACCTCAGCAAGTTTATCTCTCGCGAGCAGCTCTCCCCTACCGCGGCTTACCAGCTAATCCACCAGCAGGTTATCGCTCCGCTACATAGCTATTTGACCCGGCTTATCGCCGCCTGGACCGGGCGCGATGCCAACGATACGCAGATGATTCTGCACACCCACGCCCTGCTTGGCGAGGTGCTGGCCTTCCGGCTCGGGCGGGAAACCATTTTACTGCGAACCGGCTGGGCGCAGTTCGATCAACAAAAGGCTGAACAAATTTTTCAGGTGATCACCTGTCATATCGATTTCATTCTGCAAGGGTTAGCGCAAAGGAGCCTGGGATCATGAAAAAACCCGTCGTCGTTCTATTGGTCGTCATCGTGCTCGCCGCGCTCGGCGGCGGCTGGTGGTGGTATCAAAGCAGCCAGGCAAAAGATCTCACTCTCTACGGCAATGTCGATATTCGCACTGTGAATATGAGCTTCCGCGTCGGCGGGCGGCTGGCAACCCTGAACGTCGATGAAGGCGATGAAATTCGCCGTGGGCAAACCCTCGGCGAACTTGACCGCGCGCCATATGAAAACGCGCTGCAACAGGCGCAGGCCAACGTCTCCACCGCCCAGGCGCAGTACGATTTGATGATGGCGGGCTACCGTGCCGAAGAGATTGCTCAGGCGGCGGCCGCGGTGAACCAGGCGCAGGCCGCCTGGGTCTATGCGCAGAATTTTTATCAACGTCAGCTCGGCCTGCGCGCCAGCAGCGCGATTTCCGCCAACGACCTCGAAAACGCCCGTTCTTCACGCGATCAGGCGCAGGCGACCCTAAAATCGGCGCAGGACAAACTGCGTCAATATCGCGCCGGTAACCGCCCGCAGGAAATTGCCCAGGCCAAAGCCAGCCTTGAACAGGCGCAGGCGGCCCTGGCGCAGGCTAAACTGGACCTGCACGATACCGTACTGACCGCGCCGTCCGACGGTACCCTGATGACCCGAGCCGTAGAGCCCGGCACCATGTTGAACGCCGGCGGCACGGTGTTGACGCTGTCATTAACCCATCCGGTTTGGGTACGCGCCTACGTTGACGAGAAAAACCTTGGCCAGGCGCAGCCGGGGCGCGAAGTACTGCTGTATACCGATAGCCGGCCGAACAAGCCCTATCACGGTAAAATCGGCTTTGTCTCCCCCAGCGCCGAATTCACGCCAAAGACCGTGGAAACACCGGATTTGCGCACCGATCTCGTCTACCGCTTGCGCATCGTGGTGAACGACGCCGACGCCTCGCTGCGTCAGGGCATGCCGGTGACCGTCTCCTTCAGCAACGGAAACGGGCATGAGTAAGGACGTCATTACCTTTAATGGCCTGAGCCGTCGTTTTCCAGGTATGGATAGGCCGGCGGTCGCGCCGCTGAACTGTACGCTCCACGCCGGATACGTTACCGGGCTTGTCGGCCCCGATGGTGCGGGTAAAACCACCCTGATGCGAATGCTGGCCGGTTTACTTAAGCCTGATGAGGGCAGCGCCAGCGTAATCGGCTTCGATCCGCTGAAGGACGACGGCGCGCTGCACGCGGCGCTCGGCTATATGCCGCAGAAATTCGGTCTGTATGAAGATCTGACGGTGATGGAAAACCTGAACCTGTACGCCGATCTGCGCAGCGTCACCGGCGAGGCGCGCAAGAAAATATTCGAGCGCCTGCTGGAATTCACATCTCTTGGCCCTTTCACCGGGCGATTAGCCGGCAAACTCTCCGGCGGCATGAAACAAAAGCTGGGGCTCGCCTGTACATTGGTAGGCGATCCTAAAGTGCTGTTGTTAGATGAGCCCGGAGTCGGGGTCGACCCTATCTCGCGCCGCGAGCTGTGGCAGATGGTGCACGAACTGGCCGGCGACGGCATGCTAATTTTGTGGAGCACCTCTTATCTCGATGAAGCCGAGCAGTGCCGCGATGTGCTGCTGATGAACGAAGGTAAATTGCTTTACCAGGGCGAACCGAAGGCGCTGACGCAAACCATGGCCGGGCGCAGCTTTCTGGTCTCCAGCCCGCAGGAAAACAACCGCCGCCTGTTGCAGCGGGCGTTGAAACTACCGCAAATTAGCGATGGCGTGATTCAGGGCAAATCGGTGCGTTTGATCCTGAAAAAGGCAGCCCGCATTGATGAGGTTCAGCAAAACGGCAACATGCCGCCGCTACAGGTGGCCGAAACCGCGCCGCGTTTTGAAGACGCCTTTATCGACCTGTTAGGCGGCGCCGGAACCGCCGAGTCGCCGTTAGGAGAGATTATTCATCACGTGGACGGCAACAAAGACGAAACGGTCATTGAAGCACGGTCGTTAACGAAAAAGTTTGGTGATTTCGCCGCCACCGACCACGTCGATTTCCAGGTTAAACGCGGTGAGATTTTCGGCCTGCTTGGCCCTAACGGCGCCGGTAAATCCACGACCTTCAAAATGATGTGCGGCCTGCTGGTGCCGACCGACGGAAAAGCGCTGGTGCTGGGAATGGATCTCAAGGTCAGCTCCGGTAAAGCGCGCCAGCATTTAGGCTATATGGCGCAAAAATTCTCGCTGTACGGCAACCTCAGCGTCGAGCAGAACCTGCGTTTTTTCTCCGGCGTTTACGGTCTACGCGGCCGGGCGCAAAATGAAAAAATCGCGCGCATGAGCGATGCCTTCGGCCTGAAAAGTATCGCCGGCCACGCCGCCGACGAGCTACCGCTCGGCTACAAGCAGCGGCTGGCGCTGGCCTGCTCGTTGATGCATGAACCCGACATTCTGTTTCTCGATGAACCCACCTCCGGTGTCGACCCGCTTACTCGCCGCGAATTCTGGCTGCATATCAACAGCATGGTCGATAAAGGGGTCACGGTAATGGTGACTACCCACTTTATGGATGAGGCGGAATACTGCGACCGCATCGGGCTGGTCTACCACGGCAAGCTTATCGCCAGCGGCACGCCGGACGCGCTGAAGGCGCAGGCGGCGAATGACAGTCAGGCGGATCCCACTATGGAACAGGCGTTTATTACCCTGATTAACCAATGGGACAAGGAAAACGGTCATGAGCAATAGCATTCTTTCCTGGCGACGGGTTCGCGCGCTGTGTGTCAAAGAGACCCGACAGATCGTCCGCGATCCCAGCAGTTGGCTAATTGCGGTGGTGATCCCCCTGCTCCTGCTGTTTATCTTCGGCTACGGCATAAACCTCGACTCCAGCAAACTGCGAGTCGGCGTATTGCTGGAGCAGCAGAGCGAAGAGGCGCTGGATTTCGTCCATACCATGACCGGCTCGCCCTATATCGACGCCACCGTCAGCGATAATCGCCAGCAGTTGATTGAGCTGATGCAGGCCGGGCGCATCCGCGCGATGGTCGTCATTCCCGTCGACTTTGACCGTCAGATGGCCCGCGCCGGCGCCAATGCGCCGATTCAGTTAATTACCGACGGTAGCGAACCGAATACCGCTAACTTCGCGCAGGGCTACGTCGAAGGTATCTGGCAGATCTGGCAACAGCAGCGGGCAGAAGACCGCGGTGAGACCTTTGAACCGCTTATCGACGTGCAGATGCGCTACTGGTTTAACCCGGCGGCCATCAGTCAGCACTTTATTATCCCTGGCGCAATTACCATCATCATGACCGTGGTCGGCGCGATATTGACCTCGCTGGTGGTAGCGCGCGAATGGGAACGCGGCACCATGGAAGCGCTGCTATCCACTGAAATCACCCGCGCCGAACTGCTGCTGTGCAAGATAATTCCCTACTATTTCCTCGGCATGCTGGCGATGTTGCTGTGTATGCTGGTATCGGTATTTATTCTCGGCGTGCCCTATCGCGGCTCGCTGCTGATTCTGTTTGTCATCACCAGCCTGTTTTTGCTTAGTACGCTGGGAATGGGGTTACTGATCTCGACCATTACCCGCAACCAGTTTAACGCTGCGCAGGTCGCGTTGAACGCCGCTTTTTTACCATCGATTATGTTGTCCGGGTTTATTTTCCAGATAGACAGTATGCCGGCGGTGATCCGCGCGGTGACCTACGTGATCCCGGCGCGTTATTTCGTCAACACCCTGCAAAGCCTGTTTCTGGCGGGCAATATTCCGGTGGTGCTGCTGGTGAACGTGCTGTTTTTGATTGCTTCGGCGGTGATGTTTATCGGCCTGACGTGGCTGAAAACCAAACGGCGTCTGGATTAACCCTGCGCTCGAATTTTGCCCGGTGGCGCTACGCTTACCGGGCCTACGGTAAGTTTCGGTCGCCCGGGTCCGACATGAGGAAGGTTTTATGTTTCATCGTTTATGGACATTAATCCGCAAAGAGCTGCAGTCGCTGCTGCGCGAACCGCAAACGCGGATGATTTTAATCATGCCGGTGCTGATTCAGGTATTGTTGTTTCCCTTTGCCGCCACGCTTGAGGTGACCAACGCTACCATCGCTATCTATAACGAAGATAGCGGCCGCCACGCGGTGGAGCTCACCCAGCGCTTTGCCCGCGCCAAAGCCTTTACCCACGTCCTGCTGCTGAAAAGCCCGCAGGCGATTCAACCGACCATCGATGAACAAAAAGCCCTGCTCGTGGTGCGCTTCCCGGCGGATTTCTCGCGTAATCTCGACAACTATCAAACCGCCCCGCTACAGCTACTGCTCGACGGGCGTAACTCCAACAGCGCGCAAATCGCCGCTAACTATCTACAGCAGATTGTTAAAAACTATCAGCAGGATCTGCTGCAGGATAAAGCGAAACCGAACAACAGCGAACTGGTGGTACGCAACTGGTACAACCCGAATCTCGACTATAAATGGTTCGTGGTGCCGTCGCTTATCGCCATGATCACCACCATCGGGGTGATGATCGTCACCTCGCTGTCGGTGGCTCGCGAGCGTGAACAGGGTACCCTCGATCAGCTGTTGGTCTCACCGCTCGCCACCTGGCAAATCTTCGTTGGCAAAGCCGTTCCGGCGCTGATAGTCGCCACGATGCAGGCGACTATCGTGCTGGCGATCGGTATCTGGGCTTATCAGATCCCGTTTGCCGGCTCGCTGCTGCTGTTCTATTTCACCATGCTGATTTACGGTCTATCGCTGGTGGGCTTTGGCTTATTGATTTCTTCGCTGTGTTCAACCCAGCAGCAGGCATTTATCGGCGTGTTCGTCTTTATGATGCCGGCGATTCTGCTATCCGGCTACGTTTCACCGGTAGAAAACATGCCGCAGTGGCTGCAGGATTTGACCTGGATAAACCCAATCCGGCACTTTACCGATATCACCAAGCAAATTTATCTGAAGGATGCGAGTCTGAAGATTGTGTGGGGAAGTTTGTGGCCGCTATTAGTCATAGCGGCCACTACCGGCTCAGCGGCGTATGCGATGTTCCGAAGAAAGATTGCCTAGTTTTTTATCTTTCGCCAGCAGCGATACCACCGCCGGGCCTGCCAGTATGACCAGCCCGGCGAGGGCCAACAGCAGGTTGTTGTGCAGCACGCGCGACAACAACCAGAGCACTATCATGGCGGCGCCGAAGTACCAGGTCGTGGTGAGTTCCTCAAGGAAGTCCCCGACATCGCGCCAGCGCGCTTCATGGTGACGCTGTAAAAACAACATCGCCAGCAGCGTGACGCCGTACAATACGCACAGCCCTAATCCGACGCGCACCAGCGCGCCGCTCAGCCAACCCATCACCAGTACCGCCACGACCAGTAGATGCAACATAATCTGCCAGCAACTAAGACCCGTTGCGACGCGTACACGTTGTTGCCACTTCATGGCTTCTCTCCTGAAGGATTTTTCTCTGTTACTCAGAGTACCGCACTTTACGGAAAATTCCGTATCACCGCATCTTTTTGTGACGTCTACTACACTATTTTATTCAGGAAAGTGACATTAACTGGAGAATTATGGCTAAGCCAACGTCGCGAATTTCGGTGAACGTGCTGACAATTAACACCCACAAGGGCTTTACGGCGTTTAATCGGCGTTTTATTTTGCCCGAACTGCGCGAGGCCGTTCGCAGCGTCAGCGCCGACATAGTTTGCCTACAGGAAGTGATGGGCGCGCACGAAGTGCACCCTTTGCATATCGAAAACTGGCCTGATACCACCCATTACGAGTTTCTTGCCGACACCATGTGGAGCGATTACGCCTACGGGCGCAACGCGGTCTACCCCGAAGGCCATCACGGCAATGCCGTACTGTCGCGCTTTCCCATTGAATATTATGAAAATCGCGATATCTCGGTCGGCAATGGCGAAAAACGCGGCCTGCTTTACTGTCGCATCGTACCTCCGCACAGCGGCACGACGATCCACGTCATCTGCGTGCATCTCGGTCTTCGCGCGCACCAGCGGCAGGCACAGCTAACGATGCTGGCGGAGTGGGTCAATACGCTACCGGCAGGCGATCCGGTGGTGGTGGCAGGCGACTTCAACGACTGGCGCCAGCAGGCTAATCAGCCTTTAAAAGCGCAGGCGGGGCTTGAGGAGATTTTTACCCGCGCCCGCGGGCGGCCGCTACGCACCTTCCCGGTCGCTTTCCCGTTGCTGCGCCTCGATCGTATTTACGTTAAGAATGCGCATGCCAGCCATCCGAAGGCGCTGGCGCTTAAACACTGGCGGCATCTGTCCGATCATGCGCCCCTGAGCGTGGAGATACATCTGTGAAATGTCGCTGGCAGGAAGGCAATCGCATTACCCTACTGGAGAATGGCGACCAGTATTATCCGGCGTTATTCGCCGCCATTGGCCGCGCGCAGCGCAAGGTGATCCTTGAATCCTTTATCTGGTTTGAAGACGAGGTGGGCTGGCGACTGCATGCGGTGCTACTGAAAGCCGCCCGCCGGGGTATTCAGGTGGAAGTGCTGCTCGACGGCTACGGCTCGCCGGACCTCAGCGATGAGTTTGTCGGCGAACTCACCGCCGCTGGCGTGGTTTTCCGCTACTACGATCCGCGCCCGCGCCTCATGGGCATGCGTACCAATTTATTCCGCCGCATGCATCGAAAAATCGTGGTGATTGACGACACAACCGCGTTTGTTGGCGGCATTAACTACTCTGCCGAGCACATGAGCGATTACGGACCGGAGGCGAAACAGGATTATGCCGTGCAGGTTGAAGGGCCGGTGGTGCTCGATATTCTCCAATTCGAACTGGAGAACCTGCCCACCAGCGAGGCAGCCCGCCGCTGGTGGCGACGCCGTCGGCATCAGCCGGAAATTAACCAAACCCCTGGCGAAGCGCAGGCGCTGTTTATCTGGCGCGATAACCATGAACATCGTGACGATATTGAACGTCACTATCTGAAAATGCTGACCAGCGCCCGCCGCGAGGTCATCATCGCCAACGCCTATTTCTTTCCCGGCTACCGTCTGCTGCACGCGATGCGCAATGCCGCGCGGCGCGGCGTACGGGTGAAGCTGATTGTCCAGGGCGAGCCGGACATTCCGATTGTTAAGTTTGGCGCCCACCTGCTGTACCACTACCTGATTAAAGGCGGCGTTCAGGTGT
Source organism: Klebsiella sp. JN_Kp121 (assembly GCF_040062145.1). Classification (NCBI taxonomy): domain Bacteria; kingdom Pseudomonadati; phylum Pseudomonadota; class Gammaproteobacteria; order Enterobacterales; family Enterobacteriaceae; genus Klebsiella; species Klebsiella sp. JN_Kp121. Next base: position 203,702 of record NZ_JBEAHX010000006.1, read on the forward strand.
ATGAATACCGCCGCCGTCCGCTGCATGGCAAGGTTGCGCTGGCGGACGACCACTGGGCCACCGTCGGTTCCAGTAACCTCGACCCGCTGAGCCTGTCGTTGAATCTGGAGGCCAACCTGATTATCCACGACCGCGAGTTCAACCAGACCCTGCGCGATAACCTCAACGGCCTTATCGCCAGAGATTGCCAGCAGATAGATAAGTCTATGCTGCCAAAACGCAACTGGTGGCGGCTCGGCGTCAGCGTGCTGGCCTTCCACTTTCTGCGCCACTTCCCCGCCTGGGTCGGTTGGCTGCCGGCGCATACCCCGCAATTAGCCAGGGTCACCCCGCCGGTGCAGCCGGAAATCGAAACCCAGGACCGGGTAGAAACGCAAACCAGAGACAATCCGCTATGAGCAAATCGCATCCCCGCTGGCGGATGGCGAAAAGAGTGCTGACCGTGCTCTTTTTTATCGCCGTCATCGTATTGCTGGTGATTTACGCGCAAAAGGTCGACTGGCAGGATGTATGGAAGGTCATCCGCGGCTACGATCGTCTGGCGCTATTTAGCGCCGTTGGGTTGGTTATCGTCAGCTACCTGATTTATGGCTGCTACGATCTGCTCGGGCGAGCCTGGTGCGGCCACAAGCTGGCAAAAAAACAGGTGATGCTGGTGTCGTTTATCTGCTACGCCTTTAACCTGACGCTCAGCACCTGGGTCGGCGGGATCGGGATGCGCTATCGGTTGTACTCGCGGCTGGGGCTGAACGGCGGCACTATTACCCGTATTTTCTCGCTTAGCATTACCACCAACTGGTTGGGCTATATTCTACTGGGCGGCGTCATTTTCACCGCGAATCTGGTGACGTTGCCGCCGCACTGGTACATCAGTCAAACCACGCTGCGTATTATTGGCGGCGTTCTGCTGCTTTTAACCCTGATCTATCTTTTCGGTTGCGCCTTCGCCAAACGCCGCCACATGACGATTAAGGGACAGCGGTTGGTGCTGCCCTCTTTTCGTTTCGCTCTACTACAGATCGGGATTTCAGCGGCGAACTGGATGGTGATGGGGGCGATTATCTGGCTGCTACTGGGCAGCGAGATTAACTATTTTTTGGTGCTGGGCGTGCTGCTGGTGAGCAGTATCGCCGGCGTTATCGTTCATATTCCCGCCGGGATTGGCGTGCTGGAGGCGGTGTTTATCGCCATGCTCTCCGGCGAGTCGATTTCGAAGGGGGCGATAATTGCCGCTCTGCTGGCGTGGCGCGCGCTGTACTATTTTCTGCCGTTGCTGCTGGCGACCATCGCCTATCTGGTGCTGGAGAGTCGGGCGAAAAAGCTGCGGCAAAAAAACGAGCGCAAGCTGGCCCGCGGATGAAACGGCCCGGTTGCGCTTACCGGGCGACATTTTTGCGGATTGCCTGGTTTGGTAGCCCGGATAAGGCGCATCGCGCCGCTATCCGGGATGATATTAACGGCGGTTGCCGAAGATACGCAGCAGCATCAGGAACAGGTTGATGAAGTCCAGATACAGCGTTAAGGCGCCGAGAATAGAGTATTTACGCAGCGTGGCGCTATCGCGGGTATCAATCTGCTCGCCGATGTTTTTCAGCTTCTGGGTGTCGTAGGCGGTCAGGCCAACAAACACCAGCACACCAATGTAGGTTACCGCCCACATCAGCGCTTCGCTCTTCAGCCACAGGTTAACCAGCGACGCCAGCACGATACCAATCAGCCCCATAAACAGCATGCTGCCGAAGCCGCTCAGATCGCGCTTAGTGGTGTACCCATACAGGCTCATCGCCCCGAACATCCCGCCGGTCACCACAAAAGTGCTGGCGATAGACGAATAGGTATAAACAATAAAGATGCTCGCTAACGTTAGCCCTGTTAACGCCGAATAAAGCATAAACAGCGTCGTCGCCATACCCGCGCTTAAGCGCTGCACCATCCCTGAGAGCACAAACACCAGCGCCAGTTGGGCGATGATCAGCCCGAAGAAAGTGATTTTGCTTGAAAAGACGAACATCATGACCGCCGGGGTATTCGCCGCAAACCACGCGATAAACGCGGTTAACAACAACCCGACCGTCATCCAGCCGTAAACCTGCGCCATGTAGGTCTGCAGGCCGCTGCGGCTCTGAACAATGGAATCGGAACGAGGGAATCTGTCCATGACTATCTCCTGATTAACAAGTTTCTCTCAGTAAGCGTATCACACTACCAGCGCTCTGCCGCCTGATGATCGCTGTCGCGGGCATCGACCCAGCGTTCGCCATCCGGCGTCGCCTCGCGTTTCCAGAACGGCGCGCGGGTTTTCAGGTAATCCATGATGAACTCGCCGGCGGCGAAGGCGCTGCCGCGGTGGGCGCTGGTCACACCAACAAAAACAATCTCTTCGCCCGGCCACATTTCGCCAATGCGATGGATAACCGTCACCCGGCCAAGCGGCCAACGTTCCCGCGCCTGTTCGACGATTTCCGACAGCGATTTCTCGGTCATGCCCGGATAGTGCTCCAGCGTCAGCGCTTTCACGCTGTCGCCGAGATTGTGATTACGTACTTTGCCGGTGAAGGTGACCACCGCGCCGTCTTCATCGCGCTCGGCCAGCCACGGATACTCATCGCCGACGCAAAAGCGCGCCGGGCTTACCACGATACGAGTCTGCGTCATCTTAGCCCCCGGTGACCGGCGGGAAAAACGCCACTTCGTCGCCGCTCGCGACCGGATGGTCAAACGAGGTCAGCGTCTGGTTGACCGCCGCCAGCAATTTTCCTTCTTCCAGCGCCAGCGCCCAGCGGTCCCCGCGCGCGGCAAGCTGCTGACGCACGGCTTCAACGGTCGGCAATTCGCTGGCGTCGAGAGTCAGGGTATCGGTGCCAACCAGTTCGCGCACCTGGGCAAAAAACAGGACGTTAATCATGGGCTTCCTCCACCTTAAAATCGCCGGACTTGCCGCCGCTTTTCGCCAGCAGACGAACCGGGCCAATGACCATATCTTTCTGTACCGCTTTACACATGTCGTAGATGGTCAGCGCGGCAACCGAGGCCGCGGTCAGCGCTTCCATTTCTACGCCGGTTTTACCGGTCAGGCGGCAGAGTGACTCAATGCGCACGCGGTTATGCTCCGGCTGCGCCTGCAGGTTCACTTCTACTTTGCTGAGCATCAGCGGATGACACAGCGGGATCAGCTCCCAGGTACGTTTCGCGGCCTGAATCCCGGCGATACGCGCGGTGGCGAATACATCGCCTTTATGGTGGCTGCCGTCGATAATCATCGCAAGCGTTGCGGCCTGCATTTCGACGTAAGCCTCAGCGCGCGCCTCGCGTACCGTTTCCGCTTTGCCGGAGACGTCAACCATGTGGGCTTCGCCCGCGGCGTTAATGTGGGTCAGTTGTGACATAAACTATTTCTTTAAATGAGGAATGAAGTTGCACGGGCGAGTGCGCGCATCCAGCTGTGGCGCGATAATATTTTCCCACGCGGTGGCGCAGGCCTTGGTCGAGCCCGGCATCGCGAAAATCAGCGTGCGGTTGGCAACGCCAGCAACGGCGCGGGACTGCAGCGTCGAGGTGCCTATCTCTTCAAAGGAGAGCATACGGAACACTTCGCCAAAACCTTCGACCTCGCGGTCAAACAGCGGCAGCAACGCTTCCGGCGCCTGATCGCCATCGGTAAAACCGGTACCACCGGTGATCAACACCACCTGCACCTCATCGCTGGCAATCCACGCCGAAACCTGGGCGCGAATCGCGTAGCGGTTCTCTTTCACAATAGCCTTATCGACGAGGGTATGTCCCGCTTCGTGCAGCGCATCGCGCAGCCAGTGGCCGGAGGTATCGTCCTCTTCGCCGCGGCGGTTGGAAACGGTAAGAATAGCAATACGGGTCGGGATAAACTCAGCGTTAGCCTGGCTCATCTGAATGCTCCTTTCGAAAACGATTATCCGCCAATATACGACAGGTTCTGCGTAATACCGGTGTTGCCCTGATGCAGGAAATGGGTCTGCTTTTTATGGGTTAAGGCTTCGGCTATCCGCGCTTCCAGCTCGGCCTGCTGCTCGTCCTCGGCCATCAGGTCGCGCAGATCTACGCCGCCTTCGCCGAACAGACACAGGTGCAGTTTGCCAACGGATGAGACGCGAAGACGGTTACAGGTGGCGCAGAAGTCTTTTTCATACGGCATGATCAAGCCGATTTCACCGGCGTAATCCGGGTGACAAAAGACCTGTGCCGGGCCATCGCTTCGTTGACGGATCTGGTGGATCCAACCGCGGCGCAGCAGTTCATCGCGCAGCACCATACCGGAAATGTGGTGACGGCGGAACAGGTCGCTGCCCTCGCCGGTTTCCATTAACTCAATAAAACGCAGTTGAATACGGCGAGGTTTGATCCACGCGAGGAAAGTGTCGAGCTGGTGATGGTTGACATCACGCATCAGCACGGTGTTGACCTTAACCTTTTCAAAGCCGGCGGCAAAGGCGGCGTCAATACCGTCCATCACCTGCTGAAATTTATCCTGACCGGTGATGGCATGGAACTGGCGAGCGTCGAGGCTATCGACGCTGACGTTAATCGCCGTCAGCCCGGCATCGCGCCAGCGTTCGACATCACGCGCCAGGCGATAACCATTGGTGGTCACCGCGATCTGACGAATCGCGCTGTTTTCACGCACGGCGGCAATAATCTCGGTAAAGTCGCGACGTAACGAGGGTTCGCCGCCGGTGAGGCGGACTTTTTCCGTGCCAAGGGCGGAAAAAGCGCGCGTCACGCGGCGCACTTCGTCTACGCTAAGAAAACCCTTGTTGGTCACGGCGCCAGGCTTGTAGCCGTCCGGCAGGCAGTAGGTGCAACGAAAGTTACACACGTCGGTAATCGACAGGCGCAAGTAATAAAACTTACGCGCAAATGCATCAGTAAGCTGTGAGGCCATATACACCTTTCCAAGTACGGGAGGCGCGGTCATTTCTTTCCACGCCCTGGCGACAGCGCGGCTGCCGCGGCCAGAGCACCATATCTTGCGACACAGGTACTAAGGCTAGAGTGTTAGTTGGTTATGCCGATAGTAGCGCTTTAACGATGGTTTCGCCATTTTCATTTTCGCTATATAATCATCTATATATCGCTAATATCTTGCATTTTCAGTACAGAATAGCCAAAAATCACACTTTAACATTGATATCGGTCAGTTTGACGGAAACCGGGCATTATCTTTTAGGGGTAGATCGGAGACGCTAAACCCGAACATTGAACAGAAGGAATTCGTATGCGCAATCGCACTTTCGCCGATCTGGACCGCGTCGTCGCCCTTGGCGGAGGCCACGGTTTGGGGCGGGTGATGTCGTCGCTCTCGTCGCTCGGCTCACGCCTGACCGGCATCGTGACCACCACCGATAACGGCGGATCAACGGGGCGAATTCGCCGCTCGGAAGGGGGGATCGCCTGGGGCGATATGCGCAACTGCATTAATCAATTAATCGCCGAACCCAGCGTCGCTTCCGCGATGTTTGAATATCGTTTTGGCGGCAATGGCGAGCTTTCCGGGCATAACCTCGGAAATCTGATGTTAAAGGCGCTGGATCACCTGAGTGTGCGGCCTTTAGAGGCGATCAATTTGATCAGAAACCTGCTTAAAGTGGATGCTTTCCTGATTCCGATGTCGGAGCAACCGGTCGATCTGGTGGCGCTCGATCATGAAGGCCATGAAGTGTATGGCGAAGTGAATATCGATCAGCTGGATCACATCCCGCAGGAACTGATGCTCAGCCCACCGGTTCCGGCGACTCGCGAAGCGGTTGAGGCCATCGCCGAGGCCGATCTGATCCTGATTGGGCCAGGGAGCTTCTACACCAGCCTGCTGCCCATTTTACTGCTCGACGAAATGGCCCAGGCGCTGCGGCGGACCCCGGCGCCCATGGTGTTTATCGATAACCTGGGTAAGGAACATAGTCCTGCCGCCAATCTAACGCTGGCGGACAGAATGACTATTCTGGAACATTACGTCGGCAAAAAAGTGATTGATGCCGCCATCGTCGGGCCGAAAGCCGATGTTAAGGGTATGGAAGAACGACTGGTGATTCAGACCGCGCTGGACGCCAGCGATGTCACCTATCGTCATGACCGCGTGCTGCTACGCCAGGCGCTGGAGCAGGCTATTCAGGCATTAGGTTAATCCTTAAGCGGCACTATTTTAAACAAGATGACGCCTCAGATTAAAATCTTAAGGTTGTCTTAAAATATCGCTGTCAACATAACGAACATCTCCTACTACGGGTATTCGTTATGTCGTTTATTTCTTTACGTCGGCCGGTACTCGGCCGCACGGCTTATTTGACGCTCTTTGCCTGTTATATCGGTATCTTTCTTAACCTGGCCTTTTATCGCCAGGTTTTCCCGCTACTGCCGGTAAACAATCTCCATAACTGGCTGGTTTTCCTTAGCATGCCGATCGTGGCAATTAGCGTGATGAACATCATCACCACCCTCGCCTCGTTCTTAAAGCTCGACCGGGTAGTCATCAGCCTGTTTATTCTGCTGAGCGCCTCGGCGCAGTACTTTATCTGGACCTTCGGCGTGGTGATCGACCGTTCGATGATCGCCAATATCTTCGATACGACACCTGCGGAAAGTTTTGCCCTGCTGTCGACGCAAATGGTCATCGTGCTGGGTCTCTCCGGGCTATTGATGGTTCTGGTCGCCTGGTGGATTAAAGTTCGCAGACCGGCCTCTTTCTGGCGCGGTGCGACGATGCGCCTGCTCAATATCGCCGTTTCAGCGCTGCTCATTGTGCTGGTGGCGGCGCTGTTCTACAAAGATTACGCCTCGGTATTCCGTAACAATAAGGAGCTGGTGAAATCTTTAAGCCCTTCCAACAGCATTGTGGCGCTGAACTCGTGGTATGCGCATAACCGGATGGATAACCTGCCGCTGGTGAAGATCGGCGAAGATGCCAAACAGAAAGCGGTGATGCATAACGGCGCGCGTAAAAATCTGACCATCGTGGTGCTGGGCGAAACCTCGCGCGCCGAGAATTTCTCGCTGGGCGGCTACGATCGCGAAACTAACCCGCGCCTGAAACAGGACGACGTGGTGTACTTCCCGAAAACCACCTCCTGCGGCACCGCAACCGCGGTTTCCGTCCCCTGCATGTTCTCCAATATGCCGCGCGCGCATTACGATGAAGAACTGGCGCACCATCAGGAAGGCGTTCTGGATATTCTACAGCGCGCCGGTGTTCAGGTGCTATGGAACGACAACGATGGCGGCTGTAAAGGCGCCTGTGACCGCGTACCGCACCAAAACGTCACCAACCTGAACCTCAGCGGCGAGTGCATTGATGGCGAGTGCTACGATGACGTGCTGTTCCATAATCTTAATAGCTATATCGATAATTTACAGCAGGATGGCATTATCGTTCTGCACACCATTGGTAGTCATGGCCCGACCTATTACAATCGCTACCCGGCTGAATTCAAAAAATTCACCCCGACCTGCGATACCAATGAAATCCAAAGTTGTACGCAACAACAGTTGACCAATACCTACGACAACACCATTTTGTACGTCGACTATGTGGTTGATAAAGCCATAAAATTACTACAGTCCAAACAGAATAAATTCACCACCAGTCTGGTGTATTTGTCTGACCACGGCGAATCGCTGGGTGAAGATGGCGTGTATCTGCATGGCCTGCCGTACTCCATAGCGCCGGATACGCAAAAACACGTGCCGATGCTGCTGTGGTTGTCGCCGGATTATCAGCAACGCTATGGCGTATCCAGCCAGTGTTTGCAACAGCAGGCGAAGACGAACGATTATTCACAAGATAATCTGTTCTCTACCCTGCTTGGCCTGCTCGGGGTAGACACCCGCGAGTATCAGGCAAAAGACGACCTTTTAACGCCATGTAGAGAGACCGGCAGATGAAAATCTTAGTCATTGAAGACGATGCGCTCCTGTTACAAGGGTTAATTCTGGCCATGCAAAGCGAAGGCTATGTCTGCGATGGCGTCGCCACCGCGCATGAAGCCGCGCTGTCGTTAGCCAGCAACCATTACAGTCTGGTGGTGCTCGACCTGGGCCTGCCGGATGAAGACGGTCTGCATTTCCTGGCGCGTATGCGCCGGGAGAAATTCACCCAACCGGTGTTAATCCTCACCGCCCGCGATACCGTGGGCGACCGCATCAGCGGACTGGATACCGGCGCTGACGATTACCTGGTGAAACCTTTCGCGCTTGAAGAGCTCAACGCCCGCATTCGCGCGCTGCTGCGTCGCCATAATAATCAGGGCGATAATGAGCTGACCGTCGGCAACCTGCGCCTTAATGTTACCCGTCGTCAGGTGTGGCTGGCCGGCGAATCGCTGGAGCTGACGCCAAAAGAGTATGCTTTGCTCTCGCGCCTGATGATGAAGGCCGGCAGCCCGGTACATCGCGAAATTCTCTACAATGATATCTACAGCTGGGATAACGAACCGGCCACCAATACCCTCGAAGTGCATATCCATAATCTGCGCGACAAGATTGGTAAAGCGCGGATCCGCACCGTCCGCGGCTTTGGTTACATGCTGGTGAATAATACGGAGTCAGAATAACGCTATGGCACTGTTTGCGACCGAAACCTGGACCATGCGCCACCGCCTGCTGTTGACCATCGGCGCGATTCTGGTGGTCTGCCAGCTGATCAGCGTATTTTGGCTATGGCATGAAAGCAAAGAGCAAATCCAGCTGCTGGTTGCCAGCGCCATTGAGGGTCATAACAATCAAAGGCACGTCGAACATGAGGTACGCGAGGCGGTCGCCAGCCTGCTGGTGCCAAGCCTGCTGATCATCGGTCTGGCGCTATATATCAGCCTGATGGCGGTGAAGAAAATCACCCGTCCGCTATCAAATCTGCAGAGCGAGCTGGAAAGCCGGACGCCGGATAATCTGCAACCCATTATTTTGCAGGAGTCGGTGCCGGAAGTGACCGCAGTGACCATGGCGATTAATCAACTGGTGTCGCGGCTGACCCTGACGCTCGATCGCGAGCGTCTGTTTACCGCCGACGTCGCCCACGAACTGCGTACCCCTCTTGCCGGGCTGCGCTTGCATCTGGAACTGCTGGCGAAGGTTCACGGCGTCAGCGTTGATCCGTTAATTCAACGCCTCGATCAGATGACCAACAGCATTTCGCAGCTGCTACAACTGGCGCGCGTCGGGCAGTCGTTTTCCGCCGGGAGTTACCAGCAGGTGCATTTGCACGAAGATGTGGTGGAGCCTCTGCAGGATGAGCTGAAAACAATGCTCGAAGCGCGCCAGCAGACGCTGGAGATAGAAAGCGGCGCCGGCGAGGATCTCATTTCCGGGGATGCGACGTTAGCGCGGGTGATTTTACGCAATCTGGTGGAGAATGCGCACCGCTATAGCCCCGTGGGGTCGAAGATTAAGATTTCGGTAAAACCGGGAAATACGCCGATTCTGGCAGTTGAAGATGAAGGGCCGGGCATTGATGAGGCCAAAAGCGGCGAACTGAGTAAAGCGTTTGTCCGTATGGATAGCCGCTATGGTGGAATAGGCCTCGGTTTAAGCATTGTCACCCGCATCGCTCAACTGCACGATGCGCAATTCTTTTTACATAACCGTCAACCCGGACCGGGCGTCCGCGCCTGGGTGCTGTTCCCACGCAGTTCGCGTCAGAAGGTTAATACCCATTGATGTAAGAAGGCGACCACTATCACAAAGGCGGTCGCAATGGCCAGATATTCACGGTTGGTCAGTTTTTGCATGGCGCTATCCTCATTAAACTGAGGATAGTGTCGCTGAAGAAAATTAAGCCAACATTAAGATCCTACGATAATAGCGTGACGGCAATTGCAAATTGCCGTCATTTTTGCACGGCTCCCCTATCACCCTTATGATGCCGCAATAAACAGTTCGCGTAGCTGATGCAATTGATCGCGGATCTGCGCGGCTTCCTCAAACTCAAGGTTCTGGGCATGCTGCATCATTTGCCCTTCCAGCTCGTGGATCTTCTGCTGCAGCGCTTTCGGCGTCAGTTCGACGCTATCGGCTTCCACCGGAGAACGGGCTTTGCCACGGCCTTTGGCTTTGGTCTTCGCGATGTTCTGACCCAGCGCCAGAATATCGACCACTTTCTTATTAAGACCCTGCGGCACAATACCGTGCTCTTCGTTATAACGCTGCTGCTTCTCGCGGCGGCGTTCGGTTTCACCGATCGCCTTCGCCATCGATGGCGTGATTTTATCGCCGTAAAGAATCGCCTTACCGTTCACGTTACGCGCCGCGCGGCCGATGGTCTGGATAAGCGAGCGCTCGGAACGCAGGAAGCCCTCTTTATCGGCATCAAGTATCGCCACCAGCGATACTTCCGGCATATCCAGCCCTTCGCGCAGCAGGTTGATCCCCACCAGCACGTCGAACTCGCCAAGACGCAGATCGCGAATAATTTCCATACGCTCGACGGTATCGATATCGGAGTGCAGATAGCGCACCCGTTCACCGTGCTCTTCCAGGTATTCGGTTAAATCCTCCGCCATGCGTTTGGTCAGCGTCGTCACCAGTACACGCTCATTGATCGCCGCACGGGTACGGATTTCTGATAACAGATCGTCGACCTGCGTCGCCACCGGCCGCACTTCGATAACCGGATCCAGTAGGCCCGTTGGGCGAACGACCTGGTCTACCACCTCATCGCCGGATTTTTCCAGCTCATAGGGACCCGGCGTCGCTGAAACGTAGATGGTCTGGGGTGCCAGCGCTTCAAACTCTTCGAACTTCATCGGCCGGTTATCCAGCGCTGACGGCAGGCGAAAGCCATATTCCACCAGCGTCTCTTTACGCGCCCGGTCGCCACGGTACATACCGCCGATTTGCGGGATAGTCACGTGCGATTCATCGATAACCAGCAGGCCATCCGCCGGCAGGTAGTCGAACAGCGTCGGCGGCGGCTCGCCCGGCCCGCGCCCGGAGAGAAAGCGCGAGTAGTTTTCAATCCCCGAGCAGTAGCCCAGCTCGTTCATCATTTCGAGGTCGAACTGAGTGCGCTGGCTCAGCCGCTGCTCTTCAAGCAGTTTATTGTTCGCCAGCAGGACCTTGCGGCGGTCAGCCAGCTCGTCTTTGATCTCTTCCATCGCCTGTACGATACGCTCGCGCGGCGTAACGTAGTGGGTCTTCGGATAGATGGTATAGCGTGGAATGGACGATTCGACGTGGCCGGTCAGCGGGTCAAACAGCGATAGCCGCTCGACCTCTTCGTCAAACAGTTCAATACGCAGCGCGATATCATCGGATTCCGCCGGGAAGACATCGATAACTTCGCCGCGGACGCGGAAAGTGCCGCGCTGGAAGGCCTGATCGTTGCGGGTGTATTGCAGTTCCGCCAGTCGACGCAGGATCGCCCGCTGGTCGATCAGCATGCCGGTGGTCAGGTGCAGCATCATCTTCAGATACAGATCCGGGTCGCCAAGTCCGTAAATGGCGGAAACCGAAGCCACCACCACTACATCGCGCCGTTCGAGCAACGCTTTGGTGGCCGACAGACGCATCTGCTCAATGTGTTCGTTCACCGAGGCGTCTTTTTCGATAAAGGTATCCGAGCTCGGTACGTAGGCTTCAGGCTGGTAATAATCGTAGTAGGAGACAAAATACTCCACCGCATTCTCGGGAAAGAACTCTTTCATCTCGCCATACAGCTGCGCCGCCAGGGTTTTGTTCGGCGCCAGCACCATCGTCGGGCGCTGTAAGTCAGCGATAACGTTGGCGATGGTGAAGGTTTTCCCCGAACCGGTTACCCCAAGCAGGGTTTGATGCGCAAGGCCATCTTCCAGCCCCTCTTCCAGACGGCGGATGGCTTCGGGCTGATCGCCGGAAGGACGGAATGCGGAGTGCAGCTTGAATGGTTTGCTCATATTTCAGGACCTGAAGATGGGATTGGCCAGCAGGTGTTTAATTCTACCCTTCAGTTTCATTTTTGCCAATAAATAATACTGGATATAAAAACAGTATCGCATTATTGTATGGCGGCAAAAGGACGCGCGGTCGTCCGACTGCGGGCGTAAAATGCGCGCTTTGCGGAATAATCCACCAGCCTGTGTGGTTATCCCCAGAAACATTTATCATTTAACATTTGTCAAGCAAGGTAATGAATCTTTTATGGCAGCCGGTGACACTTTTCTGACAGCCATTGCTTTTATTTAACTTGCTGAAATAAAACATAATTTACCAAAAGACGGGTTTCGCGCCAATTTGCTCGCAGGCCGCGTACTCTCTAGCTTACCGCAAGTTTTCTAACTCTAATACACAAGGTTATCCACAGGAATAGTGGATAACTGCCTGCAGGCCGCGAGGTCTGCCACCCGGCAGAAAAGTCTCATCGGACCAAAGCCCGTGGCTAAAAAAAATTATCGAATTTTTTTTGATATTTATCAGCTAAAGACGGCTGGATTTTTTGCGTTTTCTGGACCACATTTCATCGTCCTGTCAACAAAAAATAGAGCCGTCTCGCAGGTTTATGCGGGGTTATTGCAGGGGGCTCAGATCCAGGTACTGCGCGAGATCCTGACGTTGCGATGCGTCGGCAAGCCAGGGAATTTCCCCCAGCAGCGGCGCTGGCAATACCCGCGTTAAGGTTTGCAGATATTCGCGATGGCGTTTACCCGGCGGCTGGATATCGTTGGCGATCCAGCCCACGAGCGGCAGCCCGGCTTCGCGTACCGCCTGGGCGGTGAGCATCGCGTGATTGATACAGCCAAGTTTGACGCCGACCACTAAAATCACCGGCAATTGCTCCTGCTGCGCCCAGTCGGCGAAGGTCAGGGTTTCCGAGAGCGGCGTAAACCAGCCGCCCGCCCCTTCCACCAGCACCCAGTCGGCCAGGCGCTCCAGTTCGCGTAAACCGCTGGAAAGCGTCGTCGCGGCAATCGGTCGCCCTTCATCGGCGCTAATAATATGCGGCGAGGTCGGCTCGGCAAAAGTATAAGGGTTAACCTGTTCATAGCGCAGCGCCACCCGGCTATTACGCTGCAGGGCCAGCGCATCTTCATTGCGTAACCCTTGTGCGGTCAGGTCGCTCCCGGAAGCCACCGGCTTATAGCCTGCGGTGTTAAATCCCAGCTGATTCGCCGCCTGCAGCAGCGCGCTACTGGCGACGGTTTTACCGACTTCAGTATCGGTTCCGGTGACGAAGAAACGTTTAGTCACGTTCAATGACTCCTGTAAAAAGATGATACGTCAGCGGGCACTGGCCCTGCTGTTGCGGCCAGGCCAGTTGCAGTTCGCGCAGCTTGCCGCGGCTAAGCGGCGCAGACGCCCGCCCCTGATGTAAGTGGGTAGCGCCAATGCCCTTTAGCGAGCGCATGGCGCTTAACGCGTCGGCGAACGGTAAGCTAATCTGATGCACGACGCCTTCGGCGCGCAGGCCACTCAGCGCCGCCCTTACCGCCTGTTCGCTGAGAAAACGGTTGGCATGGGGATGTTCATCGACCGCCCGCCACGCTTGATTGAGTTCCGGTAGCGATCCGGCGAGCAACGTGGTGAACGCTACTCGCCCGCCGGGCCGCACCACCCGGTACAGCTCGCCGATTGCCGCGCTTAGCTCGTCACACCACTGCACCGCCAGGTTACTCCATGCCAGATCGAAGCAGGCATCCGGCACCGGCAGCGCTTCGATATCGCCCTGCAGATAATGCTGCGCGGCGCCGTTGCGTTGCGCCTGCGCCAGCATCCCGGCGGAGAGATCCAGCGCGGTAACTTCGCTTCCCGCTTCGCGCCAGTAACGGCTCATGCTGCCGGGCCCGCAGCCAGCGTCCAGCACTCGGGCAAAATCGCTCCTCGCCAACTGGCGCAGCAGCAATTCAGCGCTGCGGCGCTGCAGCTCATCATGTTGCGTATAGCCGCTGGCCGCGCGACCAAACGCCGCGGCCACAGCCTGCTTATTCACCGTGGCCATGAAGCACCTCCAGTAAACGCGCAATGTCCTCGGCCTGATGAGCGGCAGTCAGAGTCAGGCGCAGACGCGCGCCGCCGGCGGGAACCGTCGGCGGACGAATGGCGGTAGCCCAACAGCCGGCCTCGCGTAGGCTGGATGCCAGGGCTAGCGCTCGCGCGTTATCGCCAACGATCAGCGGCTGAATCGCGCTCCGGGAATCGGTCAGCCCCAGCGAAACATCGCCCATTCCAGCGCGGAACTGACGGATGCGGGCGCTCAAGAATTCCCGCCGCTGCTGGCCCTCATCGCTACGAATGATCCGCAACGCCGCGCTCAGCGCTACCGCCTGCGCCGGCGGCATCGCGGTGCTGTAGATGAGATGACGGGCAAACTGCAGCAGATAATCGGCCATCGATTCACTGCACAGTACCGCCGCGCCGCTTACCCCAAACGCCTTGCCGAAGGTGACTACCAGCAGCTCCGGGCGAACCGCCTGCGTATGACAGCTTCCGCGCCCTTCATCGCCAATCGCCCCGATTCCGTGAGCATCATCAACAAGTAATAATGCTCCGGCGCTGCGGGCTGCCGCCTGAATGTCAGCCAGCGGCGCGCTGTCGCCGTCCATACTGAAAATCCCTTCGGTAACGACTAACTGCTGGCCGTCCAGCGGTTTCGCCAGCAATTGAGCAAGCTGTTGCGGGTCATTGTGGGTAAAGCGGCGCAGCTGCGCCGGGCTGAGGCTTGCCGCCTCCAGCAGGGAGGCATGGCTCAGGCGATCGGCCACAATGCGATCGTCTTTTTCCGCCAGCGCGGCAATCAACGCCTGATTCGCGGCAAAGCCGGAGATAAACAGCAACGCGCGCGGATAGCCCAGCCAGTCGGCAAGTTCCTCTTCCAGCGCGCGATGCGCCTCACTATAGCCGCTAACGTGGCCCGATCCGCCGGAACCGACGCCATAACGTTCCGCCCCCTGCTGCCAGGCGGCGATAATCGCGCCATGCTGGCTCAGGCCCAGGTAGTCATTACTGGAGAAGTTGAGCCAGCGCTCCCCTTCACGCTCCAGCCAGCGTCCGGCGCCGTGGCTTACCGGCAGGCGGCGGCGAAAAGCCTCCGCCGCCCGCCGTTCGTCCAGCGCCCGATCGATTCGTTGCTGCCAGCTCATAGCGCCGCCGCGTTGTAGTATTCCTCAGTGTCCGGGGTGAGTAAGGCCTGCTCCAGGCGCTGCTGCTGCTCATTATCACCTTCCAGCACCGCCGTCTGCTGCGGGTTGATGCCCAGCTTGCGGAACAGCTGCAGGTCTTTATCTTCTTCCGGGTTTGGCGTCGTCAGTAGCTTGCAGCCATAGAAAATCGAGTTCGCCCCGGCCATAAAGCACATCGCCTGGGTCTGCTCGTTCATCTGCTCGCGCCCGGCGGAGAGACGCACGTAGGAGGTTGGCATCATGATGCGCGCAATGGCGATCGTGCGGATGAAATCGAAAGCGTCAACATCGTCGTTATCCGCCAGCGGCGTACCTTTGACCTTCACCAGCATGTTGATCGGCACGCTTTCCGGCGGCGTTGGCAGATTAGCCAACTGCAGCAGCAGCCCGGCGCGATCGTTCACGCTTTCCCCCAACCCGACGATTCCACCGGAGCACACTTTAATCCCGGCATCGCGTACCTTATCCAGCGTATCCAGACGTTCCTGATAGGTACGGGTGGTGATGATGTTGCCGTAAAATTCCGGCGAGGTGTCAAGGTTATGGTTGTAGTAATCCAGCCCCGCGCCGGCCAGGCGCTGCGCCTGGCTATCGGTAAGGGTGCCGAGCGTCATACAGGACTCCAGCCCCAGCGCCTTGACGCCTTTCACCATCTGCTCCAGATACGGCATATCGCGATCATTAGGGTTCTTCCACGCCGCGCCCATGCAGAAGCGGGTCGAGCCGGCGTTTTTCGCCTGACGCGCTGATTCCAGCACCTGCTCGACTTCCATCAGGCGCTCGGATTCAAGACCGGTTTTGTAGCGTGCGCTTTGCGGGCAATATTTACAGTCTTCCGGACAAGCGCCGGTTTTAATCGACAGCAACGTACTAACCTGCACCTGACGCGGGTCAAAATGCTGGCGGTGGATTTGCTGCGCTTCAAAGAGCAGATCGATGAGTGGTTTATTAAATAACTCAGTAACTTGCGACATTGTCCAGCGTGCGTGGTGAGCCATTGGCCTCTCCAAAAGGTTTTGTTAATTTGCGGTTCGGTTTATACTCGTAAACCTAAATGTTTTCAAAATGGTTTACAAGTCGCTTATGACACTGGACGATCTCACTTTCGATCGGCGCCACATCTGGCACCCCTACACCTCTATGACTTCCCCCCTACCGGTCTACCCGGTGGTTTCCGCCCACGGTTGCGAGCTGTCCCTCGCCGGCGGCGAACAACTGGTTGACGGCATGTCCTCCTGGTGGGCGGCGATCCATGGCTACAATCACCCGCGCCTGAATGCGGCGATGAAAGCGCAGATCGACCAGATGTCGCACGTGATGTTCGGCGGGATCACCCATCCGTCGGCGGTGGCGCTCTGTCGCCAGCTGGTGGCGATGACGCCGGAATCGCTGGAGTGCGTTTTCCTCGCCGATTCCGGTTCGGTGGCGGTAGAAGTGGCGATGAAAATGGCGCTGCAGTACTGGCAGGCTAAAGGCCAACCGCGCCGTCGTTTCCTGACCTTCCGCAACGGCTATCACGGTGACACCTTCGGCGCGATGTCGGTCTGCGATCCGCAGAATTCAATGCACAGCCTGTGGCAGGGCTATCTGCCGGATAACCTGTTTGCCCCCGCGCCGCAAAGCCGCTTCGACGGCGAGTGGGATGAGATGGATATGGTGCCGTTTGCCCGCCTGATGGCCGCGCATCGCCACGAAATCGCCGCGGTGATCCTCGAACCGGTAGTCCAGGGCGCCGGCGGGATGCGCATGTACCATCCGGAGTGGCTAAAGCGAGTGCGTAAAATGTGCGACCGGGAAGGGATTTTGCTGATCGCCGATGAGATTGCCACCGGCTTTGGCCGTACCGGCAAACTGTTCGCCTGCGAGCATGCCGGTATCTCCGCCGATATTCTGTGTCTGGGTAAAGCGCTGACCGGCGGTACCATGACCCTTTCCGCCGCCATCACCACCCGAACGGTAGCTGAAACCATCAGCGATGGCGAAGCCGGCTGCTTTATGCACGGCCCCACCTTTATGGGCAATCCGCTGGCCTGCGCGGTGGCAAGCGAAAGCCTGCGCCTGCTGGAGAGCGGCGAATGGCAACAGCAGGTAGCGGCGATTGAAGCCCAGCTGAAGGCCGAGCTGGCTCCGGCGCGCGAGTCAGAATGGGTCGCCGACGTGCGCGTACTCGGCGCGATTGGCGTGGTTGAAACCCGTCATCCGGTGAACATGGCCGCTCTGCAGCGCTTTTTTGTTGAGCAAGGGGTATGGATCCGCCCGTTTGGCCGGCTGATTTATCTGATGCCACCGTACATCATCAGCCCACAACAGCTGACTCGCCTGACCCGAGCGGTCAATATGGCGGTACAAGAAGAAACATTTTTTAGCGAATAAACAGCGGAATTGCGCCGTCGGGAAGGCTACACTTCTTTGTTAATCAGCGCATTATCAATGAGGATGAAGCATGAAACTGACCAGTCACGATCTGCAGGACGGCGGCAAGCTGCCTAATCGTCACGTATTCAACGGTATGGGGTACGATGGCGATAATCTTTCGCCGCATCTGATGTGGGACGACGTTCCCGCAGGAACCAAAAGCTTTGTCGTCACCTGCTACGACCCGGATGCGCCGACCGGTTCCGGCTGGTGGCACTGGGTGGTAGCCAACCTGCCTGCCGATACCCGGGTTTTACCGCAGGGGGCCGGTTCCGGTCAGGCGGAGCTACCAGAAGAGGCCATTCAGACCCGCACCGATTTTGGTAAGGCCGGCTACGGCGGCGCGGCGCCGCCGAAGGGGGAAACCCACCGCTACATTTTTACCGTACACGCGCTGGATATCGATAAGATTGATATCGACGCCGAGGCGAGCGGCGCGATGGTCGGCTTTAATGTCCATTTCCATTCGCTCGCCAGCGCTTCCATCACCGCCCTGTTCAGTTAATTATCCCCCCGGATAGCGGCTTGCGCCTTATCCGGGCAACCCGCGGCACCGGTATATTGTCGGGTGGCGCTGCGCTTACCCGACCTACGGTCCGTGCGGCCTGCCTTTAATTTATTCACCATGCTTGCTGAAACTGCCGTTGTTGGCGGCCTCAAAATCGCTGAGACGTTCCCGGAAGGCCGGGGCAGCCCGCATGGATGCGGGCTGAGGGCCGTGTTTTGCAAGGACGCTGCCTCGGCCCGACCCGAAGCCTGCAGGGATAAGTCGAAGGTACCACGAAGTGGCGATTTTGGCGGCCAGAGACCGGGGGTACAGGGGGCGGCGGCGACTGGCCGCCCCCTGTGCGCTCCCTGCGCCATGAGGGACATAACGCAGAAGAAATATTGGGAGCGCAATGTGTCGGAATTAACACAAAGCACATGTTTTCCCCGACCAAAACCGTTGCAAACCGATAACAGTATCTACGGTCCAAACGTAGCCCCGGTAAGCGCAGCGCCACCGGGGAGAATGACCTTACTGTTCAGTGGCCACCTGCAGCGCGGTTTTACGCACGCGTGCGTACCACACCACCGTCAGCAGCCCCAGCCAGACCAGCCCGGCTAACAGCGCCACGCGCGTCTCTTCCACCATTCCCAGCACGGCGATCACCAGCCCCATAAACAGTAGCGTCAACAGCGGGCCAACCGGCCAGAAGGGGATCGGGAATTCGATCTTACTGCGCTCTTCGGCCGACAAACCGCGGCGCATCGAGAAATGAGAGAGCAGGATCATCAGCCACACCCAGACGGTGGCGAACGCCGCCAGCGAGGCAATCAGGACAAAGACCTGTTCCGGCATCAGATAGTTAAGCACCACCGCCACCAGCAGCGCCACGCCCATCACCACGACCGTCATCCAGGGTACGCCGTTGCTGGCGATCCGCTGGAAGCACTTCGGCGCAAGCCCCTCTTTCGACATACCGTACATCATGCGCCCGGCGCCAAAAATATCGCTGTTAATCGCCGAGATACTGGCACTAATCACGATGATATTCAGTACGGTCGCCGCCGCCGGGATCCCGAGGCCATCAAAGATCAGCACAAACGGACTGCCCTGCTCGCCAAAACTATTCCACGGGAAGATCGCCATCAGCACCGCCAGGGTGCAGACGTAAAACAGAATAATACGCAGCGGAATGGTGTTGATGGCCTGCGGGATGACCTTCTTCGGGTTCTGCGCTTCCGCCGCCGTGACGCCGATAATCTCTACACCGCCGAAAGCGAACATCACTATGCCAAGCGAGGCGATGATCCCCTGCCAGCCATTTGGCGCAAAGCCGCCGTGGCTCCACAGATTTTCCAGCCCGGTGGCCGGGAAACTATGGCCAAAGCCAAAGAAGATGATCCCCGCGCCCGCCGCCATCATAGCGATAATCGCCACCACTTTAATCAGCGACAGCCAGAACTCCATCTCGCCGAACACCCGCACGTTGCACAGGTTCATCGCGCCAATAAAGAAGATGATGCTGAGGATCCAGATCCAGCGCGGCACATCGGGATACCACAACCCCATATAGATACCGAACGCGGTGACGTCGGCCAGCGCCACGATCACCATTTCAAAGGTGTAGGTCCAGCCGGTAATAAATCCGGCCAGCGGCCCGAGATACTGGCGAGCGTAGCTGCCGAAGGAGCCGGAAACCGGATTGCGCACCGCCATTTCACCCAGCGCGCGCATGACCATAAAGACCGCCGCGCCGCCGATCAGATAGGCCAGCAGCACCGCCGGACCCGCCGCCTTAATGGCGGAGGCCGAACCGTAGAACAGCCCGGTGCCGATAGCGGAACCGAGCGCAATAAAACGAATGTGTCGGGCATTCAGCCCGCGCAGCAGATGCGGTTTGTGTTGTTGTTGCATATACAGGTGTCCTGGTTTTTTTATATGACGACAAATATGCGATGTAGGACGGCCGGGGGGATGACATCCCCCCGACGCGGGTACAGAGAACAACGGTGATTAATTCAGGCCAGGCAATACGGCAGGCAGCAGACGCGTCAGGTGACGTGCGGCCAAAAGCTCGGTGGCATTTTCAATATCAGGAGCGAAGAAACGGTCTTGGGTATAATGCGGCACGCGTTCGCGCAGCAGATGACGCGCCTCTTCCAGCAGCGGACTGGTGGTCAGCCCTTCGCGCATATCCAGCCCCTGCGCCGCCGCCAGCCACTCGACGGCCAGCACCCCGCGGGTGTTTTCCGCCATCGCCCACAGGCGACGACCGGCAGCCGGCGCCATCGAGACGTGGTCTTCCTGGTTCGCGGAGGTGGGCAGGCTGTCAACGCTATGCGGGTGCGACAGCGCTTTGTTTTCACTGGCTAAAGCCGCCGCCGTGACCTGGGCTATCATAAAGCCGGAGTTGACGCCGCCATTTTTCACGAGGAACGGCGGCAGCTGCGACATATGGCTGTCCATCATCAGCGCGATACGACGCTCGGAGAGCGAGCCGATTTCCGCGATCGCCAGTGCGATATTATCCGCCGCCATCGCTACCGGTTCGGCATGGAAGTTACCGCCGGAGATGACGTCATTTTCGGCGGCAAAGACCAGCGGGTTATCGGAGACCGCGTTCGCTTCGGCTAACAATACTTCCGCCGCCTGGCGGATCTGCGTCAGGCAGGCGCCCATCACCTGCGGCTGACAGCGCAGAGAGTACGGATCCTGCACCTTGGCGCAGTTATGATGCGACTGCGAAATCGCGCTGTCATCGGTCAACAGGTGGCGATACAGCGCCGCCGCATCAATCTGACCACGCTGGCCGCGCACCTCGTGAATACGCGCATCGAACGGACGACGCGAACCCAGCGCCGCTTCGGTGGTTAACGCCCCGCAAACGACCGCGGAGGCGAACAGATCTTCGGCTTCGAACAGACCGCGCAGCGCAAAGGCCGTCGACGCCTGGGTGCCGTTCAGCAGCGCCAGACCTTCTTTCGCCGCCAGGGTAATCGGCTCCAGCCCCGCCTGACGTAACGCTTCCGTCGCCGGCAGCCATTCGCCGCCGCGTACCCGCGCTTTGCCTTCGCCAAGCAGCGTCAGCGACATATGCGCCAGCGGCGCAAGGTCGCCGGAGGCGCCGACGGAACCTTTCGCCGGGATCCACGGCGTCACGCCGGCATTGACCAGACCAATCAGCGCCTGGATCACGCTCAGGCGGATCCCGGAGAAACCGCGGGACAGGCTGTTAATCTTCAGCACCATAATCAGGCGCGCCAGGTCATCGTCCAGCGGCTCGCCAACGCCTGCCGCATGGGATAGCACCAGCGAACGCTGCAGGTTCTCCAGATCTTCCGTCGAGATACGGGTCTGCGCCAGCAGGCCAAAACCGGTGTTGATACCGTAGGCGGTCCGCCCTTCGGCGAGGATGGCGTTAACGCAGGCCACGCTCTCATCAATTGCCGCAAACGCGCTGCTATCAAGGGTAATGTTCAGCGGGTGGCTGTAAACGTCGCGGAGCTGCGACAGGCTCAGTTGCCCCGGAATTAGCGTTAAAGATTTCATTTAGCGTTCCCCTGCGTTGCCGCAACCATCGGAAGATTCAGACCCTGTTCCACCGCGCATTCAATGGCGATATCGTAACCCGCGTCGGCATGACGCATTACGCCGGTCGCCGGGTCGTTATGCAGGACGCGAGCGATACGCGCCGCCGCTTCATCGGTACCATCACAGACGATAACCATCCCGGAGTGCTGCGAGAAGCCCATGCCTACGCCGCCGCCGTGGTGCAGCGACACCCAGGTCGCGCCGCTGGCGGTGTTAAGCAGTGCGTTGAGCAACGGCCAGTCAGATACCGCATCCGAGCCGTCGCGCATGGCTTCGGTTTCGCGGTTCGGGCTGGAGACGGAGCCGGAATCAAGGTGATCGCGGCCAATCACGATCGGCGCGGAGACTTCGCCGCTACGTACCATTTCGTTAAAGGCCAGCCCCAGCTTCTGCCGCCACTCCAGACCTACCCAGCAGATACGCGCCGGCAGTCCCTGGAAGCTGATGCGCTCGCGCGCCATATCCAGCCAGTGGTGCAGATGCTTATCATCTTTAATGATCTCTTTCACCTTCGCGTCGGTTTTGTAGATATCCTGCGGATCGCCGGACAGCGCTACCCAACGGAACGGGCCGATACCGCGGCAGAACAGCGGACGGATATACGCCGGCACGAAGCCCGGGAAATCGAAGGCGTTGCTGACGCCCATTTCCTGCGCCATCTGGCGGATGTTGTTGCCGTAGTCGAAGGTCGGTACGCCCATTTCATTAAAGGCCAGCATCGCCTGAACGTGGTCGGCCATCGAGCGTTTCGCCGCCAGGATAGTGCCTTGCGGATCGGATTCGGCTTTCTGCTGATACTCCTCCCAGCTCCATCCTTTCGGCAGATAGCCGTGCAGCGGGTCGTGGGCGCTGGTCTGGTCGGTAACCATATCCGGGCGAACGCCGCGTTTCACCAGTTCCGGAACGATATCCGCGGCGTTGCCGCACAGCGCGATGGAGATAGCGCGGCCTTCGGCGGTGTATTTTTTGATGCGCGCCAGGGCGTCATCCAGAGAAGTGGCCTGTTCATCCACGTAGCGGGTACGCAGACGGAAATCGATGCGGCTCTGCTGGCATTCAATGTTCAGCGAGCAGGCGCCTGCCAGCGTCGCAGCCAGCGGCTGCGCACCGCCCATGCCACCCAGACCGGCGGTTAACACCCAGCGACCTTTCAGGCTGCCCTGATAGTGCTGGCGACCGGCTTCGACGAAGGTTTCGTAGGTGCCCTGTACGATGCCCTGGCTACCGATGTAGATCCAGCTGCCGGCGGTCATCTGGCCGTACATTGCCAACCCTTTGGCATCCAGTTCGTTGAAGTGTTCCCAGGTGGCCCAGTGCGGGACCAGGTTGGAGTTAGCGATCAGCACGCGCGGCGAGTTTTCATGCGTTTTAAATACGCCGACCGGTTTGCCGGACTGCACCAGCAGGGTCTCGTCGCTTTCCAGGTTTTTCAGCGCCTTCACGATAGCGTCATAGCATTCCCAGTTGCGCGCAGCGCGACCAATACCGCCATAGACCACCAGCTCATGCGGGTTTTCGGCGACATCGGGATCGAGGTTATTCATTAACATACGCAGCGGCGCTTCGGTCAACCAGCTCTTGGCGGTCAGCGTCGTGCCTCTCGGGGCACGTACGTCCAGCTGGCGATATTTGCTTTGCGACATCGGGGTTTCTCCTGACAATTAACGTTGTGTACGTAGATACATATACTTGTCTATACAACTCTACGCAAGCCAGGATTTAACAGAAATGATACAATTTTGTTATATTGCGTCAGCAATCACGTTTTGCTGACGCCAGGGAGAATTACGAGCTGAAATGGCCCTGCAGACGGTAGCGCGCGCCGGGAAACAGCAGGCGAGCGTGTGAGACAATATGCGTCGTCGACCAGGTGCGGCGGCGAATAAGCAGGCAGGGATCGTGCGGCAGGATGCGCAGCAGCGCGCACTCTTCTGACGTCGCCTGCACCGCCTCGACGATATGTTCGCCTTCGGTTAACGGCGCAATCAGCGACAGATAATCATGCGGCGTGGTGGCGGTGTAATCCTGTAATAGATAGTCTGGCACCACCGCGGCATTGACGCAGCGGTCTTCAATTTGTACCGGGACATCATTTTCAAAATGCACCATCAGCGAATGAAAGATACGCGTGCCTTCGGCGACGTTGAGCGCCTCCGCCTGGATAACATCCGCTTCGGTCTCCTCTAAAAGCAGCACGTCGCAGCGGTGCTGGTGACGGCGGGAGGCAATCTCATCGGCTATGCTGCGCACTTCAAACAGCGCCGACTGCCCTTTCGGCTCGGCGACGAAGGTACCGACTCCCTGTAGCCTCACCAGCAAGCCTTCATCCGTCAGTTCGCGCAGCGCGCGGTTGATGGTCATGCGGCTGAAGCCGAACTGGGCGACCAGTTCAGCCTCCGAGGGAATTCGGTCGTGCGGACGCCACTCGCCGCGGTGGATCTTTTCGCTGATCGCCTGCTTCACCTTTTCATAGAAAGGCGCGGGCGCGGAACGAGGTTGTTGTGCAAACATGGCCTGGCTTTCCTTATGCGTAATAAGCGGAGCGGCGAAACGAAAATAATAGCGCGGATCGCTAGCGCCACCAATGGGCGATTTGCCATGCCAGACGGGCCGCCGCGCGGGCGCCCTGTCCGTCGATGTCAAATTGCGGATTAAACTCGACCAAATCCACCGCCTGTAGCTTACCGCTGCGGCACAACGGCTCAACGATCCGCAGCAGGGTCGCCAGCGGCACGCCCAGCGCCGCCGGCGCGGAAACCGCCGGCATTTCGCGCGCCGGCAGCACGTCGAGATCGATAGTCAGATACAGACGGTCGAATTGCGCGATATTGCGCTCAAGCTCCGGCAACACGCGTGTTTCGAAGGCTGCCAGCACCTCCAGATCCTCAACGATAGCCACCTGGCGGCGCGCCGCTTCATCCCATAGCGCCTGGGTGTTCGCCGCCCGGCTAACCCCGATGCAGGTATAGTGAAAACCTCGCTGCTGCGCTTCACACTCCAGCGCCAGCTGGCGGAACGGCGTCCCGGAACTGGCGCATTCGGCAAAGCGTAAATCCAGATGCGCATCGAGATTAATAATGCCCACTTTTTCGCCCGGGAAGGCGTCCAGTACCCCAGCGCCGTGGCCGAAGGCCGTCTCGTGGCCGCCGCCCAGCACCAGCGTGCGTTTGCCGGCGCGTTGACAGACGGCCACCGCCTCGCGTAGCACCTGGTGCGCGGCTTCTAACTGTTCGCCATCGACGCTAATAGTGCCCATATCCACGCAGCGGTCATGGCCCTGATGACTGGCCATATTGGCTAAGGCCCGGCGTAACGTTTCCGGGCCATCTCCGGCGCCGGTGCGCCCTTTATTACGCCGTACGCCTTCGTCGCAGGCGAAGCCGAGCAGCGCGATATCGCCAGGCATCTCCTGCGGCGCGAAGCGTTCTGCGCGGGCGATGGTCTGGAACAGGCGCAGCGCATTGGGCGCCTCCGCGCTATCATCACGCCCTTGCCAAAGGTTCGCGGGGGTAGCTTGCCACAGCATCATTGCAGTTCTCCTCGTACCACGCGCCCCCAGAGCGGCGCGCGCCCCGGCTCATACACCATCTCGACCGGATGCTCGGCATCCCAGATAGCGAAGTTTGCGACAAAGCCCGCCGCCAGCTGACCATGACTCTCCTGTCGCCCCAGCGCCCGCGCGGCATGGCGAGTTACCCCGGCCCAGGCCTCTTCCGGGGTTAAACCAAACTTGACGCAGGCCATGTTCATCGCCAGATGCAGGCTGGCGAAGGGGCTGGTGCCCGGGTTGAAATCGGTCGCCACCGCCATCGGCACCTGGTACTTGCGTAACAGTTCCACCGGCGGTTTGCGGGTTTCATTAAGGAAGTAGAACGCGCCGGGGAGCAGGGCTGCCACGGTGCCGCTTTCGCGCATCGCCGCCACGCCCTCTTCCGTCAGATACTCGATATGGTCGGCGGAAAGCCCATGATAGCGGCTCACCAGTTGAGCGCCGCCCAGCGACGAGAGCTGCTCAACGTGGCCTTTTACCGGAATGCCCAGCGCCTGCGCGGCCTGAAATACGCGCTCGGTTTGCTGTGGACTGAAGCCGACGTTTTCACAGAAGACGTCAACGCTTTCAAACAGCCCCTCTTGCCACAGCGTCGGCAGTATGGTCTCGCAGACCAGCGAGATATAGCCATCGGCGTCGCCATGATATTCCGGCGGCGTGGCGTGGGCGGAGAGCAGCGTCGCCGACAGTTCCACGCCATTGTCGTCAGCCAGTTGTCGGGCGACCCGCAGCATTTTGCGTTCGTTTTGCAGATCGAGACCGTAGCCTGATTTAATCTCCAGCGTTGTCACCCCTTCACGCAGAAGGCGCTCCAGACGCGGCTGCGCCAGCGCCAGTAGTTCAGCTTCGCTGCTTTCGCGCGTGGCGCGCACGGTGGAGTTAATGCCGCCGCCGTTGGCGCTGATGGTTTGATACGACACGCCGTTCAGCCGCTGCTCCCACTCCTGCGCCCGGCTGCCGCCAAAAATCAGGTGCGTGTGGCAGTCAATGAGACCCGGCGTCAACAGCCGGCCTTCGAGGTCGATACGACGCCCCGCCGGGGCGTCAGCGTCGTCGACGATCGCCTCGATACGGCCGTTACGCACCAGCAGCGCATGGCGCTCCAGCAGGCCGTATGGTTGAGAAGAATCAGGATGCAAAGTGGCGAGACGCGCGTTTCGCCAGATAACGAGTTCAGAGGTGGCTTCAGTCATAGCATTCAACTTGTCATGGGTTGTATAGACATTTATTTTCATAACGCCGGTAATGTCAATAAAAGCGCGGGTAAATGTTATTTTTTTGTGACTAAAGACGTTCCGTCAGCGCTTCGCGTTACGTAAAGAAGTGAAGTTTTTGAACTGGCATCTTCCCGTTTCGTTCAAGTTAGTATAAAACAGCAGGTTTTAAAGGACTTATACCCTGTCACGCACAAAGGGTATGTAACTTTGCATATTATCGCCCGGAGCAACATGAACACATATTCCGTTTCCCGTCTGGCGCTGGCGCTGGCCTTCGGCGTGACGCTGTCCGCCTGTAGCTCGACGCCTGCCGATCAAAAGCCCTCAACGCAGACTGCACCGGGCAATACCGCACGGCCGATTCTTAGCGCCGATGAAGCGAAAAACTTCACTCAAGCGGCCTATTTTCAGTCGCTGACGCCGAATGCCGCCGCGTGGACGCCATCCGCTATCAGCCTGCCGGCGCAGCCTGATTTCATCGTCGGCCCGGCGGGTGCCCAGGGCGTGACCCACACGACTATTCAGGCCGCGGTCGATGCGGCGATTGCCCGTCACTCCGCCCGTCGCCTGTTCATCGCCGTTATGCCAGGCGAATATGCGGGTACTGTCTACGTGCCTGCCGCGCCGGGCGCGCTGACGATTTATGGTACCGGTGAAAACCCTGCCGACGTCAAAATCAGCGAAGCGATTGATTCCGAAATGGACCGCAATAGCTGGCGTCATCTGGTCAATCCGGGCGGCAAATACATGCCAGGCAAGCCCGCGTGGTATATGTTCGACAGCTGCCAGAGCAAATCCGCCGCCACCGTCGGCGTGATGTGTTCCGCGGTCTTCTGGTCGCAGAATAATGGCCTGCAGCTGCAGAACCTGACCATCGCCAACAATCTCGGCGACAGCGTCGATGCCGGTACCCATCAGGCAGTGGCCTTGCGCAGCGATGGCGACCAGGTGCAGATCAACAAGGTCAACATTCTTGGCCGCCAGAACACCTTCTTTGTGACCAATAGCGGCGTGCAGAACCGTCTGCAGGACAACCGTCAGACCCGCACGCTGGTGACCAATAGCTATATTGAAGGCGATGTGGATATCGTTTCCGGTCGCGGCGCGGTGGTATTCGATAATACCGATTTCCGCGTCGTGAATTCGCGTACGCAGAAAGAAGCCTACGTTTTCGCCCCGGCAACGCTGAAAAGCGTAACCTACGGCTTCCTGGCGACCAACAGCCGCTTCACCGCGTCCGGCGATAACGTCGCGCAGCTGGGCCGCGCGCTGGACGTCGACGGCAACAGCAATGGCCAGGTGGTGATTCGCGATAGCGTCATCAATGAAGGCTTTAACATTGCTCAACCGTGGGCGGCGGCGGTCGGCTCTAACCGCGCCTTCAGCGGTAACGTTGGCGCGCAGGATGATAAAGGCAACCCGCAGCGTAACCTTAACGACAACGGCTTCAACCGCATGTGGGAATATAACAACCGCGGCGTAGGCAGCTTTGTGGTTGCCGCTCCGAAACAGTAATATTATCGGCCCGCGCTCTCCCCGAGCGCGGGCTTTTCTTATCCGCGTGTACTCCTGCCACAACCCCAATTAATAATTTTCGCCAACGGCGAATAAATCCTCCCGCTCGCGCGTTTACTCTTCAGTACCGACAACGCGATGCTTTATCGCGTCTCTCACTCACCTGGAGGCCACCATGAACGCACGAATTTCTCCCATCAGGCGCTTAGTCGTTCCGGCGCTGCTATTTTTGTTATATACCCCGGCGGCGTTGGCCATGGGCGATAACAGCCCGGGCAAACAAACCCCGGATTGCCCGAGCGGTCAGGCCTACGACAGCGTGAGCCAAAAATGCGTCCCGCAGAAAACCAGTAGCCTTAGCGATGAGGATAAAACCAATTATGCCTGGCATCTGGCGAAAAAAGGCGAATATCAGGCCGCACTTAACCTGCTGGATACGCTGCACAACGCCAATACGCCTGAGGCGTGGAACTATCGCGGCTACGCCACCCGTAAGCTCGGCAGAACCGATGAAGGAATTGGCTATTATCAGCGGGCGCTGGCGCTGAAACCGGACTACGCTAAAGCCCGCGAATACCTTGGCGAGGCGTGGATGGTCAAAGGACGCCCCGATTTGGCCAAACAGCAGCTGGCGGCCATCGCCGGCATTTGCGGCCAAAGCTGCGAAGAGTACCGCGATCTTCAGTCGGCAATAAACGGACATCCGGAATCCTGATAGTCGTGATTCGCCAGAATCAATAAGGATAAGAACATCGCTAACCGTATCGTTGATAGCCAACTTGCCGCCCATCTTTCTCGCCTGTGGCGCTACGGCCTCGTACTCTCGCACAACCGCGACGTCGCCGAGGAGCTGGTGCAGGCCACCTGCCTTCGCGCGCTCGAAAAGAGCGCGCAGTTTACCCCCGGCACCCGCATCGACAGGTGGCTATTCGCCATTTTGCACTCAATCTGGATTTCAGAGCTGCGCGCCCGCCAGGTTCGCCTCGGCCAGGGGTTTGTCGAGTGTGAGGAGCTGGCCGCCCCCGAGCCGGGCGAACAGGACGATACGCGGTGGCGCTATCGGCAACTTATGCTGCGGGTTAATCAACTGCCCGAGGCGCAGCGTAATGCCGTCTTTTTGGTGTATGTCGAGGGGTTTAGTTATCAGGAAGCCGCCGAGACGCTATCGGTACCTATTGGCACCATTATGAGTCGGCTGGCCGCCGCGCGGGAAACACTGGCCAAAACGCCGGCGATTTCGCCCCCGGCGCAGGAGAAACGCTCATGAACCCTATTCGCTTTTCCCCACCCTGGCAGGACGAGGCCATTGTCGCCTGGCTTGATGGCGAAATGTGCGCGGAGGACGCCCGCCGTTTTAGCGAAACCTTTGCCCGCGACCCGCAGCTCGCCAGCCGCACCGCCAGGTTAATGAATAATCATCAGCCTTATCAACATGCTTTCGCCGCCCTGATTGATGAAGCGCCCGTGGCGCGGATGCAGGCGAAACTGGCGCCCTACCTCACCGGGCCGAAAAGTAAAGCGCAAAATCAGGCGCGCTTCAGCCGTCGCGCGCTGATTGCCGCCTCATTGGGCCTGTTGGTTATCGGTAGCGCAGCAAGTTATTTCTGGCGGCCTGAGCCGCAGGAAGACGATGACGAGAATATTCGCCGTCTTGAAGCCCAGTACATGTCGCTATATAGCGCGGAAACCGTGGCCGATGTTGATAATTCACCCGCGATGCTCGACCGTGGCCTGCATCGTTCGGCGCAGGATACAGGACTGTTGCTAGAACGACGCCAGCTCGCCTTGCCTGAGGCGGAGCTGAAAATGGTCCGTATGCTGCGCTACGAAAGTACCTCGATCACGCAAATCCTCTGGCTGCATACCGGTTACGGCCCGGTCGCGCTTTGTATTTCACCCGCCGCCCGGCAATCCGCCTCACCGCCGCAAAATGAGCAGCGTCAGGGCATGAACCTGCGCTGGTGGCGCCACGGCGGCTACCAGTTTGCGCTGATCGGCCGTATGCCGGCGCCCGTGCTCAACGATGCGGCGCACACCCTGCGGCAGGCGATAGTTTAAGCCTTCGCCTGCGGCACCCACACCAGTTTGTTAACCGCAAAACCGAGCTCAGCGGCCAGGGCAAGGTACTGCTGTCGAATGTGGGACGGAATATCCGGGGTGCGCGAAAGCAGCCATAAATAGTCGCGGTTTGGACCGCTTACCAGCGCGTACTGGTAGTCCTCGTCGAGCGCGATCACGTTATACCCGCCATAGAAGGGGCCGAAGAAAGAGACTTTCAGCGCTGCCGTGGTGGAAGCGCCGGTAAAATAGGCTTTGCCCTCGCTCTCGCGCCAGCGTTTGTTGCGCGGGTCAAATCCTCGATTGAGTACGCGAATGCCGCCGTCGTCACGCATACTGTAGGTTGCCGTCACCTGCTCCAGACCTCGTTCAAAACGGTTTTCCAGACGCGCGACTTCATACCAGCGCCCCAGATAACGGCTGGCGTCAAAATGGTTTATCGGTTTTACCCCTTGAGGTGGCGTTGGGGTTTTACAGGCGACCAACACCAGCGATACCGCAACCCCGGTCAGAATTGGCCATAGTTTCATCGCATATCCTCCTTTTTCTCTTTCCTGGCAGACAAGTATAACCCCGCGCAGAGAGCATTCGTCGTTTTTCAGAGAGATTTACCGCCTTATCTGTACAAGAAACATGATAATAAAAAACATATATATCAATAACATAATTAAAAACACATTCACTAACCGCTAATTTGTACAAATTATTCCATAGAAATTTGTACAACTTTCCTCTGAGCGTCTATAGTTGACGGGTAGCTCGATTTTACGCGCGCGCTCGGGTCAGCACTTTGCGCCAACGCCGCGGTTATTTTGAGGTGGTTCCTGTTTTACCGTTGCCTGTCCGCAATGTTTTGGCGTAAACGATGTGCAAATCGTTTACGCCAGCGGCTTTTATTTATCGCGTGGGAGATTCAGGCTTATGCATATCAAAAATACGATCCCTGTGCAGTTTATAGCTAACTGCGCATTGCTGAAAAACATAGAAAATAGCTTATTACAGGAAAATAAAACCGTTGACGATCTTCAATTAATTAGTGAGATTAATCAACGGTTACAAATAGAAAGTAATGAAATACTTGCTGATATCTATTTACAGGCGCTGGATATTCTGCGCTGTGGTATTCGTCATTAATTCGTCCATCCGCTTCGTGGAGACCAAAATGTTCAGTAAACACACGCACATTTGTTCCGAACGCTATGACCTGTGGATTGACAACCACTTTCTGATGAGTGGTATCAGCCTTATTCTGCGCACGCTGCCAGAAAGTTGCTTTCGCAAAAAGCATGTTTTCTTTACCAGCGATAGCTATTTCTCGGTGTTGCAACACAAATACAATCGTCGGGAAACGATTTTTATTTTATTAACCGAAGGCAACGATCTTAATTTCCTTAGCGAACTGCCAATGTTACGCATCCCCGCCAGATCGACCCCTGCTGAATTAAAAACATTTCTCAATCAACCGACCCGTTATTATAAATCGCATACTTCGCCTGGCGAACTGATACAGTTTACCGAGCGAGAAAAGAAGGTCATTCAGCTCATCAGTAATGGCGAAGCCATTGCCAGTATTGGTCGCTCGCTAAACTTGCATATTAAGACAATTTATCAAATCCGTTTGAATTTGATAAAAAAACTGGGCTGCAGCGGCAGGACCGATTTCTTTAATATCAGCCGTAGCGAAACATTTAAGTCCTGGAGTCAAATCCATCTGTGAGCACGCGCGACGTAAGCAAACAGCAACCTGCCTCACTTGCAAGGCAGGTTTTTTTATTCGTTACCGTGGAAGTGAATACTAAAGCCCTGTTCCTGCCAGTGGCCCAGCAGCTCCAGTTGCAGCGGCGAGGCGGGGCGCCCGGTCCAGACGAAAATATGTTGTCCAGGAAACAGCTCCGGGCGGGGAGATTCTAACGGTTCCGCCAGCACGTTAACATGCCAACCGCGTTGCGAAAGACGCCAGGCTTCCAGCCATAGGCCGGTGCGGTCTTCATTCCCCCACCCCACCAGCAGCGTCTCCTTGCCATTTTTTTTACGCGATTCCGCTAAAAACAGCGCCACGCAATCAATCAATATGCCATCCAACATGCTGCTGATGACCATTGAAGTGTTTTGATCGAGCTTCAGCCGCTGGCGCACCGGCGCGAACAGGCTATCAAGCAGGGTGTCGACGGGATGCTGATGGCTTAATGCGGTGATTTTGGCGCGGATTTTTGCCGGCTGCATATAGCGCAGGATACTCATCATCTCTTCCTGCAACTGTGCGGATTCGTCACGGGCGGCAGGTAGCTGGCCTTCCAGCAGCGCTTTAACCTTGCCCACTGAAACGCCACGTTCTATCCAGCGCTTAATTTCTTCGATTCGCTGAATATCTTCTTCATCAAACTGACGGTGCCCGCCTTCGCTACGCTGCGGTTTCAGCAAACCGTAACGCCGCTGCCAGGCTCGAAGGGTGACCGGATTGATTCCGCAACGCTCGGCTACTTCACCGATACTGTAAAAAGCCATAAGCCGCCTTATCTCAACCTGATACTTTAGCGCCTAAACTAACGAATTTAGGCATACTGTACAACTCTCTTTTCTTGTACAGATAAAGATATCAGGTTGCAGCTCACAGCGTGCGGGAAAAAGGATGAAAGTATGTTTACGCTATCCCAGGAGGGATCATATTTTCCCCGGCCAGGCGATAGCCGGCAGACCGCCCAGTCGCGGGCTGGCAAACAGATTTCCCTGGAAATGAGAAATACCCGCCGCCTCCAGCCACATCCACTCCTCCGCCTGCTCAACGCCAACCACCGATACGGCAATTTCCAGCGAGTGGCAGCATTTAATAATCGCCTGCACGATAGCCTGACGCGGCCCGTCACGATGGATGTTGCGGATCAGCTGTTGGTCAATTTTAATTCGATCCGGTTGATATTGCGCCAGCAGCGATAGCCCGGCAAAACCGGCGCCAAAGTGATCGATAGCGACGCGTATTCCCGCCCCCTTCAATTTGCGTACGGCATCGGTAAACTCATCCATTCGCGAAATCACTTCACGCTCGGTGAATTCAACAATAATTTGTTCCGGAATCAAATCGTTGCGCTGAATTTCCGTTAGCAGGAATGGCACCGCATCCGCCACTTTCACCAGCGTCATCGGCAGTAGATTTATGGTCAGCGTACGTTCACGCAGGCCTAACTTACCGGCAATGGCCAGCGCAACCCGTTTACTTTGCAGATCCGCGACGTAAATCTCATCGCCTGACAAACCGGCAAAATAGGCTGCGGGCGGTTCTCCGTCAACGGTACGCAGCAGCGCTTCCCAGGAGATTATTTCGCAGGCAAAGGGGTCAACCACCGGCTGAAAAGCAAAACAGCATGATTCAGCGCCGTCGATACAAGGTACGGCCGGATAAAACGAGCTCTCATCAGCAGTAAAATCCCAGCTATCAGCTGACGGAATTTCATAATAATTCTCTTTTTCCGTCGCTTCGACAAAGGTACGGAAAAAATGCAGCGCCCGGTCGTCGTAAGTCAGCTGATATTTTGTCGTCCCCTTATCCAGCACGTTCTGTAGTACCGCGTCGCGATCGTGTTCCCTTAAATCAAACAGCTCCATGCCGACCTTACCAAAGCGGCGAGCCGGCGCGTAATCGCACAGAAGCTCCACCAGATTGTAATGACGCGGGTCGGCGCAAATATGTCGATAGATTTGCTGTACGTTTTCTTCCGGTCCCTCAATGAGTTGGAAAAAATGCGTACCGTTAAAAAGTAAAATACCGGTGACATCCGCCTGACCATTTCTCTCGTTAGCCGCAGCAACCATCGACTCGAGCGATTTGAAGGAGACATCGTCGCAGATATGGCTGCGATAAATGATGGTGGTGAGCATAGCGGTTCCAGATGAGAGGTATAAGCATTCACAGTAGCAGTTACTGTTCGATACGTCTTGCGAAACAAGTATTTATATTAACAAAAATTGAACACACAACGCCGCCAGGCCACATAATCTTGTACAATCCGTCACGCTTAAAACCCTCATTGCAATTTTACACAAAATAAAAAAACAACAAATTTATCAATAATTTTCAATCAACTATACTCCAGGCACGATTTATTGCGCAATACGCTATGTACAAGTTACAAGTTATTGTATAAGTTTACTCACAGTTAACAGATGAGTGAAATTAAAGGAGCGTATATGCAGCAGAATGGTTACATTCCAGATACAGCGAACGCGATAGCCCAGTATTTCAACAAAGCATCGTTACCTTCTCAGCAGGAGACGCTGGGCGAAATCGTGATGGACATTCTCACCGAAGGGCGGCATTTAAACCGCAAAGCGCTTTGCACCAAGTTACTGAGCCGTCTTGACGTCGCACGAGCCCCGGAAGAAGAAAATCATTATCAAACGTTGATTGGCCTGCTGTTTGAGCGTCAGGAGTAAACGCTGACTGTCGGCCTGCACCTGACCAGGCCTACAGGAACAACCTGGCATGCAGAGGGACGATGATGAAAAGCAGTCAATCAGATCGGGTTAGCGATGAGATTATTGGCGAAGCAGTTTTATCTCTTCTTAAAACAAACCGGCCAATTAATATTCCGACGCTGCTAGTCAAACTTCGGTTAATGCAGGCAGCGGAAACGAACCGCCAGCGAAGGAATGCAATTATTGCCGTTATCGATGAAATTAGCGTCAGACTCACGACGCGCGGTAATCACGCGCCGGTCATTAAAAAGATTAACGGCCAGTGGGAAAACAGAGCCGTTGTTGTGGATAGTAACGTCGAACCGACGGGCAAAAAAATACACTGATCCCCGAACAAGTTTACTAAACAAGTGAGAATATGATGAGACAGACTATGCATCAGCAATCAGATATTTACGCAGGACTGCAGGATACAGCGCTCTCAGAATATTTCCGCAGCGCCGGAGATAAATTAGTCGATGAATCTGCGGTAATGTCGCTGGCAATCGACAGTATCCTCAGCTCAGATGGGCATCTGAGCAATAAGGCGCTTATTTTATGGTTGATCAATGCGCTGGAAACCACCGATAACGTGGTTACCGCGGATGTGATTCGCAAGACGCTGGAAATTGTCGTCGGCTATACGATGGATGATATTTAAAGCTGTCAGTCCGAATAAAAAAACCTCGCCGACGCGAGGTTTTTTTCTATCAATAGCAAATTAATGCGCGTTAACCACTACCCACATAGGGCCCTGACCAACAGCATAACGCCCTTTCTCTTTTAACAGCCCCTGCTCGCCGGCAATTTCATATACTGCGATATGATGCGATTTCTGCCCCGCGGCAATCAAATACTTACCGCTATGATCGAGATTAAAGCCGCGCGGCTGCGCTTCGGTCGGCTGGTAGCCTTCAATAGACAGTACGCTACCGTCTTCAGAAACGCTAAAGATGGTGATAATGCTGGCGGTACGATCGCAGGCATAAAGATGACGGCCATCCGGCGTAATATGGATATCCGCAGCCCAACGCACGCCGGTAAAATCTGGCGGCATCATATCCAGCGTCTGTACGCACTCAATTTTCCCGTGCGGATCTTTAAGCTCCCACACGTCAACGGAGCTGTTCAGTTCATTCACACAGTAGCCATACTGCTGGTTCGGATGGAACACCATATGCCGCGGACCGGCGCCTTCCACGGTAGTAACTTCCGCCGGCTCCTGCGCGGCCAGATAGCCGTCATCGCTCAGATTAAACAGGCAAATACGATCCTGCTTCAGCGCCGGTACCCATAGCGTGCGGTTGTCCGGTGAAATATTGGCCGAGTGGCAGCCCTCCAGCCCCTCGACGACGGTGACCGTTTCGCCCGGCAGGCCGTCAATCAATGGCGTCACGCTCACGCAGCCCTGATTGTAGGAAGCGCTGAAAACAAAACGGCCCTGATGGTCGGTGGAGATATGCGTCGGGCTACCCGGCAGCGCGGCTTCGCCGGCGAAAGTCAGCGCGCCATTATCTGGCGCAATGCGGTAAGCCAGGACGCGAAACTCCGGACGCACGCCGACATAGAGATACTCTTTGTTCGGGCTTACCACCATCGGCTGCACCTGGCCCGGGGCATCAACAACCTGAACCAATGTCAGATTTCCCTCAGCATTGAGGCTCCAGACGTGAATCTGATGGCTCTCCGGGCTGGCGGTATATACGGTTTGTTTCATGACTACTCCTTTCCTCACTGCTCGTGAAACTGCTCGTGGACATCGTTATACATTTCATCCGGCGCGCGGCGCAACGATGAATGGTATAGACGCTTTTAACGGTAGATGCTGAAAAATTTGCCCCTGAGACGAAGCCGTGTACCATCATGGCAGACCCTTTTTCACCATTTACCGGAACCAACACATGACCTCACGCGTGATCGCCCTCGATTTAGACGGCACCCTACTGACCTCGAAAAAAACGATTCTTCCGGCGTCGCTCGATGCGCTGGCTCGCGCCCGGGAGGCTGGATATCAGGTGATCGTCGTAACCGGCCGACATCACGTCGCTATCCATCCTTTTTATCAGGCACTGGCTCTCGATACACCTGCAATTTGTTGTAATGGTACCTATTTGTATGATTATCATGCAAAAAAGGTTCTCGAAGCCGATCCGATGCCGGTGGATAAGGCCCTCAGCCTCACCAGCCTGCTCGCCGAACACGATATTCACGGTCTGATGTACGTCGATGACGCCATGCTTTATGAACGTCCGACCGGCCATGTAATCCGCACCACTAACTGGGCGCAGTCGCTACCGGTTGAACAGCGCCCGGTTTTCACCCAGGTGGATTCTCTGGCGCAGGCGGCGCGTGAAGTACAAGCGGTATGGAAATTCGCCCTCACCGATGAAAATATCCCGAAACTGCAGGCATTCGCGCAGACCGTCGGCCAGAATCTGGGCCTGGAATGCGAATGGTCGTGGCACGATCAGGTGGATATCGCCCGCGCCGGCAACAGCAAAGGCAAACGCCTGGCGCAGTGGGTCGCCGCGCAAGGATTATCCATGCAGGACGTCATCGCTTTTGGCGATAACTACAACGACCTCAGCATGCTGGAAGCCGCCGGGACCGGCGTGGCGATGGGTAACGCGGTTGAGGAAGTCAAAGCACGGGCCAACGTGGTGATCGGCGAAAACGAAACCACCAGCATCGCCGACTTTATCAATCGTAACCTGCTGTAATCAGGCCGCGATCGATACGCTCTTAATTTGCGCATACAGCCACTGACCTGGGGTGATGCCCAGGTCATCCCGCGCCCATGGGCTAATTCGCGCCCATAGCGTTTTGCCGCTGACCGTAAGCTGTACCTCGATCTGGCCGTTGGTTTCCACGCAGCCAACGACCTGCGCGCGCAGGATATTACGGATACTGGTCTGTCGCGGGTGCTCCAGCACCAGCGACACATCCGACGCCTGAATACGAACACGCGCCGCTTCGCCCGGCTCCCGCGCCAGCTGATTAACCCATAGTTGCTGATCGCCCAGCGCCAGCGCAGTCATTGCATATTGCGGATGCTGCGCGATCACCGAGACGTTAAGAATCGTGCTCTGCTGCTCCTGCGGCAGCCACGGATGCATCACGCTGCTGCTCCACACCGTTTCGAGATCGCCAAACGCCTTCACTTTTCCCGCTTCCAGCACCAGCACGTTATCGGCCAGGTGCTGAATTTCATCCAGCGAGTGGCTGACATACAGCATCGGGATATGGATCTCGCGCGCCAGCCGCTGTAAATAGGGGAGTAATTCGCGCTTTCGCGGAATATCCAGCGAGGCCAGCGGCTCATCCAGCAGCAGCAATTCCGGCGCGGTCAACAGGGCGCGGCCAATCGCCACCCGCTGTTTTTCCCCGCCGGACAAACTACCGGGCAGCCGTTCGAGCAGGTGCTCAATGCCCAATAACGCCACCAGCTTGTCAAATTGCGCGGCCATGCTTTTGGCCATCCCATATTTCAGGTTACCGCGCACTTTATAGTGCGGAAACAGCCGCGCGTCCTGAAACACATAACCGATACGCCGCTTCTCCGGCGCCAGGCAGATACGCTGTCGCGCGTCATTGAGTACCCGGCCATTGAGCACAATGCGCCCCTGCTGCGGCTGCGTCAGCCCGCTGATAGCATTAATCAACGAGGTTTTCCCCGCGCCTGAGACGCCGAAAATAGCGGTAATGCCGCTGGCGGGCAGGGTTTCATGCACTTCGAGGCAGTGGTTGCCCAACGTCTGGCTAAAATCGAGCTCCAGCATAGTTATTTTCCCATCCGCTTACGGCTAAGGCGCGCCAGCCATTCAGACACCAGCAACGATACCAGCGCCAGAACAATAGAGATGATGCATAACCGCGCGGCGGCGCCTTCGCTGCCGGGCGTTTGAATCAGGGTATACATCGCGGAAGGAATGGTGCGCGTTTCGCCAGGAATGTTTGAGACAAAGGTGATCGTCGCGCCAAACTCTCCCAGCGAACGGGCGAAAGCCAGCACCGTACCGACAATAATGCCCGGCAGGGTCAACGGCAGCGTGATGGTGAAAAATACCCGCCAGCGATTAGCCCCCAGGGTGCGCGCCGCCTGTTCAAGCTTCACGTCCACCCCTTCAAGCGCGAGGCGTATCGCCCGCACCATCAGCGGAAATGACATCACCGCCGCCGCCAGCACCGCCCCCCGCCAGCTGAAGGCGAAGGTCAGACCAAACCAGTCGTATAACCAACTGCCGATAAAGCCGCGTCGCCCCATGGAAATCAGCAACAGATAGCCGACCACCACCGGCGGCAGCACCAGCGGTAAATGTATAATGCTATCGAGTAACGCTTTGCCGGGAAAATGGCGGCGCACCAGCAGCCAGGCGAAAAAGATCCCAAAAGGTAAGCTGCAAACCACCGCCAGGGATGAAACTTTCAGGCTCAGCAGTACCGCCTGCCATTCGGGATCGCTTAAAATCATTGCTGTGTGGTGAATCCGTAACGTTTAAAGATAGCCGAGGCTTCCGGGCCTTTGAGGTAGTCATAAAACGCGGTTACGGTAGCATTTTTATGCCCATCAACGATAGCCAGCGGATACTCGACTTTTTTGTGCGAATCCTCCGGGAAGGTGCCCACCACTTTGACCCCCTTGCTGGCGACGGCATCAGAGCCGTAGACGATGCCCAGCGGCGCTTCGTTGCGCTCCACCAGCGCCAGCGCACCGCGCACGTCTTCTGCCGGCGCGAGCTTCGGCGACAGCGTCTCCCAGGCCCCCAGTTTCTGCAGCGCTTCTTTCGCGTAGATCCCCGCCGGTACGTGATCCGGATCGCCGACCGCCAGACGCCCGCCTTGCAGCAGGCTGGCCCAGTCGGTTTTATCATTAATGGTGATATCGCTGCGATCGCTGGCTTTCGGCGCGACCACCACCAGGCTATTGCCCAGCAGCGTGGTGCGGGTTGCCGTATCGATTGATTTTTTGTCTACGGCATAGTCCATCCATTTCTGGTCCGCAGAAATAAACAGATCGGCGGGGGCGCCGGCTTCAATCTGCCGCGCCAGCGTGGAGGAAGAAGCAAAGGAAGAGACCACTTCAACGCGGTGCTCTTTTTTATAGGCTTGCGCAATATCCTGCATAGCGTTGGTTAACGACGCCGCGGCAAAGACGGTAACTTTGCCGTCCTGCGCCAGCGCATGACCAGAAACGCAGAGCGTTAAAGCCGCTCCGGTCAGAAAACGCGACCATTGACCTGCCATTGGAAACTCCTGTGTGTTCGTTATGTAGCGAATAATATAACGACTATGCTCAGGATTTCCCAGCGCGATTTAGGGATAATCAGGATAGGTACAAAAGAAAACGCCCGGCGAGCCGGGCGTTGAGGAATCAGTGATTTTGCTGGCTGCTGTCTTTATGACCGACGCCGGAGAAAATGTTGAACACTTCGCCGAGACCGTAAATCAGACCGAGGATGACCGCCATCACCACAGGTACCATGACGACAGCAAATACCAGACTTTTCAACAGCTCTAACATGGTTGGCTCCAGATAGTACGAATACTTCATTGTAACCATTTCAGCCGGAAAAACACGCCCCATTTGTGCGGTGCCTCGCCGCCGCCGCGGCAGATGCCTGTTGCAAGATGGGCGCTATCGTTCACAATATGCTTTTTACGTCAGGAATTGATTATGCAGGCCGAAATCCTACTTACGCTTAAGCTTCAGCAGCGCCTGTTCGCCGATCCCCGCCGGATCGCCTTACTCAAGCAGATTGACCTGACCGGTTCTATTAGCCAGGGGGCGAAGAATGCCGGTATCAGCTATAAAAGCGCATGGGATGCGATCAACGAAATGAACCAGCTTAGCGAACAGTCGCTGGTCGACCGCGCCACCGGCGGTAAAGGCGGCGGCGGCGCGGTGCTGACCCGCTATGGACAGCGGTTGATTCAGTTATACGATCTGTTGGCGCAGATTCAACAAAAAGCCTTCGACGTACTAAGCGACGATGACGCCCT
Source organism: Klebsiella sp. JN_Kp121 (assembly GCF_040062145.1). Taxonomy (NCBI): domain Bacteria; kingdom Pseudomonadati; phylum Pseudomonadota; class Gammaproteobacteria; order Enterobacterales; family Enterobacteriaceae; genus Klebsiella; species Klebsiella sp. JN_Kp121. The sequence goes on from NZ_JBEAHX010000006.1 coordinate 244,094, forward strand.
GCCCCTCGACAGCTTGCTGGCGGCGATTTCCCGCTTCTCGTTACAAACCAGCGCCCGCAACCAGTGGTTCGGCACCATCACCGGTCGCGACCACCAGCAGGTACAGCAACATGTCGACGTGCTGCTGGCGGACGGCCAGACCCGTTTTAAAGTCGCCATTACCGCTCAAAGCGCCGACCGCCTCGGGCTCACTGAAGGCCAGGAAGTGCTGGTGTTGCTGAAAGCGCCGTGGGTCGGCATCACGCTTGACCACGCCGTGGCGCAGCAGGCGGACAACCAGCTTACCGGGCGCATCAGCCACATTGAACGCGGGCCGGATCGGTGCGAAGTCATCATGGCGTTGCCGGATGGGCAAAACCTGTGCGCCACGCTGTCAACGGCGCAAACCGACGGTTTGCAGGAAGGCGCGCAGGCGATCGCTTACTTCAATGCCGATCGCATCATTCTGGCAACCTTATGCTAATGGCATTGACTTTATTGCCGTGAAGACGTATCCCTGAAGCACAACGCTGCAAAAAGTGGGATACACAATGTCATCATTGCAAATTTCGCAAGGTACGTTTCGCCTTAGCGATATAAAAACCTTACATATCGATCGCCTCACGCTACGCGCTGGCGAAAGCTGGGCTTTCGTCGGCAGTAACGGTAGCGGTAAATCGGCGCTGGCCAGAGCGCTGGCCGGTGAACTGACTCTGTTAAACGGGCAGCGCGAAAGCGCATTTCAGCGTATCACTCGCCTCTCCTTCGAACAGCTGCAGAAACTGGTCAGCGACGAGTGGCAACGTAACAACACCGATATGCTCAGTCCCGGCGAAGAAGATACCGGTCGCACCACCGCGGAAATCATCGAAGATGAAAGACGCGACCCGGAACGCTGTACCCGGCTGGCGGAGCAGTTTGGTATTAGCCACCTGCTGACGCGGCGCTTTAAATATCTGTCGACGGGCGAAACCCGCAAAACGCTCCTCTGCCAGGCGCTGATGAGCGACCCAGACCTGCTGATTCTCGACGAGCCGTTTGATGGCCTGGACGTCGCTTCGCGCCAACAGTTGGCCGACCTGCTGGCCAGCCTGCATCAGGCAGGCATCACCCTGGTACTGGTACTCAACCGCTTCGATGAGATCCCGGAATTCATTGAATATGCCGGGGTGCTGGCGGATTGCACGCTGAGCGAAACCGGCGAGAAACAGGCGTTATTACAACAGGCGCTGGTTGCCCAACTGGCGCATAGCGAAAAACTTGCCGGTATGACGCTACCAGAACCGGATGCCCCCGCCGCCCGGCACGACTTAGCGGCGAACGCTCCGCTTATCGTCCTTAACGACGGCACGGTGTCGTATAACGATAAAGCGATCATTAACCAGCTAAGCTGGACGGTGAACCCCGGCGAACACTGGCAGATTGTCGGCCCCAACGGCGCGGGCAAATCCACATTGCTGAGCCTGATCACCGGCGACCATCCACAGGGTTACAGCAACGACCTGACGCTATTCGGCCGCCGTCGCGGTAGCGGTGAGACTATTTGGGATATCAAAAAACATATTGGCTATGTCAGCAGCAGCCTGCATCTGGAATACCGCGTCAGCACTAACGTGCGTAACGTGATCCTTTCCGGCTACTTTGATTCGATAGGCATTTATCAGGCGGTCTCTGATAAGCAGCACAAGCTGGTCCAGCGCTGGCTGGATATTCTCGGCATTGATAAACGCACCGCCGACGCGCCGTTCCATAGTCTGTCGTGGGGGCAGCAGCGGTTGGCGCTGATCGTTCGCGCGCTGGTCAAACACCCGACCCTGCTGATACTCGATGAACCGTTACAGGGACTGGATCCGCTGAATCGTCAACTGGTACGTCGTTTTGTTGATGTTTTAATTGGCGAAGGGGCCACGCAGCTGCTGTTTGTATCGCATCATGCCGAAGATGCCCCTGACTGCATTACCCACCGTCTGGAGTTCATTCGCAGTGGAGACGGTTACACTTACCGCCTCGGTCCGCTGGCAGAATAGCGCTATACAGGGGTCTGCGGATCCCTGTATTTTTTCAGAGAAATAACCAATAATCACCACAATTATCTGTTTTATAAAGAATTAACTAAAATCAGTCTTAATATCACATCAAGTGTAAACGATTCCACCATTTTGGCCTGTGTCACACTTTTCCCTTCTTTGGTATGCTATCTTCTTCTCACACGATAAGCCTATTGGAGCGAATCATGAAAGTACTGGTCACAGGTGGTAGCGGTTACATTGGAAGTCATACTTGCGTACAGCTGCTGCTGCAGGGACATGATGTGATTATTCTCGACAATCTCTGCAACAGTAAACGCAGCGTATTGCCGGTCATTGAACGTCTCGGCGGCAAGAAAGCCACCTTTGTCGAAGGCGATATTCGTAATGAAGCGCTGATGACGGAAATTCTGCACGATCACGCTATCGAAGCCGTGATCCATTTTGCCGGCCTGAAAGCCGTCGGCGAGTCCGTCGCCAAGCCGCTGGAATATTACGACAATAACGTCACCGGTACACTTAAATTAGTTTCCGCTATGCGCGCAGCCGGCGTTAAAAACTTTATTTTCAGCTCCTCCGCGACCGTCTACGGCGACCAGCCGAAGATCCCTTATGTTGAAAGCTTCCCGACCGGTACCCCGCAAAGCCCCTACGGTAAAAGCAAACTGATGGTTGAGCAGATCCTCGCCGACCTGCAGAAAGCCCAGCCAGACTGGAGCATCGCGCTGCTGCGCTACTTCAACCCGGTCGGCGCGCATCCATCAGGCGATATGGGCGAAGATCCGCAGGGCATTCCAAACAACCTGATGCCGTATATCGCGCAGGTTGCCGTTGGCCGTCGCGAATCACTGGCGGTATTCGGTAACGACTATCCGACCGAAGACGGCACCGGCGTGCGCGACTACATCCACGTGATGGACCTCGCCGACGGTCACGTCGCCGCCATGGAAAAACTGGCGAACAAAGCTGGCGTACATATCTACAACCTCGGCGCAGGCGTCGGCAGCAGCGTGCTGGACGTGGTCAACGCCTTCAGCAAAGCCTGCGGTAAACCGATTAATTATCACTTCGCGCCGCGCCGCGATGGCGATCTCCCGGCCTACTGGGCTGATGCCGCCAAAGCCGACCGCGAGCTGAACTGGCGCGTGACGCGCAACCTTGACGAAATGGCGCAGGACACCTGGCACTGGCAGTCCCGTCATCCGCAGGGTTATCCGGACTAATAGCCTAAAGGTAAGGCTCTAAGGAAATACCATGACGCAATTTAACCCCGTCGACCATCCGCACCGTCGTTATAACCCGTTAACCGGGCAGTGGATTCTGGTTTCACCGCATCGCGCCAAGCGCCCCTGGCAAGGGGCGCAGGAGACGCCGGCAAAACAAACGTTGCCCGCGCACGATGCGGATTGTTTCTTGTGCCCGGGCAATACCCGCGTCACCGGCGACACTAACCCGAATTACACCGGCACCTACGTGTTTACCAACGACTTTGCCGCATTGATGACCGATACGCCGGACGCTCCGGAGAGCGACGATCCGCTGATGCGCTGCCAAAGCGCCCGCGGCACCAGTCGGGTTATCTGCTTCTCGCCAGACCACAGCAAAACGCTGCCGGAACTGAGCATTGAAGCACTGGAAGGCGTGGTTAAAACGTGGCAAGAGCAGACCGCGGACCTTGGGAAAAGTTATCCCTGGGTCCAGGTCTTCGAAAATAAAGGCGCGGCGATGGGCTGCTCCAACCCGCATCCTCACGGCCAGGTATGGGCCAACAGTTTCCTGCCCAATGAGGCGGAACGTGAAGACCGTCTGCAAAAGAAATATTTCGCTGAGCAGGGTTCACCGATGCTGGTGGATTATGTGCAACGCGAACTGGCCGACGGCAGCCGTACCGTTGTAGAAACCGAACACTGGCTGGCCGTGGTCCCGTATTGGGCGGCCTGGCCATTTGAGACGCTGCTGCTGCCAAAAACGCACATCCAGCGTCTGACCGATTTAACCGCAGCCCAGCGCCACGACCTGGCGCTGGCGCTGAAAAAGCTGACCAGCCGTTACGACAACCTGTTCCAGACCTCCTTCCCCTACTCCATGGGCTGGCACGGCGCGCCGTTTAATAATGAAGATAATCAACACTGGCAGCTGCACGCTCACTTTTACCCGCCGCTGTTGCGCTCCGCCACGGTGCGCAAATTTATGGTCGGCTACGAAATGCTAGCCGAAACCCAGCGCGATCTCACGGCGGAGCAAGCCGCCGAAAAGTTACGTGCCGTTAGCGATATCCATTTTCGTGAATCAGGAGTTGAATAATGAGTCTGAAAGAGAACACCCAGGCGCTGTTTGCTGAACAGTTTGGCTACCCTGCCAGTCACGTCATTCAGGCGCCGGGCCGCGTCAACCTGATTGGCGAACATACCGATTACAACGATGGTTTCGTGCTGCCGTGCGCCATTGACTATCAAACCGTTGTCAGCTGCGCGCCGCGTTCCGACCGTATCGTGCGGGTCATTGCCGCCGATTACGATAATCAGCGCGACGAGTTTTCCCTCGATGCGCCTATCGTTAGCCACGATACCCAACAGTGGTCAAACTACGTACGCGGCGTGGTCAAACACCTGCAGAAGCGCAATAACCACTTCGGCGGCGCCGATCTGGTCATCAGCGGCAACGTACCGCAGGGCGCGGGTTTAAGCTCCTCGGCTTCGCTGGAAGTCGCCGTCGGCACCGTGTTCCAGCAGCTATATCATCTGCCGCTCGACGGCGCGCAAATCGCCCTTAACGGCCAGGAAGCGGAAAACCAGTTCGTCGGCTGTAATTGCGGCATTATGGACCAGCTTATTTCGGCGCTGGGTAAAAAAGATCATGCGCTGCTGATTGACTGCCGCACCCTTGGCACCAAAGCGGTGTCAATGCCGAAAGGCGTCGCGGTGGTGATTATCAACAGCAACTTTAAACGCACGCTGGTCGGCAGCGAATACAACACCCGCCGCGAACAGTGTGAAACCGGCGCGCGTTTCTTCCAGCAGCCCGCTCTGCGTGACGTTGAGCTTGCGCAATTTAATGCCGTGGCCCACGAGCTGGACCCGATTGTGGCAAAACGCGTGCGCCATGTGTTAACCGAAAACGCCCGTACCGTCGAAGCGGCGAGCGCGCTGGCAAACGGCGACCTGCAGCGCATGGGCCAACTGATGGCAGAGTCTCACGCCTCCATGCGCGATGATTTTGAAATCACCGTACCGCAAATTGATACGCTGGTTGAGATTGTCAAAGCGGTTATCGGCGACCAGGGCGGCGTGCGTATGACCGGCGGCGGCTTTGGCGGCTGCATCGTTGCCCTGATACCGGAAGCACTGGTTGAAAAAGTACAGCAGGCGGTAGCCGCTCAGTATGAAGCGAAAACCGGCATTAAAGAGACTTTTTACGTCTGCAAACCATCCCAGGGAGCCGGCCAATGCTAACGCCAACTCGCGAACTCGCGCCCGACGGACAGCCGTGGAACGTGATAACGCTACGTAATAACGCCGGGATGACCGTAACGGTGATGGATTGGGGCGCGACGCTACTCTCCGCGCAAGTGCCTCTTGCCGATGGCAGCCTGCGCGAAGCGTTGCTTGGCTGCGCCACGCCGCAGCAATATCGCCAGCAGGCGGCATTTCTGGGTGCGTCCGTCGGCCGCTACGCTAACCGTATCGCCAATAGCCGCTTCACGCTCGATGGCGAAATCGTGAACTTAACCCCGTCGAACGAGGCCGGCCACCAGCTCCACGGCGGGCCGGACGGCTTCGACAAACGTCGCTGGCAAATTGTCAGCCACGACGACCGCCAGGTGCTGTTTGCGCTCGACTCCGCCGATGGCGATCAGGGCTTCCCGGGTCATCTTCAGGCAACCGCGCGCTATCGCCTGACTGACGATAATCGTATCGCCATTGAGTATCGCGCTACCGTTGATAAGCCCTGCCCGGTCAATATGACTAACCATGTCTATTTTAACCTCGACGGCGCGCAGGGCGACGTGCGCCACCACCGCCTGCAGATCCTGGCCGACCAGTATCTGCCGGTGGAGAGCGACGGTATTCCGTATGGCGATTTACGCGACGTGGAGTACACCAGCTTTGATTTCCGCGCGCCGAAGGTGCTTGCTGGAGAGTTTCTTGCCGATGCTGACCAGCAAAAAGTGAAAGGTTACGATCACGCCTTTCTGCTGCAGGCCAAAGGCGACGCCCACCAGCCGGCGGCGCATGTCTGGTCGCAGGATGAAAAGCTACAGCTGACGGTGTACACCTCGGCCCCGGCGCTGCAGTTTTATTCCGGTAACTATCTCGGCGGCACGCCATCGCGCGGCAGTCAACCTTACGGCGACTGGCAAGGGCTGGCGCTGGAAAGCGAGTTCCTGCCGGACTCCCCCAATCATCCGCACTGGCCGCAGCCAGATTGCGTATTACGGCCCGGCGCCGAATACGTTAGCCTGACGGAATATCAGTTTATCGCCGGATAACGTCATAACCCTCCCTACGGAGGGTTTTTTTTCGCCTTTTTGCTGTAATTTGCACCGCTAAAAGACAAAAAACTAACCGGTGTTTTACAAGCATCTTACACTGCGTCACTATTTTCGCTATGGTTAGGGATAAGCATTGCCGTGAGGCAAATCACGGCAATATAATGAGAATAGTTATCAATCAATAAACACATACACCACAGTAGTCGGGTTGCGTGTAGGAGGAGTAAGAGAATGGCTGTAACTAAGCTGGTACTAGTTCGTCACGGCGAGAGCCAATGGAACAACGAAAACCGTTTCACCGGTTGGTACGACGTTGACCTGTCTGAAAAAGGCGTTAGCGAAGCGAAAGCGGCGGGTAAACTGCTGAAGGAAGAAGGCTTCAGCTTTGATTTTGCTTATACCTCCGTGCTGAAACGTGCCATCCACACCCTGTGGAACGTGCTGGACGAACTGGATCAGGCCTGGCTGCCGGTTGAGAAATCCTGGAAACTGAACGAACGTCACTACGGCGCGCTGCAGGGCCTGAACAAAGCCGAAACCGCTGAGAAGTATGGCGACGAGCAGGTTAAACAGTGGCGTCGCGGCTTTGCCGTCACCCCGCCGGAACTGACCAAAGATGACGAACGTTATCCGGGCCACGATCCGCGTTACGCGAAGCTGACCGATGCGGAACTGCCGACCACCGAGAGCCTGGCGCTGACCATTGACCGTGTCGTACCTTACTGGAACGAAACCATTCTGCCGCGCCTGAAAAGCGGCGAGCGCGTCATTATCGCCGCTCACGGTAACTCCCTGCGTGCGCTGGTGAAATACCTCGACAACATGGGCGAAGACGAGATCCTCGAACTGAACATCCCGACCGGCGTACCGCTGGTGTATGAGTTCGATGAAAACTTCAAGCCGATCAAACACTACTACCTGGGCAATGCTGACGAAATCGCTGCGAAGGCCGCGGCTGTCGCTAACCAGGGTAAAGCGAAGTAATAAGCGACTGAATAATTTCAGCCATAAAAAAAGCGTGGGATTTCCCACGCTTTTTTATTTTTAGCCATTGCAGGCCTAACGCGAACGCAGCCAACAATGGCAAAGTACAGGCTAGCCGCGGCGCGCTTTAACCGCATCCGCCAGCTGGCGCAGGATGGTCTCGGTATCTTCCCAGCCGATGCAGGCGTCGGTTACGCTCTTGCCGTAGGTCAGCGGTTCGCCGCTTTCCAGGCTCTGATTGCCTTCCACCAGGTGGCTTTCAATCATCACGCCCATAATCGCGTTTTCACCGCCGGCAATCTGCTGGCACACATCGGCGCCGACTTCCATCTGCTTTTTAAACTGCTTGCTGGAGTTAGCGTGGCTGAAGTCGATCATGATTTGCGCCGGCAGACCGGCTTTTGCCAGACCCACTTTCACTTCGGCAACGTGCTGAGCGCTATAGTTCGGCTCTTTACCGCCGCGCAGAATGATATGGCAATCGCTATTGCCGCTGGTGTTCACAATAGCGGAATGGCCCCACTTCGTTACCGATAAGAAACAGTGCGGCGCGCCAGCAGCGTTGATCGCATCGATAGCGACCTTGATGGTGCCATCGGTGCCATTTTTGAAGCCAACCGGGCATGAGAGGCCGGAAGAGAGTTCACGATGCACCTGGGATTCAGTGGTACGCGCGCCGATTGCTCCCCAGCTCATCAGGTCCGCCACATATTGCGGGGTGATCATGTCAAGGAACTCGCCCGCCGCTGGCAAACCGCTGTCGTTGATTTCCAGCAGCAGCTTACGCGCGATACGCAGCCCGTCGTTAATGCGGAAGCTGTTATCCATGTGCGGATCGTTAATTAGCCCTTTCCAACCGACGGTGGTGCGCGGTTTTTCAAAATAGACGCGCATAACGATTTCCAGCTCGCCTTTAAGCGCTTCACGCAGTGTCAGCAGACGGCTGGCATACTCTTTCGCCGCGGCAGGGTCGTGAATAGAGCACGGACCAATTACCACCAGCAGACGATCGTCGTTGCCTTTGAGGATGTTGTGAATCGCTTTGCGAGCATGTGCAACGGTATTAGCAGCATTTTCGGTAGCGGGGAATTTTTCCAGGAGCGCAACGGGAGGTAATAATTCGTTGATCTCTTTAATGCGTAAATCGTCGTTCTGATAATTCATCTTCTTTCCAGGCGTTGCCATACTTATACAATGAAATGCAATCCTTCCAATCTATCTCTTCGGTCAAAAAGTGTAAACGTGATTTTACACTGACGATGGAATAATCCTGGAATTAGGGAAAAATACGCCATAAAGTAGCGAAATCCTGCCAGCCAACTACAATTTTTAACTGCAACATCCAATTAAATGTTTATTTTCAGTATTATATTTTAAATCCTCACGCTAAGGCGGAGTGTTAAACCATAGCACCGCAGATCCCTGGCACATCTCTGTTGGCCGCGTTTAGCCAACAAATCGACTAAGCAGGAGTATCCGATGAATATGAATAAACTCACAGCCCTACTTCTCACCGCCACCTTAAGCTTAGCCAGCGGCGCCGCGCTGGCCGCCGATAGCGGCGCGCAATCGAACAACGGTCAGGCCAATTCCGCCGCTGATGCCGGACAGGTTGCGCCCGATGCCCGTGAAAACGTGGCGCCAAATAATGTCGATAACGACAAAATTAACTCCGGCGGCACCATGCTTCATCCTGATGGTTCGACGATGAATCATGACGGGATGTCGAGCGACGAGGTCCATAAAAACAGCATGTGCAAAGATGGACGCTGTCCGGATACGGATAAAAAAATGGAAAGCGGCAATGGCATGAACAACGATGCCAGCAAAACGGATGGCACCTCGCAGTAATTGAAACGGGTGAGATAAGGGATCGAGGTGGCAGTGCTCACCTTGATCCCTTTGTTCGCTGAATTTCGGTAAGATGTCATAGTGTAATAATGATAACTATTAAGGGATGACATCATGGCGCATGCACATTCACCGACCCCTGCTGGCGAAAACAGTAACGCCAACCGGCTGCTTTGGGCTTTTATCGTAACCGCCGGTTTTATGATTATTGAGGCCATCGGCGGCGTCATTTCCGGTTCCCTGGCCCTGCTCGCCGATGCCGGACATATGCTCACCGACTCCGCCGCCCTCTTGTTCGCTCTGCTGGCGGTGCGCTTCGCCAGCCGGCCGCCAAATAGCCGCCACACCTTTGGCTGGTTGCGTTTAACCACTCTCGCCGCCTTCGTTAACGCTATCGCCCTGGTGGTCATTACCATTTTCATCTTCTGGGAAGCGGTACAGCGTTTTAACCATCCGCAGCCGGTGGCGGGAAAAACCATGATGGTCATCGCCGTCGCCGGACTGCTGGCCAATATCCTCGCCTTCTGGATCCTGCACCGCGGCAGCGCCGAAAGTAATCTTAATGTCCGCGCGGCGGCACTGCATGTGCTGGGAGATCTATTGGGTTCCGTCGGCGCCATCGTGGCCGCTATCGTCATTCTGATGACCGGCTGGACGCCGATTGACCCGATCCTCTCGGTGCTGGTGTCGTGTTTAGTACTGCGCAGCGCCTGGCGACTGCTGCAGGAGAGTATGAATGAGTTGTTGGAGGGCGCGCCGCGCTCGCTGGATGTCGAAGCATTAGGCCGCGATCTACGCCGCTCAATTCCTGAAGTCCGCGACGTTCACCACGTTCACGTCTGGCTGGTAGGGGAAAAACCGGTGATGACGCTGCACGTACAGGTCGTACCGCCGCACGATCACGATGCGCTACTTGATAGCATCCAGCATTTTATTGAGCATAAATATGAAATTGAGCATGTGACGGTACAGATGGAGTACCGTCCCTGCAGCGGCCCGGAATGCCACCTGAATCTGGCGCATTCCGGACATGAGCATCATCATCACCATTAACGTGAAAGCGCGTGAGAACCCCGCTCACGCGCGCTGTTAATCCACATCCGGCTGCCATTCAGGGCAATGAACGTCAGCAGCAAATATTCCAGCGACATCGCATACACGCCCTGTAGAGCGAATATCACCACGCTAATGACGTTGATGATCACCCACAGCAGCCAGTTCTCAACGTATTTACGGGTCATCAATACCATCGCGGCAATCGACAGCACCATCATGCAGGAATCCCAGAATGGGAAAGCATCGGGTTCCAGCGTCGGCATCGCCACCTGCAGCCCGAGCATTTGCATCAGGTTGACGGCGATACGGGTCAGGAAGGCAAACACCGGGTTAATAAACACCGTCATCAGACCGATAGCCACTACGCAGCCCGCCAGCCAGGCCAGCGCTTTTGGCAACGGCAGCCAGCGAATTTTCAGTTCCGCTTCGTTATCGCTGGTCTGCCTTGACCACGCGTACCAACCGTAAACGTTCGCCGCGAAGAAAAACAGCTGCAGCAGCAGGCTGGCGTACAGCTGGATCTGGAAGAAGATGATCGCAAAAAGCGTCACGTTCACCAGGCCGAAGGCATAGTTGCTGATCTTTTCCAGGCTCGCCAGCCAGATGCACAACAGGCCGGCGATGGTCCCCACCGCCTCAATCCACGACAGATCGTAGCCGCCGGCGCCGATCGGTATATGCACTAAAATATTCTGCGTACTGAAAAAATCCATTTTATCCCCTAAGCGTAACGCGACGCGGTAATGAGTTATCCCCGTAGTGTAGCCGCAAATTCCAGCATACGGTTAAGCGGAATTAATGCCCCGGCACGCAGTTTGGCGTCAACGTGAATTTCGTGTTCAACGCCGCCCTGCTCTAACCCTTCCGCTATCGCTTTCAGGCCGTTCATCGCCATCCAGGGGCAATGGGCGCAGCTACGACAGGTTGCGCCCTCACCTGCCGTAGGCGCTTCCAGCAGCTCTTTTTCCGGTACCGCCTGCTGCATTTTATAGAAGATCCCGCGATCGGTGGCCACGATAAGCTGGCGCTGCGGCAGGCTTTTCGCCGCAGCAATTAATTGGCTGGTTGATCCTACCGCATCCGCCATGTCGACAATCGCCTGCGGTGATTCCGGATGCACCAGGATCGCCGCGTCGGGGTAGAGCCCCTTCATGCGCGCCAGCGCCTGGGTTTTAAATTCATCATGGACGATGCAGGCGCCCTGCCAGCACAGCACGTCGGCCCCGGTCTGGCGCTGTACATAGCGGCCAAGGTGGCGGTCCGGCGCCCAAAGTATCTTTTGTCCGAGGCTATCGAGATGTTCAATCAATTCCACGGCGATGCTGGAAGTCACTACCCAGTCGGCGCGCGCTTTTACCGCCGCTGACGTATTGGCATAGACCACCACGGTGCGATCCGGGTGAGCATCGCAAAACGCGTTAAAGTCATCAATGGGACAGCCGAGATCCAGAGAACACTCCGCATTCAGCGTCGGCATCAGAATGGTCTTTTCCGGACTAATAATTTTGGCCGTTTCGCCCATAAAACGCACTCCGGCAACCAGCAGCGTGGAGGCCGGGTGACGCGCACCAAAACGCGCCATTTCCAGCGAGTCGGCAATACAGCCGCCGGTCTCTTCGGCCAGTTGCTGAATTTCAGGATCGGTGTAGTAATGCGCCACCATCACGGCGTCGCGTTCACGCAGCAGGCGTTTAATTTTCTCGCGGTAAAACACTTTTTCGTCACGGTTCAACGGTTGTGGTTTTGGCGGGAAAGGATAAATCGCCGTTTCAGGATCAAACATTACGCTCATCATGCAATCTCGTTTTACTGGCTTAACTTTGAAACCGTAAATATCGCTTTGTATCGCCTTAATACGGTCACTATGTTTTATATGCTAAACAAGATAGCCGATCGCAAGCGAAATGTCGTGATGAATTTTGTATTCCCCGGGGACGATGCTCGCATCTTCCCGGGCTACCGGTTCGTGCGCTATGGAGTCACGGTAAGCGTAGTGCGAACATGGAGATGATTGTGGAGAATGACGCATAGCAAAAAGGCGCCTTTAGGGCGCCTTTTTACATTGGTGGGTCGTGCAGG